>JACPUX010000010.1 GCA_016192065.1 Betaproteobacteria bacterium
CCTCGGGAGGGGGGAGCGCGGTTCGCGGGCTGCGCCCGCTCCGGGTGTTTGGCTAAGCCCCCTACGGGCGGCCGGGCGGGGGCTCGGACCCACCCTCCCCCAGCACCTCGCGGAACAGTTCGCGATCGACGTTGCCGCCGGAGAGCACCACGCCGACGCATCGTCCGGCGAGACGGCCGCGCTCTTGCATGGCCGCCGCGAATCCGGCGGCGCCGGCGCCCTCGGCGGTATTGTGGGTGGCGATAAATAAGTGGCGCATGGCGGCGGCCACTTCGGTATCGCTCACTTCGACGATACGCCCCACCTGGCGCCAAATGATCTCCAGCGCCTGCGGGTGCGGCGCCCGGCAAGCCATGCCGTCGGCCAGACGCGTGCTCACCGGCGCGGCGATGGCGCGCCTGGCCGTGAAGCTCTCGGCATAAGCGCGCGCATGCGCCGAAACCACACCGACGATTTCCGTCCTGTGCCCCAGCGCCTCGCGCGCCGCCACCATGCCGCAGATACCCGAGCCCATACCAATGGGCACATAGACCACCTCCAGCTCGGGCCGCGCGCGCAGGAATTCGAGGCTGTACGTTCCGACCCCGGCGACCAGATGCTCGTGGAAGGGCGGAATAGCATGCAGCTTGCGCTCCAGTGCCAGGCTTTCCGCGAATTCGCGCGCCGCTTGAAAGTCCTCGCCATGCTCGATGAGTTCCACCCCCAGCGCGCGCATCGCCGCGTTCTTCTCGATGCTGTTGCCTTGGGGCACCACGATGGTGGCGGGCAGTCCATGGCGGCGGGCGGCAAAGCCCACCGATTGGCCGTGATTGCCGCGGGTGGCGCTGATCACACCTCGGACCTTGGGGTCGCGGGCGAGGTGATCGAAATAGACCAGCCCGCCGCGCAGCTTGAAGGCGCCTATGGGAGTGTGGTTCTCGTGCTTCACCCACAGCTCGGTGCCCAGTGCTTCTTTGAGCAGCGGCCAGGCGTATTGCGGTGTGGGTGGCATGATGGCATGCACGATGGCCGCCGCGGCTTCGAGTTCGCTGAGGCTGGGCGTCACCCGTGGTCTCCGTGGTGTTGGGAAGATTCTCTCCGACCCGCAGCGCTCGCTCGAGGTTCCCATGGGGCACGCGGTGGTCTGGTGGACGAAGCTCGCGCCAGGCGCGAGCGCATGCACCAATCCGTCCACGCCATCACCGCCCTCATGCCTCCCAAGCCGAGCCGCGCGCACCGCCCACGATCTCCGCCAAGCGCTGGGCGGAACCGCAGGCCAGGGTCCAGCCCAGGGTGCCGTGACCGGTGTTGAGATACAAGTTGCCGATAGCGGTGCGTTCGATGTAGGGAACATTGGAGGGCGTGGCCGGGCGCAGACCGGTCCAGTACTCGACCTGATCGTGCGCCAGGGCCTCGGGAAAGAGTTCGCGCGCGCGGCGCCCCAGGGCGGCACAGCGCACTTCGTTGAGGGTGAGGTCATAGCCGGTAAGCTCGGCCGTGCCGGCCACGCGCAGGCGTTCGCCGAGTCGCGAAAAGACGATCTTGTGCGACATATCGGTGAGGCTCACCCGCGGCGCGCTGGCGCTGTTCGTTACCGGCAAGGTGGCCGAGTAGCCTTTGGTCGGATACACCGCGATCGGGAGACCGAGCGGCCGCACCAAGAGCGGGCTGTAGCTGCCCAGGGCGACCACGTAGGCTTCGGCGCAGAGGACTTCCTTGCGGCCAGCTTCATTGACGATGCGCAGACTGCGTATGCTCGCATCTTCTCGGACCAAGGATTCGACCACCACGCCATAGCGAAAACAGACACCCCGGGCGCTGGCGAGTTCGGCCAAGCGCTGGGTGAAGCGATGCGCGTCGCCACTTTCATCGCCCGGCGTGTAAATACCGCCCACCAGACCGATGCGTGCGCCGGCCAAGGCTGGCTCCACGGCGACGCACTGCTCGGCGGTCTTCAATTCGCGCGGATAGCCGGTGGCGCTCACGCGCTCGGCACTCGCTCTCGCGGCGGCATAGTCCTTGGCGTCATCGTAGATTTCGAGGATGCCCGCGCGCAACTGGTCATATTCGATGCCGGTCTCTTGCCGCAACGCCAACAAACACTCGCGGCTGTACAAGGCCAGCCGCAAAATGCGCACGGTGTTGCGGGCGGTGCGCGTGGGCAGGCATTCGTGAAGAAAGCGCAAACCCCAAAGCCACTGCTGTGGGTCCGCGCGCAGGCGAAACAAGAGCGGCGCGTCTTCGCGGCCCAGCCATTGAAGCACCTGGCGCGGGGCTTGGGGGTTGGCCCAGGGCTCGCAATGGCCAACGGAAATTTGCCCGCCGTTGGCGAAGCTGGTTTCCATGCCTGCCGCGGCTTGGCGGTCGAGAACGGTCACCTGATGTCCGGCCTGCGCCAGATACCAGGCGCTGGTGACCCCGACCACACCTGCGCCCAAAACCAGAATTCGCATGCGACTTTCGCCTTGCCCCTAGGGAACCGCGATTCTAGCAAGGATTGGGGCGAGGGCCGGCTTGGGATCGGCGCAACATGGGTGGGATCATTCTCCGTGGTATCGCCCACAGAGACCCCGATTGACTCGGGACTGGTCGTTTCGGCGAAGGTCGGACTCCAGAAGATTGAACGAGTCTGGACAGCGACCTCGGCCAGCGTGATGGCTCCAAGCGAAGTTCTTCTAGAGCTGGAACGCCGCCACCGCGGCCCGAGTGCTGGCCGCCAGATCTTCGAGTCGCCGCGCCGTGTCGGCGGTCTCACGGGTGGCGGCACTGCTGCCTTCGGACATCTGCGCGATTCGCTCGACGCTGGAGGCGATGTCGTTGCTGGCGATACTCTGCTCTTTGAGCGCGTTGGAGATGTCGTTCACCGAGGCGACCACGCGTTGCGCCCCGTCTCTGATGTCAACCATCGAGTCACTTGCTTTTTGGGCCAGTTCGACCCCGCCTTCGACCCGCGTGACCGCCTCCTGCATGGTGGCCACGGCGGCGAGCGCATTGTTTTGCACCGCCCCGATCATATCGCTGATTTCGGTAGTGGCCTGGGCGGTGCGCTCGGCAAGCTTGCGCACCTCGTCGGCGACCACGGCGAAGCCTCGGCCCTGTTCACCGGCGCGAGCCGCCTCGATGGCGGCGTTCAAGGCGAGCAGGTTGGTCTGTTCGGCGACCTCCTTGATGACCTGAACGATTCCGGAAATCTTCTGCGAACTCTCCCCCATGGCCTGGATGGTGTTGGCGGCTTCACCCACGGTGTGGGAGATCCGCTTCATTTCCGCGACCGTGTCCTGAATGACGCCGCTGCCGGCTTGCGAGAGCTCTCCAGTGCGCGCCGTGACCGAATGCGCCTCGCGGGCACTGTCGGCGACATGACTGATGCTGACCGTGAGTTCTTCGACCGCAGCCGCCATCGAGGAGGCCGCATCCGATTGGCGGGACGTGGTCTTGGCCACTTCTCCGGAAGCGGCAGCAAGCTGTTGCGCCGCACCAGCGACGCCTTCGGCGTTCTGCTTGAGACCGGTGACCATGCGCCGCAATCCGTCGCGCATTCCGCCCAGTTCGCGCAGCAGCAGTCCGATCTCGTCGGCGCGAACTTCGCTCACCTTGGCGGAAAGATTTCCTGCGGCAACCTGGCTGGCGAACTGCTGCGCCTGCGCGAGCGGGAAGAGCACCGCGCTGCGAATCACCCAGATGGCCACGCCGAAGCCGCCGGCGACCCCGATCGCGATCAGCAGCACGGCCAAATTGCGCAGCATGGCGTAGGTTCGTTGCCCACCTTCGTACTCGCGCTTGGCGACGTCGAGCTGCACCAACACGAGCTTGGAAAATGACTCAGAAACCGGGTCGATTGCCGGGTAGAGCTCGGATGCAGCGAACGCCGCCACGTCATCGATGCGGCCTTCACGAAGCAGGTTCTTCAGCTTCGCAGTGGCCTCATTGCCCGCCTTCATGCGCGGCTCGACTTCCGCGACCAGCTTTTTCTCTTCCTCGACCAGCACGGTTGCGAGATAAGCCTTCCAGCGCTGGGCGATGAGCTTCTCGGCTTTCTCGACATTGGCGAGCCCCTCTTGCGGGTTGAGATTGCGGTTGCGAACCTTGTGGGTGTTGTCGACGATGTCTACCGCATAGGCGTCGGCGATGTCCTTGAGATCGCGCAACGGCACCACCCGATCGTGGTAGACCGTCTCCAAGCCCGCGACCATGGATTTCATGCCATAGAGGCCCAAGCCGCTGACCCCCGCGGCCAATGCCAGCAGCGCTCCAATCAGCGCGTACAGTTTGTTTGCGATGCTCATGTCGCCCCCCAGCCTGCTGAGTTCATTCGACGCGAAATGTCCGAACCCGGAACAGGTTTATCGGCCCGCGGCGGGCTTACTTGAGGCTTTTCGTCCGTCAGCGGCAGGTGCCGCGCCTTGCACCCTGCTGCGGCAACCCTGCCGGCCTGGGCGTGGAGGTCGCCAGGCAAGGAGGAACTCCCCCCTCTTTCCGGCGCGGGTAAGGGATGAGGCGCGGGAAGATCAGAGCAAAAACACCGTCGCCAGACCCAGAAAGATGAAGAACCCTCCTGAATCGGTGATGGCGGTGATCAGCACGCTCGAACCCAGGGCCGGGTCGCGCCCAAGGCGCAACAGGGTCATGGGGACCATCACCCCGGCGATGGCGGCAAGGGTGAGGTTCAAGCTCATGGCCGCAGTCATTACCAGGGCCAGGGCCCAGGAGCTGTAGAGGAGGTAGGCCACCAGTCCCAGCACGCCGCCCCAGATCAAGCCATTGAGGGCGCTGACCTTGATTTCCTTCATCAGCAGTTGTTCGCCATTGGCGAGGCTTACACTGCCCACGGCGGCCGCGCGCACGATCATGGTGATGGTCTGGTTGCCGGAATTGCCGCCGATGCCGGCGACGATGGGCATGAGCGCGGCCAGGGCGACCAGTTTTTCAATCGAATGCTCGAAGATACCGATCACCCGCGAGGCGACGAAGGCGGTGACGAGATTGATCGCCAGCCAGGTCCAGCGGTTCTGGAACGATCTCCAGGCCGAGGCGAAGACATCCTCTTCCTCGCGCAAGCCGGCCTGGGCGAGCAAGTCCTCTTCGCCTTCGGCGCGCACCAGATCGAGCACTTCGTTCACCGTCACGCGGCCGACCAGCTTGCCCTGGGCGTCGAGCACCGGCGCGGAGACCAGATCGTACCGCTCGAAGGCCTTGGCGGCGTCCTCGGCCTTGTCATCCTGCATGAGTTTGAGCACCGGCTCCACCATCACCTCATGCACTTCGCGCTCGGGGTCGTTGACCAGAAGGCGATGCAAAGGCAGGGTGCCGAGCAGGCTCTCGGCACGGTCGATGACGAAGATCTGATCGGTCTGGTCCGGCAGTTCGTCGAAGCGGCGCAAATAGCGCAGCACTGTCTCCAGGCTTACGTCGGGGCGCACCGTGACGAGGTCGAAATCCATCAACGCGCCGACCGCGTCCTCCTCGAAAGACATTGCCGCACGCAGCTGTTCGCGCTCCTCCACCGGCAGTGAACGAAAGAGGTCGGCCAACACGTCTTCGGGAAGATCGGGCGCGAGGTCGGCGATTTCGTCTGCATCGAGATTCTCGGCCGCGGCGACCAGCTCTTCGCTGGGGATGTGGCGAATCAGCGATTCGCGAACCGCGTCGGAGACCTCGAGCAGAATTTCGCCGTCGCGCTCCGCGCGCACCAACTCCCAGACGAGCAGGCGCTCATCCAGGGGCAGCGCTTCGAGGACCAAGGCGACATCGGCGGGATGCAGACGATCGAGTTGCCCGCGCAGGGCATGGACCTCGGGTCGATCCAGAAGATCGGCTACGAATTCCGGAGTACGGCCGAGATCGTGACGAACGACCAGCCCCGAGAGATCGCGCTCGCGCAGCGAGGCCACGATCTCTTGCACGGCGTCCTCCTGACGGGGACGCTTATCGAGACGTTGGACGTTGTCGGACATTTAGGCAAGGCGGTATCAAAGGGCAACACGACCGCCCGATTGTACCGCCTGCGCCCGGACCAGGGCCAGAACTATGTTGTTCGGCTCCGCGCGAATTGCAGCGCTCCCAAGACTGGCGATACCATGCCGGATGCCGCACCCCGCTCACCTTCCGCACCGCCTGCTCTTCTGGCTGCTGCTGCTTCCCATCCTCCTTGGCACCGGCTGCATGCTGCAAGACCATTTGCTCTATTACCCCGAACGGATCAGCGCCGCGCAAGTCGCGGCGAGCTATCCGGGCCTGCGGCCCTGGCCCGCGGCGAGCGACTTGCGTGGCTACCTCGTCGAGCCGCGGGTCGCGCCGCGCGGCACGGTGGTGGTCTTCCATGGCAATGCCGGGCATGCCGCGCAGCGCCAGTGGTATGCCCAGGAGTTGGTCCGGCAAGGCCTGCGCGTGCTGCTCGCGGAGTACCCGGGCTATGGACCGCGGCCCGGCAAACCGGGCGAAGAAGCACTGGTGGCGGATGCCCGCGAATCCCTGCGCGTCGCACTCAGCGAGTTTGGATCGCCACTCCTGGTGATCGGAGAATCGCTCGGTGCCGCCGTGGCGGCCGGCGCGGTGGGCGGACACGGCGACGAAGTCGCTGGCCTCATTCTCATCACCCCCTGGGATCGGCTTGTCAGTGTTGCGCAGCACCACTACCCGCTCTTGCCGGTAGCACTTTTCCTGCGCGACACCTACGACAGCGCGGCACGGTTGCAAGATTTTCCGGGCCCAAGTGTGGTCGTGCTCGCGCAGGAAGATCGCATCATTCCGGCAGAGATCGGCCGACGCCTTTTTGCAACTCTCCCGGGCGAAGAGCAGTTGATCGAAATTCCCCACGCCGACCACAACGACTGGCCCGTCCATGTAGATGCAGCGTGGTGGTCGCGGTTGATCGAGATTCTAGTGCCACCTCGTTGATGGGCGGGTGGAGGCTAAGGCCGATCGCAAAAAGCACCCGCCACCCCGCAACGCGCTCGCCTTTCCCAACGCCGCCTTCTGGTAAACTGCCTGCCCTTTGGTGGTTGGCCCGGGAGAGCTCCGGCCTGCCAATTCTCGAATCCTTCGTGTTCCCTCTTCATTCCTTTTCGTCTTTGGGAGATTTCCATGCGCCAGATTGCTCTGCTCGCCGCCTTGGCCTGGTCGGTCGTTTTTGCCCTTCCGGCCTCCGCCGCGCAACGCACCTTTGTATCAACCTCGGGCAGTGACGCCAACACCGCCTCCAATTGCGCCAACGCTACCCCCTGCCGCGGCTTCACCGCGGCGCTCACCGTCACCGATCCCGGCGGCGAAATCATCGCGCTGACTTCCGGCGGATACGGGCCGGTCACCATCAACAAATCGGTGTCGATCATCGCGCCAGAAGGAATATATGCCGGCATTTCGGTGTTCTCCGGCAGCGGCATCACCATTGCTACGGCCTCAGTCAACGTCGTGCTGCGCGGCTTGACCATCAACGGCCTGGGCGGCACCTACGGGGTGAACATGACCAACGGCGCCTCGCTGTCGATCGAGAACTGCGTGGTCGCCAATTTCCCGAGCTCCGGCAAATATGGCGTGTTCGTGAACACACCGGCCGCGCTGCGGGTGATCGGCTCACTCTTTCGAGAAACCCATGTCGGCCTGACCGTTGCCAACGGCGCCACGGCCGACATCGTCGAATCGAAGTTCCTTGCCAATTATGGCGCGGGCCTTTCCGTAACCGACAACTACGGCAGCGGCCCGGTCGTCACCACGGCCAACGTGCACCGTTCGGTGGCGATGTCTGGCGGAGCAGGATTCGAAGCTGTCGCAAATTTTTCCGGAAATACCATGCGCCTGCATGTATCCGATTCGGCGGTCGGGTTCAGCACCCTAGGCATCAACAATTTCTCTGCGTCGGGCACGAGCTATGCCACTGTGACCAACAGTCGATTCACCGAGAACGGCTTTGGCCTGACCTCATACGGCAGCAGCGGCTCGACATTGATCGCCACCGGCAACACCGTTTCCAAGAACACCACTGGCTTATACCAGGCGGATTCAGGCCTACTCAAATCCACCGGCGACAACGTGGTCGAGGGCAACGGCGTGAACGTCACGGGCACCGTCACCCCGTTCACCAAGATGTAGCTGATCGCTCGATTGCAACAGGTTCGGTGCGCCGGGACGCGCAGCGCTTCTCGGAATTCGTGTTTCCAGATCCTGCACCATTGCCCAGGTCCAGGAGGGATTAAGCCGGTGCGTGGAGCCTCTTCTTGCACCGGTCAATTTCTTCCTATTCGCAACTTGTGGGTTTTGCGGCACTGATCGCGGCCAAGGCCGCTTCCACGACATTGCCAGGCGCGGCGTTGCGCGCCACTTGCCGGCAAGCTCCTTCTGCTACACTGCCCTCGCTCCGGTCTGGCACCGCGCGTGTAGACGACCGGCCTGTCCACAACAGCTCAAGAGGAGTTCGTCATGCGCCAACTCGCTTCGCGCATTCTGCTCTCTATCCTTCTAGTGCTTGCCACGCTGCCCGCCTACGCTGCGCAGCGCACCTTCGTGTCCACCGCCGGCAGTGATGCCAACACGGCATCCAACTGCGCCAACACCGCTCCCTGCCGCGGCTTCGCGGCAGCGCTCACGGTCACCGACTCGGGCGGCGAGATCGTGGCTCTGGCTTCCGGAGGCTATGGCCCGGTGACAATCGACAAGTCGGTCTCGATCGTGTCGCCCGAGGGCGTTTATGCCGGCATTTCCGTCACCGTGCCGGCCGGTACCGCGATTACCATCGCCACTCCGGGCATCGCCGTGGCTTTGCGTGGGCTCACGCTCAACGGCGTCGCCACGGGCACGCGCGGCATCCTGATGACCGGCGGGGCCAGGCTTTCCATCGCCAATTGCGTGTTCACGAACTTTTCCTCGGGGCTTCAGGTCACGACAAACGCGAGGCTGCGGGTCCTGCGTTCGGAGTTTCGCGACAATCACGATGCAGCCATTTTCTCCGGCGGGGCGACCGCCAGCATCTCCGAATCCCAATTCTATGGGAGCACCGATATGGCGGTTTGGGTGACCGACTATTTTGCCGGTACCTCGGTCACCACCAGCGCATCGATCGACCGTAGTGTGGCCAGCGGCGGAAATGGCGGCTTTGCCGCGCAGAATATTAACCCTGGAAACACCAGCAAGCTCCTGGTCACCGACTCGGTGGCCACCAAAAATTCTGCCTCCGGCGTGCAAAGCTACACTTTAGCCGGCACGGCTTACGTTTCCGTGCGCAACTCTCATCTGGCGGACAACTACATCGGCATGGACACCGGCGGCGCGGGTGCCACCCTGGTGGCCAGCGGGAATGGTGTCATCGGCAACTTCTATGGGTTGCTCCAGAGCGCTTCGGCGGTGCTGGAATCCGCGGCCGACAATGAAGTACGCGGCAACGGCACCGCCGTGATCGGGTCCATCACCACGACCTTCCCCAAGATGTAGCCGCCCCGGGCCGTGTCACGCCCGGCGCAGGGACCTGGGCGAGGGCAAGGCACTCCGAGCGCAAATCAAGGCAACTCCGCCCCGGGCATGCGCTGCAAAATGATGGGGATTTTTTTCGCCAGCCCCCTGGTTTCGCGGTGTTTGTCATAAAAGCGCGGATTGGGGGCCATGGCGGCGAGGCGCGCGGCTTGCTCGGCGCTGAGGTCCGCAGCACTTACGCCGAAGTAGTGCCGCGCCGCGGCCTCGGCGCCGAAAACACCGTTGCCCCATTCGATGACGTTGAGGTAGATCTCGAAAATGCGCTGCTTGTCGAGCACCGCTTCCATCATCACGGTGATCGCCGCCTCTTCGGCTTTGCGCAGGTAGCGCTTGCTGCCGGAGAGAAAGAGGTTCTTGGCCAGCTGCTGAGTGATGGTTGAACCGCCGGCGACGACGCGGCCTCTCTTCTGGTTCTTCTCCAGAGCACGCTGGATGCCGTCCCAGTCAAATCCCTCGTGATCGACGAACTTGGCGTCCTCGGCGGCGATCATGGCGCGCTTGAGCTGCACGGAAATCTTCTGATAGGGCACCCACTGGTGGCGCAGTTGTGCGCCCGGGGCCTTCACCCTCAGTTCGGCCAAGCGCATGCTCATGAATGCGGTCTGCTCGGGGTTATGACCGCGGTACCACAAGAGATGCGCCAGGTACCAGAACTGCAGCAGCAGCAGCCCGCCAAGCACCAGAGCCAAAGCCCAGCCCAGCCAGCGCCAGACGCTTGCGCGCATCGCCCGCGTCTAGCCGCGCAGGCCGTCGAGCACGGCCCGGGTTTCGGGACGTACTCCCCGCCAAAGCAAGAAGCTCTCGGCGGCCTGCTCAACCAGCATGCCCAAGCCATCAGCCCGCCGTGTCGCGCCCTGCTGATCGGCCCAATTCAGGAAACGCGTGGGTTCGCTGGCGTACATCAAATCGTAGGCGAAGGCGCCGGGCGCAAACAGGCCGGCCGGCCAGGGCAAGGGGTGGGTATCTTCGCCGACGCTGGAACTGGTGGCATTGATCACCAGATCAAAACTCTGCCCGGCGAGGTTGCGCGCGGTTTCGGAAACGACCGGGCCGTCCTCGGCGAAAAGCGCGGCCAGTTCGTCGGCTTTTTTGACGGTTCGATTGGAGATCACCAGCATGCGTGGATGCACCGCCAGAAGCGGCCCAAGTATGCCCCGGGCGGCGCCCCCGGCGCCCAACACCAGCACGCGCTGGTCGGCGACGCGGCAGCCGAGGTTTTGGCGCAGATCGCGGGTGAGGCCGACGCCGTCGGTGTTGTCGCCGAACCAGTGGTCCTCGCGCCAAACCAGGGTGTTCACCGCCCCGGCCTGCACCGCGCGTGCGCTGTGCTCGCTGGCCGCGGCATAGGCTTCGAGCTTGAAGGGCAGGGTAACGTTGGCGCCCAGGCCGCCCTGCCGCCGGAACGCCGCCAGCGTACCGGGGAAATCATCCAGAGGCGCGAGCAGTCGTTCGTAAACCAGGGCTTCGCCGGTGGCCAGGGCAAACGCTGCATGAATTTGCGGCGATTTGCTGTGGGCCACAGGGTTGCCGATGACGGCGTAGCGGTCCATCAGCAGCGACCCCCGCGCGCGCGTCGGCGCCATCGTGGGGAGCGGGCCGCAGTGCCGCTCGTGTTTGGTCTCAGGTGGGCCGCCCGGCGGAGTGTGATCATCGCTTTGCTCCTAGCGCAGGGCCGCGGTGCCCATCACGTCACCGCGCGTGAACGCCCAGGTGCGACAGATTTCCAGGATGTCGGTGTCGCGCATCATGTCCCCTGAGAATGGCGCATAGGGCGCACCGAGCTGGGCAATGCGCTCGGCAGCGGCATTGAGGATGCGGTGTTTCGCGCCGCGGGTGATTTCCACCTTTTCCAAGGAACCGTCGGCGCGGATCGACACGCACACCACCAGATCGCCATAGAGCTTGCGCGCGCGCGCCGCCTCGGGGTAATTCATGTTGCCCACGCGTTCGATCTTCAAGCGCCAGTCTTCGACGTAGCGCGCGAATCGGTATTCCTCGGCGCGGGCGCCGACGAATTTGCGCCGCGGGCGCTTCTGGTAGGAATCCCATTCCTTGGCGATCTCAGCTTCCAGGCGCATGGCCTCCAGGGTGCGCTGCATCAGCTCCTGGGCACTGGGTAGCTCGGGCCGGACCAAAGTTTCAGTGGGCGGGGCCTGCGGGGCGATGCTTTGCTTGGACTTCACGTGGGCGATGAGCTGTTTGGCCTGGCTTTCGAGCTTTTCGACCTTGCGCGCAGCCACCGACAGCTCGGTGGTCCGAGTATCTTTGGCCAAGGCCGGCAGGGGGGTCTTGGCGCGCCGCTCGGCGTCGGTGTTGCCCCCGCCGTCAAGATTGGCCTGGGCCAGGACTTGCGCTTTGTGCGGACGTGCCTTGGTCTTGCTGTTGACCAACACCACTTCCAGCGGCGGCGAGCTCTCCGTCGCTTTGTCAAAGTGAGCGGAGAAGCGCAGGGCCACCAGCACCCCGTGCAACAAAATGGAGATGCCGATCGCGACCCAGATCTTGCGATCCCTGCCGTCGATGGCATGAATCCAATTGAGGCCCGAATTGGGCAGGACAATGGTGCTCAAAGTCGCTTTGTGATCGCTACCAAGGCCGATGACGGAACAGGGGAAATCCGCTTGCTTTCAACCAGTCGCGGGCGACCATCGTGGGGCGAATCGCTCGCAAGGCTGGCTGAAAGACGCATTTTAGCAGAGGCCCGATCCGCTCAAGCGGGGCAGCGCTCAACTCAACTCGGCGGTCCGAGGTACCGTGTCTCCACACTGGCCGCGATCAGATCGACCTCGCCCAGGCCCAGGCGCACCCGTGATCCGGCGGCCAAAGTAGGCAGATCGGGCACCCGCAGATAGAGCGGCAGCTTGTCCGCCCGCACCAGATTGTCGCGAATCACGCTGGCGACGAGTTCACTGCACTGTTCCTGCAGAATCCAGCGCAGGCACCAGTAGTGCTCCATACGGTTCTGGAAATCGGCGTAGTGCCCATAGGTGAGCTCGAAATCAGTCATCGCCGCGAAAAGCTCGGCGTCGTTTTGCGCATAAGGCGCTTCCCGGCGCTGCAAGAGGGCGATGAGCTGCCGCTGGTTGGCCAGATCGGCGTAGCGCCGCAGCGGCGAACTCGCCCACAAGTATTGCGCCAGACCCAGACCTTGGTGCGGCAGCGGCTGCGTGCTCATCTTCACTTTGCCGCCCCCTTGGGTCCGGTAGAGCCCAGGCAGGCCGCTGTCGGCCAGAAGTTTGCCCCAGCTCGCGTTGACATGAATCATCAGCTCCGCCACCAGCTTGTCTAGGGGCGAACCGCGCAGCCTCGGGGTAATGGTGATGCGCCAACCCGAATCGTCGTCCGGATCGGGCTTGCTGATGGCGAAGTTATAGTCGATGCGCGTCACTTCTTCCTTGCCGCGTGCCGCCTCCAAGCGCAGCGCCAGGGCGTGCAACAGGGCGAGGTCCGCGCCGTGCGCTTGGCCAGGATCGGGTTCGCCGCCGGCAAAGCTGTGCTCGAGGTCTTCGTGGCGCAAATTGCTGGTGACCGTAAGGCACTCCACGGCGCTGTGTTCCCCAAGGATGCGCCCCTCGGCGTCGAGCGTGAGGTACATCGATAGCGCCGGAACTTCACACCCTGCGGCGAGTGAATAGCGTTCGACCACTTCCTCGGGGAGCATGGTGATTTTGCAGCCCGGCATGTACACGGTGGACAGGCGCGCCCTGGCGATGGCATCGAGCGGCGAGCCGTGTTCTATGCCCAGCGCCGGCGCCGCGATGTGAATGCCGACGCGAACCTGGCCATGCTCCAGACGGGTCACCGAGAAGGCGTCGTCGATCTCGGTGGTGCTGGCATCGTCGATGGAAAAAGCGTCGACTTGGGCCACCGGCAGGCCCTCGGGCAAGCGCGGGGCGTCGTAGGATCCGAACGCTGTACCCCGAGGAAAAGACTCGAACAGAAACCGCCGGAAGTGATAGTCGTGAGTTGAACGCAGCGCACCGCATTCCATCAAGAGCTTCAGCGGTGACAGCCGAGTGGCCTCGCAGGCCTGGCTCAGCGCCTTATACTCCAGGCTGCCCTTGTCCGGCCCGTACAACAACGACGGGACGGCGGCGCGCATGGCCTCTGGCAATTCGCGCCGGGCCAGGGCCGCCACCCAGCCGGAGACCTTTTCGGCCTCCAGGCGCTTCTTCTCGAAGCCGGCTTTCGCCGCCATCAGCGCGGCTTGTGGCGCCGCCTTGTAGCGCCCCTTGCCCTTGCGGTAGAAATGCGCCGGGGCGCCGTGCAGACAGTAGACCACCGCCGCGGCTTCCACAGGCGTGGGCGCGTGTCCGAAATAGTCGCTGGCGAACTCGGCGGCGGCGAACTCGCTTTCGCCGCACACTTCCCATAGGAAATCCGGTTCCAGCGTGGTTGCCAGCGCCTGGGCCTCGGCGAGCAGCGCCGCGGGTGCTGGCGCCGCGAAGCGAAGCAACACCTGGGCGGCTTTGACTTTCAGCCGCTTGCCGGTGGAGGCTTCGATTTGCAGGGACGCGTCGTTGTCGGCGAGGATGGTGCCGGCCTTGAAAGTGCCGTCATCCTCGAAAAAGGCGTGCATGGAGTGGTTTGCGTGGGCGGGGGTGGGCGATTATAGCGTACCGCTCCGGCCGAGCCGAAACGATCCCGCCGCGGGCGATGGCGACTGAAGTCTTGATCTCCGGCGTGACCAGGCCCCGCCGGCAGCGCCCTCAGGGCAAGTCCGACTCGGGTTGATCGCGGGGCACCAGGGCCAGGTCGTCGCTGAGGCTGCGCCGGCCCAGCACTTTGACCATGACCCGCAGATCGTTCAAGCGCCCGCCGGTATTCACCCGCAGTCGCGGCCGCACTTCCTGGAAGCCACAGCGCCGCCAGAAGCGCTCGGTGCGCTGCTTGCCGACCACCGCGCCCAGGCGTAGCCAGCGCGCCCTTGGTCCTGGCCCAGTCTTCGAGCGCGTCATAGAGTGGCCGGGCCATCGCCTTCGTGGCCAAAGCTGCTCCAGAAAAACTGGCCGGCTCCTTGTGGGAGCGGGCACGCCCGCCTCGGGCATTTAGTACACCACCCCTCGCTCCGCGGCCGAGGCCGCCAACCAAATCGTGGTCGTGCGGCGCGGGATGCGCTTGCCCTCAGGAACCCTCCGCCAGGGCCTGCAACTGCTCCGCCTGATGCTCGGCGGCCAAGGCGGCGATCAATTCGGTCAATTCGCCGTCCATGATCTGATCGATCTTGTAGAGCGTGAGGTTGATGCGATGATCGGTGACCCGCCCCTGGGGAAAATTGTAGGTGCGGATGCGCTCGCTGCGGTCGCCGCTTCCCACCAGAGACTTGCGCGTGGCCGCCTCCTTGGCCTGGCGCTCGGCGCGCTCGCGATCGAGGAGGCGCGAGGCGAGCACTGCCATGGCCTGCGCCTTGTTGCGGTGTTGCGAGCGATCATCCTGGCACTCCACCACCAAGCCGCTGGGCAAGTGGGTGATGCGCACCGCCGAATCGGTCTTGTTGATGTGCTGGCCGCCTGCGCCCGAGGCGCGAAAGGTGTCGATGCGCAGATCGGCCGGGTTGATCGCGATGTCTTTGATCGGATCGGCCTCGGGCATAACCGCCACGGTGCAGGCGGAGGTGTGGATACGGCCTTGCGCTTCGGTTTCCGGCACGCGCTGCACACGGTGGCCGCCGGATTCGAACTTGAGTTTCGAATACGCCCCCTGCCCGACGATGCGCAGAATCACTTCGCGGAAACCGCCCAGGTCGCTGGCATTCTCGGAAATGACTTCGACCTGCCAGCGCTGGCGCTCGGCGTAACGGGTGTACATGCGATAGAGATTGGCGGCGAACAGCGCCGATTCCTCACCGCCGGTGCCGGCGCGGACTTCGAGAAAGATGTTGCGTTCGTCGTTGGGGTCACGCGGCAGCAGGGCCTTTTGCAGCTCGATTTCGAGCTCGGCGAGCCGCGCCTTGGCGGCTTCTGCTTCCTCTTCGGCGAAGGCCTTCATGTCTGGGTCGGCGGCCATGTCCAGGGCGGCGGCCAGGTCGCGCTCACTTTGCTGGTAATGGCGATAGAGCGCCACCACCGGCCCGATCTCGGCATGCTCGCGGGTGAGCTTGCGGTAGTTGTCGAGCTTGGCGGTGACGGTTTCCGAAGCCAGCTCGCGGTCGAGTTCATCGAGCCTTTGCGTAAGCTGGGCGAGTTTGGTGGCGAGCGAGGGTTTCATGTCATCTGCCTTGGGTGCGCCACGCAAGGTCGCGGCGCCAGAACCGGAAATCGGTGCGCTTACTCGCCGTCCGGTAATTCGTACATGCGCTGGAAGAGCGCCAGCAGCTCGGCGCGTTCGGCTTCACCGGCCTCGTTCAAGGTGCGCGTGGGCGCATGCAGGAACTTGTTGGTGAGGCCACGCGAGAACTGTTCCAGCACCTCCTCGGGGTTCGCGCCGCCGGCCAAAAGCCGCCGCGCGCGTTCGAGTTCCTGGGCGCGCATCGCCTCGGCATGTTCGTGTAAGGCCCGGATGGTGGGCACCACGGCGCGGCTACCCAGCCACCTGAGGAACTGCTCCGCTTGCAGGCGAATGATTTCTTCGGCCTCGGCCACCGCGCCCTGGCGCACTTGTAGGTTGTCCTTGACCACGTTGGCAAGATCGTCGACGGTGTACAGAAACACGTCGTCGAGTTCGGCCACTTCCGGTTCCACGTCGCGCGGCACGGCCAAATCGACGATGAACATAGGTTCGTGGCGCCGCGCCTTGATCACCCGCTCCAGCAGCCCCTTGCCAAGAATGGGTAGGCTGCTGGCGGTGCAGGAGATGATGATATCGAAGCGCGGCAACTGTTCCGGCAACTCGTTGAGCGTGAGCGCCGTGGCGCCGAACCGAGCCGCCAGCGCCGCGCCGCGCTCCAGAGTGCGGTTGGCGACGGTGATGCTCTTGGGCCTGCGGGCGGCAAAGTGGGTGGCAGTGAGTTCAATCATTTCCCCGGCACCGACCAGCAGCAGGTTCTGCTCCCCCAGGCTGGGATAGATGCTCTCGGCCAGGCGCACCGCCGCCGCGGCCATGGAGATCGACGCCGCGCCGATGTCGGTTTGCGAACGCACTTCCTTGGCCACGGCAAAGGTGCGCTGGAAGAGCTTGGACAACACCAGGCCCATCGAGCCCGCGGCCTCGGCGCTGCGCACCGCCTGCTTCATCTGGCCAAGAATCTGCGGCTCGCCCAGCACCATGGAATCGAGCCCGCTGGCCACCCGGAAGGCATGCTGCACCGCCGCTTCCTGAGGCAGGGTGTAGAGATAGGGATCGAGGCTCGCGCGCGGCAACTGGTGGTAGCTGGTGAGCCAGTCCTTCACCGGCTCGACCTCGGCACCATGGCAATAGACCTCGGTGCGGTTGCAGGTGGACAGGATCGCCGCTTCACGCACCGGCGGCCGCGCCAAGAGATCGCGCAGCGCCTGTCCGAGGCTGTCGATCTGGAAGGCGACCTTTTCCCGCACCATGATGGGCGCGGTCTGGTGATTGAGGCCGAGGGCGAAGAGCTGCACGGGTGCGGGAAGAGGCAGGTTTGGGCGCCAATTCTACCCCATGGCCCGCGACCCCGGCCTTGATTCCGGCCAAATCGCACCGCCCCTAGTCGGCGGCAGGACCTCGCAGGCGTCGCCCCGCACGCCGGTGTCCCGCGCCGACGAGGACTTCTTGTGCATCGGGCCGGCGATCCCGCCGCCCAGGTCGAAGACTCGCCCCGCCTAGGCCTTGAAGAACTCCTGCCGCGCGCCCAGCCAGCGCGCGACATGCTGTTCGGCCGCGAGGGGGAAATCCTGCAGCACTTCGTCGGCCACCTGGCGCGCGGCTTCCATGAGGGCGAGATCGGTTTCGAGATCGGCGAACCGCAGCAGCGGCAGCCCGCTCTGCCGCGCCCCGAGGAATTCGCCCGGGCCGCGGATCAAGAGATCCTGACGGGCGATTTCGAATCCGTCGTGATGCTCGAAGATCACTTTGAGCCGTGCCTTGGCCACCTGTCCCAGAGGTTCGTCGTAGAGCAGCACGCAGGCCGAGGCCTCGCCGCCGCGACCCACGCGCCCGCGTAACTGATGGAGTTGGGCGAGGCCGAAGCGTTCGGCGTGTTCGATGACCATGAGCGTGGCATTGGGCACATCCACCCCCACTTCGACCACCGTGGTCGCCACCAGCACGTCGAGCGCCTTGGCGGTGAGCGCCTGCATCACCGCGGCTTTTTCGTCGGGCTTCATGCGTCCGTGCAGCAGGCCGATGCGCAGTTCCGGGAGAGCTTCAGCCAGGCCGTCGCGGGTGGCGACAGCGTTCTGCAAGTCGATCTTCTCCGATTCCTCGATCAAGGGGCAGACCCAATACACCTGTTGCCCGGTGGCGCAGACTTCGCGCACCCGGGCGATCAACTCCGGCCGGCGACGCTGACTGGCGAGCTTGGTGACCACCGGGCGCCGGCCGGGGGGCATTTGGTCGAGCACCGAAACGTCGAGATCGGCGTAATAGCTCATGGCCAGGGTGCGCGGGATCGGTGTAGCGCTCATCATCAATTGATGCGGCTCGAGTTCGCCACCGCTCCGGCCGCGCAAGGCCAGGCGCTGGGTCACGCCGAAGCGGTGCTGTTCGTCGATGATCAAGAGCGCCAGGCGCGGCAGGCTCACCCCTTCCTGGAACAAGGCATGGGTGCCGACCACTACCGCTGGCGCGCCGGATCCGCCAGCGGCCAGCGCGTCGCGCCGGGCGCTCGCCCCCTGCGCTCCAACCAGCCAGATCAGCGGCACCGGTTGATCCTTGAGCCACTCCGCGAGCTTACGGTAGTGCTGCTCGGCGAGAATTTCGGTCGGCGCCATGAAGGCGACCTGGAATCCCGCCTCCACCGCGTGTAGAGCGGCCAGCGCGGCGACAATCGTCTTGCCGCTGCCCACATCGCCTTGCAACAGACGGTGCATGGGACGCGCGAGTTCGAGATCGCGGCGGATTTCCAGCACCGCCTGACGCTGGGCCTCGGTCAGGCGAAAAGGCAGCTTGCCCAAGAGCGTGCGCGCGAGCGTGCCCGCCGCCGCCAGCGGCTGCGCGCGGCGCGCCTGGCGAGCGCGGCGATGGGCCTTGAGCGAGAGCTGCTGGGCCAGGAGTTCGTCGAACTTCAAACGCTGCCAGGCCGGATGTTGGCGCGACTCCAGGGTCTCCAGTGCGGCCTCCGGCGGAGGCGCGTGCAGCGTGCGCAGGCTGGTGGCGAAGTCCCAAAGCCCGAGGCGCTGACGCAGCACCTCGGGCAGGGTGTCGGCAAGGGTTTCGGCGGCGGCATCCAGGGCGCGGCGCACGAGGCGGCGCAGGGTCTCTTGCGGCAAACCCGCGGTGGTCGGGTAGACCGGCGTGAGCGCCAGGGGCAAGGGCTCGGCGCACGCCGCATCGCGAATCGTGGGATGCACCATCTCCAGCCCATGGTAGCCCTGGCGCACTTCGCCATAGGCCCGCACCCGCCGGCCTGGAGCAAGCATGGCGACGTGGTTGGGATAGAAATTGAAGAACCGCAGCGTGAGCTTGCCGAAGCCGTCGATCAGATGGCAGATCAGGGCACGGCGGGGTCGATAGGTGACTTCGCTGGTGGCCACCTCGGCTTCGACTTGGGTGGTGTCGCCGGCCTTCAGCTCGGCCAACGGCGTAAGGCGAGTGCGGTCCTCATAACGCAGCGGCAGATGCAGCAGGAGCTCGGCATCGCCTTTGAGACCCAGGCGCGCCAGTTTGTCGCGCAGGGTGTTGCGCGGTGCGGCGGCCGGCCGAGCGGCGCCTTTCTTGCTGGGAGCGCGCGCCGCCACCTGCCGCGAAACCCACCGACCGGCGTCGCTGATCAGCCCAGCACCAGCACCGCGTCGATCTCCACCAGGCCACCACGCGGCAGCGCCGCCACGCCGACCGCGGCGCGCGCCGGATAAGGAACGCTGAAGTACCCCGCCATGATTTCGTTGACCTTGGCGAAGTGACCCAGATCCGTGAGATAGACGTTGAGCTTGACGGCGTCACTGAGGCCACCCCCGGAGGCGTCGGCGACCGCCTGCAAATTGTCGAAAGCCTGGCGAATCTGCGCCTCGATGCCTTCGCGCAATTGCATGCTGGCGGGGTCAAGCCCGAGTTGGCCGGAAAGGTACACGGTGTCGCCGGCGCGCACGGCCTGGGAGTACGTGCCGATGGCAGCCGGCGCGGCGGCGGTCTGGATCGCGAGTCGGGACATTCTGGAAATCCTTTGCAACAATTCAGAGGGCGCGGGCAATGTAGCATGAAAGCCCGGATCGGCGGGCGGCGGAAATGCCGAAAACCGGTGGCGAATGGGCCACTGCGCTCAGGAAACACGGCCTGAGGCCGTCCCACCCGCGCCGGCCGGTGTCGGGTTCCTCGCCCTCCTCGGTTTCCGGCGCGCGCCGGAATCACGAACCCTGATCTGATCAGCGTTTCCCCTAAGCGCAAACGGGGCGAGGACGGAGCAATTGAGCGACCGAATTTGTTGCGGCGGCAGCAAAGTCTTACAAATGCCTGTTTCAATTTGTGGCGGGCCGCCGGCAGCATTGGGCTCAATAGCCTCCGGACCGAAGAGCGGCACCGCGGATCCCTCAAGCCTTGCGTGGGTGTGATCTCGTGCCAGCACCGGTCGGCCGGGAGCGAAGGACTCTGGGAGGAGCCCACGTTTCTTGGAGCACGCCATGTTTCGCCACCATCTGCTTGCCTTGACCTTTTTGCTTTGCGGCCTGCTTGCCTTTGCGCTACCCGCCCGCGCCGCGCTGGAGTTGATCGACACGGTCGTGCTGCCCGAACGCCTGGGCCGGACGCTCGATCAGAACGTGCTCAAGTTGCACGGCCTGGCGATCGACCCGACGCGCAACTTGGTCTATTCGGCCGGCATCATGTCGTCCGCCCTGGGCGTGCTCGACGGTACCAACGAAACCTGGACGCGCACTTACCAGACCGGCGCCGAGGGCTTCGCGCTGAAGTATCTGGAAGTGGACGCGGTGGCCAACCGGCTCTACGTCAACGACGCCACCAATCACACCCTGCGGGCGATTGACCTCGCCAGTGGGACGGTGCGCGGTCCGGTAACGATCGACGGAACCATCGCCACACCAGTGGCGGACACGCGTCGCGGTTTGGTCTATCTCACGCAGCCCAGCTCGCCCACCTTCCGCGCCTACCACGGCGCCGACCTTTCGCTGGCCTACTCCACCGATGCCATGGGGGCGGGCGCGGCGCACGCCATCTACGACGCCGGCAGCGATCGAGTCTATGTGCTCGACGCCGCCACCAGCGGCCAACTACGCATTTACAGCTTCGACCCCGCCGCCCGCGCCGTGGCCAGCACTCTGACGCTGGCGCTGGGCCCCAACCAGCGTCCCTATCGCATGGCGTATGACGCCACCAATCATCGCTTCTTCGTGGTGGTGGGTGCGCAGGTGCTCGCGGTCAGCAGCGCCGGCACGCTGCTGGGCCAAATGGCGTTGTCGCCCGCACAAACCACCAAAGATCTCGCCTATGATCCGGACCGCAATGAACTGGCGGTGTTGGTCATCGATAAACCGGCCGACGGGACGCAGGCGGATTCCGGCGGCCATGTGCTGTTTTTCAGCGGCCAGAATTACCTGCCTGCGAAAGACCTGGCGTTTGCCAAAAAGCCCAGCAGCCTCCTTTACAACCCCAGCACGCGGCGTTTTTACACTCCTGAGAGCGATGCCTCGACGGTCTGGAGCATCGCCGGCGGCGGCGGCGAGGTTCATGGCCTGCGCCTGGGCGACAGTGCGGAAATGATCACCCTGGCGCGCGCCGGGGAGAGCGTCTATCTCACCAGCCGCCTCGGGGGCAGCTATCTGCTCGAATGGAAAGCCTCCACCAGCGGCCTCGAGACCTTCACCGCAGGCTTCTGGCCGATTCCGACGCGCAGCAACGATGCCGGCAACGCCTTCTATGTGCTCAATGCCTGGGACAGCACACTGTCGGTATTCGACCTCACCGGCAGCCGGCAGCTCGTCGCCACCATTCCCTTGGGTCTGGTTCGAGGCACCACCGACCGTCTGCCCGATTTGGGCATAGACAGCACGCGGCAGCGCGCCTATGCGGCCTATCCGGAGTTCGGCAAGATCGCGGTGGTCGATTTGGCCAATCGGGTGGCGCTCGCGCCGATCAGTGTTCCCGGGTTCCAAACCGGCGACACCGGGGGCGGTCCGGGCCAATTGCAGGTGCGTGTCGTGCCGGGCAGCGGGCGGCTCTTTGCCTTCTGGCAGACGGTCAAGCACCTCACGGTCTGGGATGTCAGCGGCAGCACGCCGACGCTATTACTCGACCGGCAGCTCAGCGGCATGCCCTCGATCGGCGCTTCGCTCGACCAACTCTTCGTCGATGCCACCCGAAATCGCGTCTATGCCGGGCCGATGGAACTGGACGGCAGCACGGGCCTGCCCACGGGACGGATGCTGGCACGCGGCGAGCGCGTGATCGGGCTCGACCAAACTGCCGGCGTGCTCTTCGCCTCGGGCGTGGAAACGGTCAATGGGGTAGCCAGCGACGTGGTTTCGCGTCTCGACCGCGCGAGCCTCGCGGTGGTGGAAGCAGTGGTGCTTGGGCCCGTGCCCAGCGCCATGAACACCCAGTACGCCTACGACGCCGCCCGGCAAAGGCTCTACGCCGCCGACGGCCAGGCCGACATCCTGCGCGTCTATAACGCCACCGGAACGACCCTGGCGGCGCGCGTGACCGCCGTGGAGTTCCACCACGCCAGCCTCAATCACTACTTCCTCACCGCCGACCGTGACGAAGCGCGCGCCATCGACCGGGGAGGTGCGGGTGCAGGCTGGGCGCGCACCGGCTCCGCCTTTTACGCCTACCCGGCGAGCGGCGCACCGGCCAGCGCAAGCCCGGTGTGCCGCTTCTACGGCACCCCGGGAATCGGCCCGAACTCGCACTTCTACACCGCCGATGCCGGCGAATGCAGCAACGCCAAGACCGACCCCGGCTGGACTTACGAAGGCATCGCTTTCGCCACCGGCCTGCCCGCCAGCGGGGGCCATTGCAACGCCGACCAGGTGCCGATCTACCGCGCCTACAACGGCCGCTGGCAACAAAACGACTCCAACCACCGCTACAGCGCCGACCCCGGCATTTACGCCAGCACCGTCGGCGCGGGCTGGGCGGGGGAAGGCGTGGTGTTTTGCGCGCCGCGTTAGAGCGGCATCAGGCCGAGCTCAATAGACCCTGGGGAGACGCTGGTTCGGTCCCTCGCGGCGGCGCAGATGCGTGTCCAGTTCGCCAGCGTTTCCGGAATCCGAGACGGGTCGGAAGCGCCGCCCACGAATCAAACCGCGCCTCCCCGGCGCGCTCCCCCGCTGGAGAACCCGGCAGCCTTCGCCCCAATGACCATCGCTGGCGCCGCCGCCAGGGCGGCGCCAGCGATTGTCGAACCCGCAGCGAGCCGCTATAATGCGCCGTTTCGTGGGGCGGTAGCTCAGCTGGGAGAGCGTCGCGTTCGCAATGCGAAGGTCGGGAGTTCGATCCTCCTCCGCTCCACCAAATTGAAGGGCTCGGATAATCTCCGGGCCCTTTTTCTTGCCTCAAATCCCCGCACCACGCGGGGTTCCTGCCACCTGTGCTGCGGGTGGCCGGCTGCCGAAACGACCGGTATGGGCCATTTTCTCGGCCAGAGCCGTCTCTATTCTCCGTTTGGCCTGCGGGTAGGCGCAGATGGCGGTCTTGCAAAATCAACAACTTACGCGCCCTGGTTCACCGTCAACCAAGACCACCGATCAAGTATCAAACCCCGTCACGACCTCCCACTGGGTGGCCCCATTCGGTCGGCTTCGGGCAAGCAGGACCCTTGCAGCGAAAATGTCGACGATGACCAACAAGAAGAAAATCGCCGCCGATCTGCAGTCTGGGCTGTCTGGGCAGAGCCCACTGAGCATCGATCTGTACGTGGAAGTTCTGGCCGACTTCGAGGACGAGCTCAAGGCCTCGCTCGACAAGGACGCCGATGACGCCTTGCTGTGTATGCTGGCCAACGACGGTGACGTGGCGATGATGGTCATCGACTGGGACGGCAGCATCTACCGGAATGAAAACGCGTTGAAAAAGCTGCAGGTCATGTGGCGGCACAGCTTTGACACCAATGTGCAGACCCTCGTGCCCATCCTCAGTGACCACATCAGTCAGAAAAACCTGGGGGTGGCAGGCATCAAGTGGCTGCCCGCATCCACCGATTGAAGCGGTCTGACGAACGGCGGTCCTGTTTACGAATCGAAAGCGGTCACCACCTCCCGCTGCGCCACCCAGTCGGTCGGCAGCGGATTCCGCTGGAACCACCGCAGGCTCATGCACCGGGGTTGCTGCCCGGCCAGGATGCTCTGGATGACGGCGGGCTCCAGCAGCGTCAGGCGCAGCAGTTCGTTGACCGTCGAGTGGTGCAGGCCTTCGCGCTGGGCGATCTCGCTGCCGCTGCCCACCACCCCGTCGTCGAGCAGCTGCTGCCAGTAGAAAGCCCGCGTCAGCGCCACCAGCAAGGGCTGGTCGATCTGGCTGGCGACCTTGCCCGGCGACTCGACCGCCCCATCCGGCCGCACGACCACCTTGCTGGCGCCGCGCTTCCTGATCTTCAGCGGGATGAAGGTGGACAGCTTCACCTGCCCGCCATCCCGGCGTTCGCGGGCGATCGCTGCGCCCAGTGGCTGCACTTTCGACTTCATACGGTTTCCTCCATCTCCTGCAATTCCGCACCGATGCTGCCGGGCAGCAGTTCCCCGGCCAGTTCCTGCCAGCCCTGATCGCGCCAGATGATTTCCAGCCCACCGTCGGCAATCACCACGCGCTCGATCAGCAACTGCGCCAATCGACACTGTTCGGCGGGGAACAACTGTTGCCACAGGCCAGCCAGATTTCGCATCGGCAAGACCACCTCAGGCTCCGACAGGTCCGGGCGGGTTGTCCAAATCCGGTCCCACACCGACTGAACGATGTGCGGTGCTGACAGCGCCGCTACGATCTGCTGGGTCACCAATTCCTCAATTGGCGCTGCCGGTAGTGGCCCATGCTGGCTGGCCCACGCGCCAAAGCGCCGGTGCTTGATCGGCGTGTAGTAGCGGTAGGTCTTTCCCTTCTTGACGGTGTAGCTGGGCACCAGCCGTTCACCGTCAGGAGTGAACAGCAGGCCGCGCAACAACACTGGCTCACGCTGGCGGTCGTTGGTTTCGCGCCGTCGTTCGATGCCATCGGTGGCGATCAGTGCGTGCACGGTATCCCACTGCGCCTGAGTCACGATGGCCTGATGCTGACCCGGAAAAGCCTGCCCCTTGTGCACGATGTCTCCCAGGTACATCCGGTTGTGCAGCATCTTGTAGATGGTCTGCTTTGTGAAAGACTTGCCACCCTTGGTGACCACGCCTTCCGCGCCGTAGGCCTTCACCATCAGTGTGGCCGAGCGCATCGTCACGAAGTCGTCGAAGATGCGGCGTACCAGCGCAGCCTCGGTTTCATTGATAACCAGCAATCGGTCGCGCACGTCGTACCCCAGTGGCAGCGGCCCGCCCATCCACATCCCCTTGGCCTTGCTGGCCGCGATCTTGTCGCGGATGCGCTCGCCGGTCACTTCCCGTTCGAACTGCGCGAAGGACAGCAGCACGTTGAGCATCAACCGGCCCATCGAGGTGGCCGAGTTGATTTGCTGCGTGACGGCGCTGAAGCTGACCCTGTGGCGGTCGAACACATCGACCATCCGCGCGAAATCGGCCAGCGAGCGTGACAGCCGGTCGATCTTGTAGACGACCACGATGTCGACCTTGCCCATCTGAATGTCAGCCATCAGGCGACGGAGGGCGGGCCGTTCCATATTGCCACCAGAGAAACCGCCATCGTCGTAGTCGTCGGCCACGGCGATCCAGCCCTCGTGGCTCTGGCTCTTGATGAAGGCGTGCCCGGCTTCCTTCTGGGCATCGATGGAATTGAAGGACTGGTCCAGCCGTTCGTCGCTGGACACGCGGCAATACACCGCGCAGCGCTTGGGTGGCACAAGCAGGGGCGCGTTCATTGAGAATCCCCCTTGCCGCCGCGCAGACCAAAGAACTTCGGCCCATTCCACTGCGTGCCCGTGATGTGGCGCGCCGCCGCCGACAGGCTCTTGAACACCTGTCCGTTGAGTTCATACAGGCCATCGGGCGTGACGGTCACGCGATGCTGGCGTTCATCCCATTCGCGGACTAGCGTGGTGCCGGGCATCAACAAGGTCTGCGCGCTGCGGCCGACACTGGTTTCGATCTTGGAGTGCTTGGCACCGGCCTCAACCAGCATCTTGCGCACGTTGGTGGGCAGCGCGCCGTAGGCCAGTTCCTGGATGCGGTAGGCCAGGCGCGATTCCACGTAGTTTCGATTGCGGTGGCTGGGCCGCCGGGGGAAATGCTGATCCCACAGCGCCCAGAGGTCGGGCATTGGCAGGGAGGGCAGCGCCGCCAACTGTGCCGACATGGTGTGTTGCTGTTCGGCGGCCATCCTCAGTCCTCCCAGATAGCGGTGCCACCGAGCGTGATCCACAGGCGGGCATCGTCAGCGGTCGCCATTTCGCGGGTGGCCACGCCACTGGCGCGGTGGGTGCCGGATTTGCCGGTGAACCAGTAGGCTTGGCCATCGTGCTGTACGCGGTAGGGCCCGAGGTGATCGAAATCGGCCTCGATGGTCATCACGCCGCGCGGGCGCTGGTTGGTGTCGGTAACCTGTACGCGCAGGGTTTGGTGGGTGCTCATTGCTTTCTCCGAGAGGGGTTTGCGGACCTCCATGAACGCGCTGTGGCGACCAGAAGCCAAGTCAAACCGCGCTCTGTTCAACGTCCTCGACCTGACCTGTCGCTACATCGAAACGCTCGCCCAGCAGGGTCTGCGCACGCCCGGTGCGTTGGTCCTTGACGCCCAGGATGTAGACCTCGCCGTTCCAGACCCCGCAGGCCACGTCGGTGTCTTCAGAGTCGGCGGGCAGCAACCAGCCGGTGATGCCCTCGGGAAGTTGCAGCAGGTCCTCCGGCGCGTGGATCGGCCAGCGCATCGACTCCTTGTGTCGGTCGGCAAACTGCAGAATCTCTGGCGGTGTGCCGGGAAAGTTGTCTTGGCTCAGGATCGGAATCCAGGCCAACAGCTGCCCGCTGGCGAGCCAGCACTGCACGCGCTGCGCGACCTCTGGGTCGTAGTGGGCCAGTGGCTGGCCGGGGATGGTGTCGTTGTTGTTGATCGTGGTGGTCATTTCATTTCCTTGAAGGCTGGTAACCCGGCGCATCGCCGGGTGGTAACCGAGGTGGTAACTGGTAACCCCGTTTCGGGGCATGTCACTGGCGAGGCAGCGCGCTCGCGCCCCCCGTATGGCGAAATGGCGGGGAAGGACCCATTTCGCCTGAGGGGCCGATGCCTCAGGTCTGGATCGCGACCACGGTGGCACCGCCGAAGGGGGACTCCGGCGGACGTTTGCGCGGCGGGTTCGGATCGGGTGCGTAGATCTGGCGGTCGTCGCTGGCGGCACCGGGGTGGTACACCCGCAGCATCCCGGTTGGAATTCCGGCCTCGCGCAGTTGCTGCGTGATCCGGTGCGACAGCGCATCGTCCGAGCGGTTGAACTTACGATTCAGGTCCACCAGATCGTCATAGGCGACGCCTTCGATCAGGTTGGGCAGCAAATCATCGTCGTTGGCCTTGCCGATCAAGGTCATCTCGTAGCCGCTGCGGCGGTCGCCCTGTACGCTGTAGTGCGTCAAGCGAAAGGCGCTCTTCAGGCTCGACTCGACTGTGCTCATCTCCCGCCAAGCCTGCACGAAGGCCTGTGCGGCTGTCAGCATTCGCTGCGCGCTGGGCTGGAACAGCCGTTTCATCTCCTCGAAGATGAAGCCCTCGTCCACATCGCGTGCCATCTCGGCGGCCAGGTCGGTGATGTACTGCTCCAGGGCTTTGACCCGTGCCGGTGCCTCCAGCGCCTGTTGGGTGGCAGCGTGTCGCGCCGCCTGTTCGGCCGCAAGGTCTTGCGCGTGGTCGCGGTCGAATCGCGCCAAGGCATCTACGTCGCCCATTGCCGCCAGCACGTCACGGCGCACCGACCAGGTCAGTTCCGGTTCGGGTTTCGGGTCCCAGCCGTTGACGACACGGCGCGCGGCGACCAGGGCATCGATGGCGCGCTGATATTGCTGATTGCGGGTCTGCAACTGCTGCAGCATTCCAGCCAGAGCCTCCAGGTCGCAGATGTCATCGGCGGACTGGCCCGTAGGCGCCGGAGCAGGTGGCTCGGTGGTTGCCACGGATGGCTTGGCGGACTTCTTGATGGCGGTTTTGAGTTGAGGGATCAGGTTCATGATGGCTCCAAAGGGTTGAGGGTTGAGGGTTGAGGTTTCAGGCTTGCAGGGCGGACGGGTAACGCGGGTCACCCGGACGAACGGTGGTGCTGATCCACAGATGTGGACCGAGCTTTTTCTTGACGGCGACGGGCGCACCGGGGCGCGGATTGACTGCGCTGATGACCTGCCAGCCATCCGCATCAGGTGAATTCACTGAGGCGATATCGGGTTCTGGCGGCGACTCTGACGAGGTGGCCCGAAGGCCGAGGGCTTTCGCCCAGATGGGATGCAAGGAGGGATTACTCACGGTGAGCTCCATATCGAGTGCCACCCTCGATGCCGGGTGGCGTGGCAGGATTGGTTTGGGAGCGGGTCTGTGCAATGCGCCAGCGCGCTCCCTCCCGGCTGTGGCCGAGGTGGGTGATGTCGATGCCCTTGGCGCGATAGGCCGGGGCGATGCGGCGCAACTGATCCGACAGTCCCTTGGGCGAGCGCGGCCAACTGCTGCGGTCGGGGATGCTGTGGGTGTTCAGCAGGTCGTAGAGCTGGCCGGCGGTGCCCTGCCAGTTCAAGGGCAGCACACGGTCCGCGAGGTACTTATCCAGGGCCTGCGCGACAGCGTTGCTTTCCAAGGCCCGGTCGATGCCAGCGCGCACAAGCTCGGCGTACTGCTGCTGGAATTCACCCGGGGCAAAGCCCAGGGCGCGGGCTACTGCCTCGCCCAGCCGTTCGTAATCAGCCATGCGCTGCTTCTGGGTCAGCTTGACCGTCGGAAGGATGGCCAGCGCCGCCGAGAACAGATCGAGCAAGCCGGCGAACACCGTGGGCTGATCACGTTCCCAGCCAGAGTGGGTGTCGGCATCGTCACGCCGGGCATCTGCGGGGATGGTCGGCAGATCGACGTGAATGACCCGGTCGATCAAGTCGGGGCGCGTGGCAACCACGGCGATGCCGTTGAGCACCACAGGCCGTTTGGTCTCCATGACATGCTCTTCGCCGTTGGTGTAGAGCTGGCGCGAGGCAAAGCCGCCGCCGGTGGCCAGGGTGCAAAAGGCATCCTGTTGCTCGGGCGTGAGGCCGGACAGGTTCTCGTAGCTGACCAGCCAGTTGTTGGCGGCGGCGACGAACACGTCCTCAACCGTCTTGGGCCGCCCGCGCAGCATCACCTTGTTCGGATCGACCAGGCTGCGCAGCACGGATTGCGTCGTGGACTTGGCCGAGCCTTGTTCGCCCACCAGCTCCAGCACTGGGAAGGGCGTGTCAGGACGAAGGCAGTCCAGCAGCCACGCCAGCACCATCACGCGGCTGTGCGTCGGGATGTTGATGTGCTGCCAGAGCAATCCGACATCGCCATGGGTCGCCCCCATCGGCACAGGCATCGGCAGCGGGCGCATCGAAGGCGTGCGGGTGAAGTACACCGGCGACTCGTTCACCACCCGCCAGCCCTGCGGAGTGACGTGGATGGCTTGCCACTGCTCATCGGCCAGATCGATCAGGTAGCCGTCGTCGCAGCGTGCGGCGCGGACGTGCACTTCGATTTCGTCGCCATCGTTGATGCCCGCAGCGGCGAGCGTGGCCAGTGCCGATTTCGTCGTGGTCTCCGGCACGCCCATTTCCTTGGCACGCCAGTACGCCGCCCGTAGCCAGTCCTCGAAGCCGGACGAATACACGCGCCACACTACGCGCCGACTGGGCATGGGAATCACGGCGACCGCATTACGGTCGGCGTCGTGGTGCAACTGGCACTGCGCCCGGGCTAAGGCGACCAGTTCATCGAGCGCGCTGGCATCGTCACTGCTGCGGGGCAGTTCGTCGCGCACCAGTTTGTCGAGCATCGTCACCGAGCAGTCACGGTTCGTCTTCTTGGCGGCGTGACGCAGGCGCAAGTAGCCGGGCAGGTCCGTGGCCTTGAGGATCGAGAAGGCGCGCACCACGTTTTCCTCGGCCAGCACGCCCACGTCATCCACCAGACGAACCAGTGCCGCCTCGATCACGCCAACGGGATCGGTGTCAGGTGTAGGTCCCGGAGTGACCGCAGCATCCATCTCGACCGTGTGATGGTCGTGATGGTGGTGATGGTCGTTCTCTACTACTCCGTCCGGAGAAGGGATGGACGCGCTCATCGTCACAGCCCGAATCAGCGCGAGCGTTCGATGAGATGGCGAATGTCCTCAGCGCGCCAGACCGTGGTCTTGCTGCCGAATTTGATGCCTTGGGGGAATTTGCCTTCCCGGATACCCGCCCACCAGGCCGAACGGCTGATGGGGATCAGGGACAGAACCTGTGGCAACCGAACGAAGCCGGTTTCGGGCAGAGCAGGACGGGGTTGGTACATGGCGAGCATCCGTGGTCGTTTGGGGATGCTCTGTATTGAATGCCACAAGAATCGGCATTCATAGACACGGTGCGCGCACGATGATCACGCTGCGCGCAGCGTGAAGGCTCGCAGTTCGATTACTTGGGTGACGAGTCCTTTGGAATGCCCGCGATCCAATTCTTGATCGTGCCCGGTGCCTTGCAGACCTGCGCGCCGATGATGCGGTAGGCCTCTTCCTTGGTGCGGTAGGTATTCGATGCGAACAGCTCCAGAGCCTTTTGCTTGGCGGCCCGGTTGCTGGCGTGTCGAGCATCGGCCGCCCGTCTGACTGCTTGGCTTTGCGCTTTGCGCACTTCGTCGGCGGCAACGGGCTCTGGCCTGAGCCCCGCCTTCCACGCCTCTTCGATGATTTGTTCCGTTGATGGAGGTTCCGCCAACAGATCGGCCAGCACCAAGGATTCCAGCGACTCCATCAACGCATCAACCGCCGGCCTGATGATGATCCCGGGCGGGGTATCTGCCGTGGCCTCAATCACCACGCCCAACTTGTAGAGCGCCAAGAGCCGAAGGTAATCCCGATCCGTTGCAGTGGCTGACCTCAGGCGCGGCCATTCGGCTTGATTGGTGACCTCGATGAACCAGTCCAGGTCGCGCTGTTCGTGACGGTCGACCAGCTCCCCGCCGTGCTTGATTTGCGCCAACGTCACGGTGTCGGTGATGGCGGCATCCATGCGGGTCAACATCTGCGCCAACTGCGCTGCGCTGAAGCGCTGCAAATCCTCTCGGGCGCAGGCAGCAATCCGCACCGCGTTCGGCAACTCCAGAAGTTGTTCGAGCGGTGTGGTCAGGGCCAGGGTGAGCAGTTGCGGATTCATTTCCCATCAGTCTACCGAGGGCGGTCCAGCACCGTCCACGTTCATCCATGCTGGTTCGCCATCGCCCGGTACGATCCATCGCTACGCGCCCTGCGTGATGATCGTGCCGAGGGCATATCTGTGCTTTCGCCGGTGTAAACAATAAGCGGCGACCGTCACGACCATCACCACTGTCACACCGGGCGAACGACATCATCAAACAATCGTCACCATCAAGGGTCTCGAGACTCGCAGTCAGGAGCAAGCAATGAGCGACGATCAGCACAACATCTTCACCGAGCCACCAGACGAGCTCGGGGAGTACGAGTTTCACTTTGGAACGTTCGCGGTCGGCGCGGGAGGCATGAATGAATTCGAAGTGGCCCGTGCATTTGGCGAAGCAGCCGACCGACTTCTGGCTACGGCGGCCGAGCGGCGCGAATCGTGGGAAGCCGCTTACCCGATCTTGTTTTGCTACCGGCACGCCATTGAGTTGTATCTCAAAGCGCTCAAGCCCAATCAAAGGCATGGCCACAGGCTGGGTGATTTGGCAAACTCTTTGAAGCCACATATCGAAAGCAGATATCCGGCAGATCAGGTCAGTTGGCTCCTTGATCGGATCGCAGAATTCGACCGGCTTGACCCGAAGTCCACGGTGTTTCGCTACCCTGACGGCGCGCATTCATCCTACAAGGCAGGCGCTGCGCCAGATCCGGAGACGTGGGTTGATTTCAGACGTTTGCAGCGGTCAGCTCACAAGATGTTCCAGGGCTTCGAGCGTATTCGACTGCGCCTTCTGGACTCAGACCTGCACCGCAGACCAGTCCGGCGGTGATGGTTGTGACGATGGTGATGGTCAGCGCCTATTGTTATGGCCCGCGCACGCATACATGCCCCAGGCAAAAGGGGTCCTTCCCAGCGATATTCCAATACGGGGGGGCGCAAGCGCGGCGCTTCGCCACCGTCAGGGTGCAAACCGAGGTTTGCAGGGTTTGCGGTTCGCACCCGGCAGCGTCTGCCAGCGGGCGTCAGCGCTGTCGTGCGCGGGATGGCGGCAACGCAGAAGGTGCGAACCTGGTTGCGCGCCTGGTTTGCAGGTTTGCACCCCGGCCGCGCGGAAAACGGCCAGGATGGAAAACTCAATGCTGGCGCGGGTTTGCGGCCGATTCGCTGGCTGGGTTGCAGAAATCGGCCCACGAGCCTTTGCGCACCGTCTGACGCATCGGACACAGGTTGTCGTAACTTTCCGTGAGGCGCGCACACGCGCACGCGTGTAGAGAGTTACGTGGAGCTGTGTCCGATGCGTCAGACACGCCGGGGTATTGGCAAGGGCCTCCAGAAACTGGACACCCTTGGCGGTAGATCACGCCACCCTGTACACCCGTTCGCCGCTGTCGTTGTGCGCCAGCACCACGTTCAGGCCGAGCTTTTTGCGCAGCATCCCGGAAATCGCCCCACGCACGGTGTGGGGCTGCCAGCCAGTGGCCAGCATCAGTTGCAGGCTGGTCGCACCCAGCGGGCGGCGCAGCGCCATCACCAGCGCTGCGAGCTTGGTGCCAGGGCGGATCGGGATGCCCTCCAGAAGTTGGAGATCACCGATGGTGCCCACTGGCTGGACGTCATCCGGTGGCACGGGTCGCTGCTGTCCGATGGCCGCGTAGCCCGCGTCGGTCAGCAGGTGGTCGTTGTCGGCAGGGTCAATCCAGCCACGCTGCAGCAGTGCGGTCAGCACCTTGGCGCGTGCCCCGCCGCGCAGTGTGTCGGGCGGGATCACGCGCCCATCGCCACGGCGGGCGGCAGTGCGCAGTAATAGGGCTTGGATCGGGGTGAGCTTGGTGATCATGGCGGGCTCCTATTGATCCGGCCCCATAAAGATTGAACTTTCGGATGAAATTGTGACTCCATCGTGCATGGACAAAGAAGATGCGAGATACCAAACCTTGGAGCAGCTTCATGAGCGGCGCAAGCAAGTCATCCGACTGCATAAGCGAGGCATCAAGGTCATGGAGTTGGTGGAAATGTCGGGCTTGAGCTATCCGGCAGTGCGCAAGGTGCTTGATCTGTTTGAGCATGGCGGCTGGACAGCCATCAAGCCTGCAGGCCGTGGTCGCAGAAAAGGAGATGCCAGATTGCTCACCCCAGAGCAAGAGGCCCACATCCAAAGGACCATTTGCGACAAGCGTCCCGAGCAGTTGAAGATGGACTTCTTCCTGTGGAGCCGTGCTGCTGTGATGAAGCTCATTGAGCGGGAATTCGATCTGAAGCTGGGCGTTCGTACGGTTGGCAAATACCTTGCACGCTGGGGATTCACCCCGCAAAAGCCCATCAAGAAGGCCTACGAGCAACGCCCTGAAGCGGTCAAGGCCTGGCTGGATGAGCACTACCCAGCCATCGAGGCAAAGGCCAAGGCTGAGGGAGGAGAAATTCACTGGGGAGATGAAACCGCACTGGTCAACACCGACGTGCGCGGCAGAAGCTATGCACCGGCGGGTGAGACACCCGTGGCGTTCACGGTGGGCAGCACACGCCAGAAGCTGTCGATGATTGCCACTGTGACCAACCGAGGCAAGGCGCGCTGGATGATCATCGATGAGGCCTTCAACAGCGACAGGCTGATCGAGTTCCTGGAGGCCTTGATCAAGGACGCTGGCAAGAAAGTCTTCCTGATCCTTGACAACCTGAGGGTGCACCACAGCAAGCCGGTGAAGGCCTGGTTGGCTGAAAGAGCCCATCAGATCGAGGTGTTTTACTTGCCCAGCTACAGCCCAGAGCTCAACCCGGAAGAGCGATTGAACGCCGACCTCAAGCAGGCCATGGGCAAGCGGGTGCCAGTCCGAACCAAAGACAAGCTGCGCAGTGCGGCCAATGAACACATGACCATGCTGGAGAAGTCACCCGAGCGGGTGATGAGCTACTTCCAGGACCCAAGGGTCAAATATGCCGCCGGTTGAGACTTCATGGGGCCGAAGCAATAGTTGATTGATAGCACCCCATTCACGCGCTGAACGATCAGGAAGCCAAGAAAAGATGATGCCCACGGCATCGGAATCTCGTCTGGTGCCCTTCAACCTGATAAATTGCAACCTTTACGATTGAAGCCGACTTTATGCCACCCCAACCCCTGCTGCCGGAGCGCTGCTATGACTGCTGAACCTTGGGTGTCCGTGGACCAGATTGCGGAGCATCTGGGTGTGACGCGCGACTCGATCTACCGCTGGATCGACCGCAAGGGACTGCCTGCGCACCGCGTAGGGCGGCTGTGGAAGTTTCAGGTTTCCGAGGTCGATGAATGGGTGCGCGCCGGTGGCGCGGATGACGCCACTGGCAACGAAGCGCCCACTGCGTCAACTTGATCAGGCTCACCAGAACAAGATACAGGACAAGAAAATAATGCTGACTCAAGACAATCTGTCGGACTTGCTGGGTACCCTCGGTTTCGAAAAGAAGGGCGCGATACATCGCAAGCTGTTCGGCGCAGCCATTCTTGAGGTGAACATCACCAAGAAGGAAATCACCTATCCCGAAGCTGCGGGCTTGGTGATTAATGAGCGGCAAACCTGCAACTTCGACGCCAACGAAAATTTCGTCGTGCTCGAATGCGTACACCGCCTGCTGGAAAAGGGCTACAAGCCTGAGCACATTGAACTGGAGCCGAAGTGGAAACTGGGGCGCGGTGCCAGCGGCGGGCGTGCCGACATCCTGATAAAGGACAACGATGGCCGGCCTCTGCTGATCATCGAATGCAAGACGGCCGGGACCGAGTTCAAGCGCGCTTGGAACAAAACCCTGCAGGACGGCGATCAGTTATTCAGCTACGCGCAGCAAATCAGCGAAACCCAGTTCCTGTGCCTGTACACCTCGGACTTGGATGCAGGCGCGGTCGGCTACACCAGTCACATCATTGCGCACCGCGATAACGAAAAATATCTGGCCGACAATCCGCTGTTCAAAAGCTTCAAGTCAGTCACCGATGTGAAAGAACGCCATGCCGTCTGGCGTGACACCTACAAGCTCGATTACACGACCAAGGGCATTTTCGAAGAAAACATTCAGCCGTATCACATCGGCAAAGACAAATATTCGTTGGCCGATTTGCACGCCATCTCGGCCAGCGATCAGCAGAAGAAGTACCACGAATTCGCCACCATCCTGCGCCAGCACAACGTGTCGGGCCGTGAAAACGCCTTCGATAAGCTGGTCAATCTGTTTCTGTGCAAGCTGGTGGATGAAATTGAAAACCCATCCGACCTGAAGTTTTACTGGAAGGGTGTGGCCTACGACACCCATTTCGATTTGATGGACCGCCTGCAGCAGCTGTACCAAGCGGGTATGGGTAAGTTTCTGGGTGAAGACATCACCTACATCAACCAGGGCGACGTCAACAACGCACTTCGATTCATCAAGCAGAACCCGGATGCCACGCAGCGGGCAGTGTGGAATCTGTTCATTCAGCAGAAGTTTTTCACCAACAACGATTTCTCGCTGATCGACGTTCATAACGAAAAGTTGTTCTACCAGAATGCGGAGGTGCTGCTGAAGATTCTGCAAATGTGGCAGGACATTCGCCTGACCGACCCGCACGGCCACAATCAGTTTCTGGGCGATATGTTCGAGGGCTTCCTCGACCAGGGCGTCAAGCAGAGCGAGGGGCAGTTCTTCACCCCCATGCCCATCTGCCGCTTCATCATGATGTGTCTGCCGCTGGCCTCACTCGTTCAGCGCAGCGCCTTACCGCCCAAGGCCATCGATTACGCCTGCGGCGCAGGCCACTTTCTGACCGAACTGGCCTTACAGCTCAAGCCCTTGGTAGAAACGCATCAGCCCGCAGCAGACCTTGCGGCGTACCACAAGGCCCTGTATGGCATTGAGAAGGAGTACCGCCTCTCCAAGGTCGCCAAGGTATCGGCCTTTATGTACGGCCAGCAGGGCATCAACATCTGTTACGGCGACGGCCTGATCAACCAGCACGAGGCATTCCCTGAAATCAAGGACGGAAGTTTTGACCTGCTGGTCGCCAACCCGCCTTACAGCGTGCGCGGCTTCCTGGAAACACTGCCCGAGGAGGAACGCAAGGCCTACACCCTCACCGAGACCATCAACGATCTCGAAACATCCAACAGCATAGAAACCTTTTTCATCGAGCGCGCCAAGCAGCTGCTGCGCGCCAACGGCGTGGCCGCGATCATTTTGCCGTCCAGCATCCTGTCCAACGGCGGCAGCGCCTACATCCGCACCCGCGAAATCCTGATCCAGTATTTCGACATCGTGGCCATTGCCGAATTCGGCAGCGGCACCTTCGGCAAAACGGGCACCAACACCGTCACCTTGTTCCTGCGGCGCAAGAAAACCGCGCCCGACACCGCCGCGCACTACCGCGAGCGCTTGGAGGAATGGTTCAAGGGCTGCGATGCCAGCAAGCGCAAGCAGGTCATCTACAAGGATGAGCACTTGATCGCCCGCTACGCGGCACACATCAACGTGCCGCTGGAGGATTACAAAACCCTGCTCAAGGGCGACCCCAACGGCGCATGGACCGCGCACCTGGAAGCGGTCTACCTCGAAAAATTCAACGGCAGCACCGAGGTTGCGAACCTCTACAAGGCCAAGTGGTTCAAGGCGTTGAAGCCGCAAGAGCAAGACGCCGAGGTCGAAAAACGTTACCTGGCATTCGTCCAGACCATCGAGCGCGACAAGCTCTACCACTTCGTGATGGCCTGCGATCAGCCCAACCCGGTGCTGATCATCCGCAGCCCGACGGAGACCAAGGCCATCAAACAGTTTCTCGGCTACGACTGGAGTTCCGCCAAGGGCGACGAGGGCATCAAGCTGATCAAGGATGCCCACGGGCGGCACCTCACGCCGTTGTATGACGAAACCAATCGGGACAACGCGGCGAAGCTCAACACATTGGTTTCCGCGAACTTCGATGGAACACTGTCGATACCTGAATCACTTGCTCCATTTTCAGTAGCTGCGGCACTGACTGACATGCTTGATTTCTCGCGGGTAAATTTCGAGAAGCAGTTGTCGATCACACCTAATCGAGCCAAAGCGACAGTCAGTAGTAAATGGCCCAATACAAAATTGGCAAATGTTGCCCAAATCTTGAATGGTGGTACTCCTAGCACCTCGGACGCTTCATTCTGGGAGGGTGGCGATATTTGTTGGGCAACGCTTGTCGACACCAAGAGAAAAATCACAAACGCGGGCCTGAAACACACCACATTGCTGCCAATCAATACGGTCATTTTTTCGAGCCGGGCAACGATTGGTGAGGTTTGCATCAACAAGGTTCCAACCACTACGAATCAAGGCTACAAGAATTTCGTTTGCGACCCAGCGAAATTAAACTTCGAATACCTCTATCAAATCCTCGTTCACTTGCGTCCTGTTTTGGTCGATCTTGTTCCTGCTGGTTCTAAGTATAAGGAGATCAATGGAAAAACGATTGCCGACTTCGAAATCCCGTTGCCTCCACTTGGCATCCAGCAGCAGATCGTATCAGAGTGCGGATCGGTGGATGAATCAGAGGATTCCGCACGTGCGCAACTTGAGTCACTAAACGGCAAGATAGGTAAGGCAATCTCGGATATCTATGAGTCCGTCGCTCCATTTTTGGAAATCGACAAACTCGCCATCGACATTCAGTACGGCCTGAACGAAGCAATGAACGAGGGTGGCGTCGGTTACCAGATTTTCCGCATGAACGAGATCATCCGTGGCCGGATGGTGGACAACGGCAGCATGAAGTGCGCTGACATCAGCGCCGAGGAGTTCGCCAAGTACAAGCTCAACAAGGGCGACTTGCTTTTCAATCGCACCAACAGCATCGAACACGTCGGCAAGACCGGGCTGTTCGATCTGGATGGCGACTATTGCTTCGCGTCCTACCTCGTGCGCGTGGTGCCCGACACAGGGAAGGTGTTGCCGAAATTCCTGGAAAAGATGATGAATTCGTCGGCTTTCCAAACCGAAGCGAAAGGCAAGGCATCCAAGTCCATCAATCAGGCCAACATCAACGCGACGGTGATGCGCAATATCAAGGTGCCGCTGCCACCGCTCGCAGAGCAGAAGAAATTCGTCGCCAAGATCGAGGTACTTGAAAAGCAGATTGCCGAAGCACAGGCAGTGATCGATGGCGCAGCCGCACGCAAGCAGGCCATCCTGCAGAAGTACCTGTAAGGAGCGGCCAGGATGAGCGACTTCCAAAAGCAATACGCCCTGTGGGATGAGTTCCTGACAGTCTGGCCCGCCTCGCGGCTGGCCACGATGACATTGGACGACTACACCCAGGCCGGATCGAAAGACAGCTTCACCTACTGGATCGAATCGCGGCTGGACGAGCTGGGCAGCATCTGGGGTGGCTCGGCGTTCAAGTTCGGCGTGTTCTCGCGTAAGGACACCGAGGTGCGGGAGAGTGCGGAGAACCGCAGCTATTCGGACACCCACGGCTGGTATTCCGCTCTGGGCGCCACGGCGGAAGAAGCCTTTGACAAGGTGCGTGGCTACGTTGGGCAGATCGCGGCCTTGGCTGCGAATGGCGATCTGGACGGGATCGAGGCCTTCGATCATCTGGGCGAGGCCACCAAGTGGAAGATCGCCTTCCACTACCAGAACCAGCAGCAGCCGGTGATCGTGGACATCTTCAAGCGTGCGCCGCTGGCCGCCTATACCGGCGGCACGGCGAGCCAGCGCATGGCCGCCTTGCAGCAGGCCGCGCTGGCCAAGCGCCCCGAAGGCGTGGGCATTCTGGAATTCGGGCGACAGGTGTGGGAAGCGTGGAGCCAGAAGAATCTGGCCATCTGGAAGCTCTCGCACGGCAACCCGCCCAACTTCACCGACGCCGAGCGCCAGCAGTATCTGGATGGCTTATGGGCGGTGATGCACCGCGACACTGGCAAGGAGCAGGGCAAGCGGTTTGCTGAAGCACCGGTGGGCACGTTGTTCTTTCTGTGCCACGGCAACAGCCCTCAGCGCATCGGCCAGTTCACGTCGGATGCCATGCCCTGCGCCAAAGGCGACGGCTGGTTGCAGCGCAGCTACCGCGTGCTCAAGCCTGCGACGCGCACGGATCGCTACACCGTCAATTCCAAATACTGGTCGCCGCAAGGCAACACCACCTTCTGGCAGGTGGGCGCGGACGATCTGCCGGAGTTTGAATCGACTTTGCTGAAGCCGTACTTCGGCACCGACCTTGCCGAACTGGCCACGCTGGCGGGCGAGCCCATCGAGGCCGCCAGTATCGGCACCGGCATGGCGCCGCCATCTCCGGTGCCTGCGCAGCCTGCCGCCAGCAAGCCAGTCGCCACCTGTATCAACCGCATCTACTACGGCCCGCCCGGCACCGGCAAAACCTACACGCTGATGCAACTGCTCAAGCGCTACTACGAGCAGGCGGCGGCCATGATCTCGCCAGAGGAGTGGCGCAAGCAGATTATTGCCGAGAAGATCGCGGTGCTGAAATGGTGGGAAGGCGCTGCTGCAGCACTGTACGACCTGGGCGGCAAGGCCAAGGTGGCGGACATTGCCGAGCACCGTTTCATCCAAGCCATCACGGCGGCCAATGGCTCGAACCGCAACGTGCGGCAGACCTTGTGGCGCACCTTGCAGAACCACACGGTGGACGAATCCAGCACCGTGAAGATGAAAAAGCGCCTGAGCCCCGCTGTGTTCGACAAGGCGGCTGATTCCGTGTGGCAGTTCGCCGGAGACTGGCGTGACGACTGCGCCGACCTGATTGCGCTGGTCGATCAGCTCAAGCGTGGCCAGCAGGACGCCGGGGCCGTGCAGCGCTACAGCTTCGTCACTTTCCACCAGTCCTACGGCTACGAGGAGTTCGTCGAAGGGCTGCGCCCCGTACTGGCGGGCGATGCGGAAGCGGGTGAGGTGGCCTACGAAATCCGCCCCGGTGCGTTCAAGGAGCTATGCCGCAAGGCGCGGCAGGCCCCCGACCAGCGCTTTGCGATGGTGATCGACGAGATCAACCGGGGCAACATCAGCAAGATCTTCGGTGAGCTGATCACCCTGATCGAGGCCGACAAGCGCGACCCGTTGGACGGCAGCGCGCCGCCGGTGGAGGTGGTACTGGCGTATTCCGGCGAGAAGTTCTCGGTGCCTGCCAACGTGGACATCATCGGCACGATGAACACGGCGGATCGTTCGCTCGCCTTGCTGGACACGGCGCTGCGCCGCCGCTTCGACTTCGTGCCGCTGCTGCCCGACACGCGCGCCGAGAAGGTGGCCGGTGACCAGGATAGCGCGCCGCTGGCAGGGGTGGTGGTGACCACTGACGCCGGAACTATCGACGTGCGGCGGATGCTGGAACGCATCAATGAGCGCATCGAGGCCTTGTACGACCGCGATCACTGCATCGGCCATGCCTACCTGACTGGACTCGCGCGGGCAACCGATGGCCCGCAGCGTTTCGAAGCATTGGCGACCGCCTTTCGGCAGCGGATCGTGCCGCTGCTGGAGGAGTACTTCTTCGAGGACTGGCGCAAGATTCGGCTGGTGCTCGGCGACAACCAGAAGCGGGATATGAAGCTCCAGTTCGTGGCCGAGGGCGACGCGCACGAACAAGATTTGACCGCGCTCTTCGGCGACGAGCACGGGCTCGACAGCTATGTCACCAAGCGCCGCTACAGCCTGCGGGAATCGGCCTTCGATGATCCGGCAGCGTACATCGGCATCTATCAGGCCGGCGCCTGACGGGTACGCGCATGGCAGGCATCACGATCCACGAGTTCGGCGTCTTGGTGGCTGCTTCAACAAAAGCCGCTGATGCCCACGCTACCGACGATTTGCGTGCGGTGCCGCCCGAGGTGTTCGCGTGGCTGGAGGCGCAGGCACTGCGCTCGGTCGAAGCCGGGGAATCGACAGGAGGGGCGGCGTGGCTGCGGCTGACGCAGCGGCGCGGGCGGCGTGCCCTGCAGGTGACGAGCTTCGTTGGCGTGATCCGCTCACCGGATGGCTATCAGATCGAGGTGTTGCCCAAACTCGGCAAGGTGGTCGAAGGCGGTGATGGCGAGGCCCGACAACGGCTGATCGAAATGCTGCGCTGCCTGGGTGGTTTTCGTCACATCCAGACCGACAGCGCCCAGTTGCTGGCGCGACGGATGCCGTTGCTGGAGGTGTTCATCGCCGAGTTTCTGCGCAGCGTGGCGGACATCGTCAAGCGCGGTCTGCGCGGCGATTACAGCCTGCGGCAGGACAACCTTTTTGCGCTGCGCGGCAAGCTGCAAATGACCACCCATTTGCGGCAGAACCTGTGCCGCCGGGATCGCTTCTTTGCGGCGTTCGACGAGTTCTCGACCAACCGCGCGGAAAACCGCCTGCTGCACGCGGCCCTGCGCCGGGTACTGGCGTGGACGGCCTCGCAGGCGCACAGCCAACTGGCGCGCGAGCTGTGCTTCGTGTTCGCTGACGTGCCTGCATCGGATCAACCCGCGCTGGATTTTCAGCGGGTGCGGCTGGATCGGGGCATGGGCCACTACGCTGATGCGCTGGCGTGGGCGCGGCTGATCTTGCAGGACGAATCGCCGCTCACCGGGGTGGGAGACCATCACGCGCCTTCTCTGCTGTTTCCGATGGAGGCGGTGTTCGAGGCCTTTGTGGCCAAGCATCTGGTACGGCAACTGGCGCAGCCGTTCACACTCAAGACGCAGGCGCGCAGCTTCTCGCTCGTCACGCATCGCGGGCAGGACTGGTTTCGCCTGAAGCCAGATCTGCTCGTTCAGGCGTCCGGCGCGAACCGCTTGGTGCTGGACACGAAATGGAAGCTGCTCGATGGCAGAAAGGCCACGGGTGCGGACAAATACGGGCTGGATCAGGGCGACTTCTATCAACTGCACGCCTACGGTCAGAGCTACCTCGACGGCCGGGGCGACGTGGTACTGATCTATCCCAGAACGGATACATTCAGCGAAGCGTTGCCTGTGTTCGGGTTCCCGAAGTCCGCTGGATTGCGGCTGTGGGTGCTGCCGTTCTGCCTGAAGGACAAGCGGCTGCTGTTGCCGTCGCGCGGCAGTCTCGATGCGCTGTTCGCCCGACGGGATTCGTCGTTGGCGAATGGGTGCGACGCAGCCGACGTAGCCCCTCAAGATGTCGCCTTGGCATGACCGATGAGTTGGCGGCTCTGCGTGCCGAGAACGCCCGCCTGATCGCGCTGCTCGAAGCGCAAGGCATCGATTGGCGGTTACCGCAGCCGATCACCTGGGTGGCCCGGGAGCAAGAATCCTCCCGGCTGTCCACCGCCGAGAAGGTCGCACTGTTCCGCCGCCTTTTTCGGGGCCGAACCGATGTCTATCCGATTCGCTGGGAGAGCAAAACCACAGGCAAGGCCGGTTACGCCCCGGCCTGTGCCAACGAGTGGCGCGCCGGTGTCTGCGAGAAGCCGCGCATCAAGTGTGGCGACTGCAGCAACCGCCTGCTGATCCCGCTGTCTGACGCCGTGGTTTACGACCATCTGGCCGGTGGGCACACGGTCGGGGTGTACCCGCTTCTGGAGGACGACACTTGCTACTTTCTCGCGGTTGACTTCGATGAAGCCGATTGGCGGGACGATGCCTGCGCATTCCTACAGTCCTGTGGCGAACTCGGCGTGCCCGCCGCGCTGGAGATTTCGCGCTCCGGTCAGGGTGCCCATGCCTGGGTGTTCTTCGCCAGTCGGGTGCCGGCACGTGATGCGCGGCGTCTGGGCACGGCCATCATCAGCCACACCTGCGCGCGCACGCGGCAGCTCCGGCTCACGTCCTACGACCGGCTTTTCCCGAACCAGGACACGATGCCCAAGGGCGGATTCGGCAATCTGATCGCCTTGCCGTTGCAGAAGGGGCCGAGGGAAAAGGGCTACAGCGTGTTCGTTGATGCCGAGCTGCGCCCCTATCCAGACCAATGGGCATTCCTGGCGTCCATCCAGCCGATGGCCGCACACGACATCGAGCCGACCATCCTGCGGGCCACGGGTGGCGTCCATCCGCTGGACGTCACCTTCATCGATGACGAAGATCTGTCCACGCCGTGGAAAAGCGGGGGCACGGCGTCGAGGAAGGTGGCGGGGACCATGCCCCGCTCGTTGACGGTGACCTTGGCCAACCTGATCTACTTCGAGAAGTCCCAACTGCCGCAGGCGCTGGCCAACCGGCTGATCCGACTGGCGGCGTTCCAGAATCCCGAGTTCTACGAGGCGCAGGCGATGAGGATGTCGGTGTGGGACAAGCCGCGCGTCATTGGCTGTGCCGAGAGCTACCCACAACACATCGCCTTGCCGCGCGGCTGCCAGGATGCTGCACTGTCCCTATTGCGAGAGAACGGGATTACCTGTGACCTGCGAGACGAACGCTTCGTTGGCCAGCCGCTGGATGTGTCGTTCGTCGGCAATCTGCGTATCGATCAGGAAGCCGCCATCGCTGGAATGCTTCCCCACGACGCCGGGGTGTTGTGCGCACCGACCGCCTTCGGAAAAACAGTGACGGCGGCTGCGATGATCGCGCGGCGGGGCGTCAACACCTTGGTGCTGGTGCATCGCACCGAACTGCTCAAGCAGTGGCAGGAGCGCTTGCAGGCGTTTTTGGGCGTCGGCAAGGGTGTGGTCGGCACCATCGGCGGTGGCAAGGCAAAACCCGCCGGGAAGATCGATATCGCCGTGATGCAGTCCTTGTCCCGCCAAGGCGAGGTGAACCCGCTGGTAGAGGACTACGGCCACGTGATCGTCGACGAATGCCACCACGTAGGCGCTGTCTCGTTCGACGCGATCCTCAAGCGGACCAAGGCGAAGTACGTGCTGGGCCTGACGGCGACACCGATCCGCCGCGACGGGCAGCAGCCAATCATTTTTATGCAGTGCGGGCCGATCCGATACACGGCTGCAAAGCCGGCTGGTGCGCCTCACGACCTGGAAGTGTTGCCGCGTTCACGCTTCACGCATATCGACTTGCCAACCGATGCAGGCATCCAGGACGTGTTTCGGCATCTCGTCAATGACCAGGTCAGAACGGAATCCATCGCGGCCGAGGTGCGTGGTGCCGTCGGGCAGGGACGCAAGGTACTGGTGCTGACCGAACGCACGGAACACCTGGATGCGATCAAAGCGACCCTCGATGGGCTGGAACCGGTGCCTTTCGTGTTGCATGGTCGAATGTCCAGGAAGCAGCGAGCGGCGCTGGTGGCAGACCTCGATGCGCTGCCGCCCGATGCACCGCGCGTTCTACTGTCCACCGGCAAGCTGGTCGGCGAGGGCTTCGACCACCCGCCGCTGGATACCTTGGTGCTTGCGATGCCCGTCTCGTGGAAGGGCACGCTGCAACAGTACGCTGGGCGTCTACACCGGGAGCACGCCAGCAAGACCGATGTGCGAATCATTGATTTCGTGGACACCGGCCATCCGGTCTTGCTGCGGATGTGGGATAAGCGGCAACGGGGCTACCGGGCGATGGGGTATCGCATCGAGGAGCAGCGCGAACTTGGCGAAATCAGCGAAATTTGTGTCTCGACTACGGATTGCCCGTGATTCCTCGGGGCGAAATGAGCGAAATTAGGTGCCAGTACTGGTGTCCGTCTTCTGCGTGCGCAATAGTTGCGACAAATGCAGCCATTGGTGCGACAATGCTGCTATCTGATCGCTCCAGGAGGTTCCTATGTCTGAACGCATCAACGCCCGCCTGTCGCAACCCTTGGCTGAATTCGTGGATCGAATGGTCGGCGAAGCGGGGCTTTACGAAACGCCCAGCGAATACGTGCGCGACCTGATCCGCCGCGACATGGAACGGCGCGACGGCCAGTTTGTGCAGGACGCCATCCTCGTCGGTTATCGCGACTTGGCGGCGGGCCGCGTCTTCGCATCCAGTGGTGACTTCAAGACCGACATGGCGGTGCTCGACCGCAAGGAAGCCGATGGCTGGCAATGAAGTGTCATCGCCTGCCAACTTCCTGCTGACCCGGAATGCGGCGCTGGATTTGCGCCGCATATACACGCTGTCACGCCGGGAATGGGGCGATGACGTTGCCGACCGCTATCTCGCTGACCTGTACGCGGCAATGGGAATTGCTGCCGCCAACCCGGAGAAGGGCCGCTTGCGGCAGTACCGCTCGGCTCCGTTTCTGATGATTCCAGCGCGGCAGCACTTCGTAATCTACGACCTCGTGCCGCACGGCATCGCAGTGCTGACGGTTCAACATCAGGTGCGCGACATCGAGTCCCTGATCGCAGACCTGACCCCGGCCTTCCACGCCGAAGTCGAGCGGCTGAAGCGCAAAACCTGATTGCACCCGCTCACGCCCGCAGAAATGCTCATAAGCTCGGGAGGCCAGTCAGCACATAGTCAACCGTCCGCCACCATCTAGAAGGGCTCAGGTGATCTCCAGGCCCTTTTTTTTTGGCTTTTCCCCAGGGAAGCGCGCCGAAGTGCTGCGGGTGGCCAGCTGCCAAAACGCCCCGAATCGACCACATTCTCGGCTAAAGCCGTCTCTTTTCTCCGTTTGGCCTGCCGGTAGGCGAAGATGCTGACCTATAGAAATCCACAAGTTACGTGCGCCGGTTCATCGTCAACCAAGGCCGTCGGTCAAGCATCGAACGCTGACGCCACCTCACGTTGACCCATACAGTCGGTCGGTAGCGGATTCCGCTGGAGCCACAGCAGGCACTTGCACCGGGGCTGCTGCCCAGCCAGGATGCTCTGGATGATGGTGGGTTGTAGCAGGGTCAGGCGCAGCAGTTCGTTGACTGTCAAGTGGTGCAGGCCGTCACGCTGGGCAATTTCGCTGTCGCTGCCGACCACGCCGTCGCCTTGCAACTGCTGCCAATAAAAGGCCCGCGTCAGGGCCACCAGCAACGGTTGGTCGATCTGGGTGGCGACCTTGCCTGGCGCATCGAGCTGGCACGTTCGGGCGTACCACCACTTTGCTACCGCCAGGCTTTCGGATCTTCAGCGGGATGAAGGTGGACAACTTACCCTGCCCGCCATCCGGGCGTTCGCGGGAGATAGCTGCGCCCAAGGGCTGTACTTTCGGTTTCATGCCTCGACCTCCTTCCGTTCCCATGCCTGCAATTCCGCGGCGATGGTCCCGGGCATCAACTCACCGGCCAGTTCCTGCCAGCCCTGATCGCGCCAGATGATCTCCAACCCGCCGTCGGCACGGGCGGCGGCGGCCTTGATGATGGCTGTCTGGGTGTAGGTGAGCTTGGCTTTGGCGGTCATGATCATCTCCGATGGTTGATGATCGTCGTCATTCACGGTTGCTGCCGAAGATCGCCAGCAGTTCATCCAGCCCGGCCTCCACCCGTCCGAGATCGCCGACCTGGCTCAATGGATGGCATTGGGATCGTGACCGAAGTGATCGTCGGCGGGTTGCCGCAGCCGTTCCAGCTTGGCATGGATGGCGGCGGTGCGGGCGACGTAGGCGTCGAGGGCGGTCTGCTTGGCGTTCATCGTGGGCTCCGTGATGTGATTGACGACGCCACCATGAACGCGCTATTCGATCAGGAAGCCAAGCTATTCTTGCCAGACGAGTGCCAAGAAACGCCCCGAAAAACACGTTACATTGGTAATAGAGCTAATTTTGTTAACGTGTAGTTGCATTAAATCGCTATTGCTGTTAGATTGACGGCCATGCGGGTATCGAAAGAAGAACTTGTCGCCGTCTTGTCCCAGTTCAACCCCTGGTGGCGGGACGAGGCCATTGCCGATCTGCCCAAGTGGCGGCGAGCCGCCTTTCGCGAATTGCAAGGTCGGCTGACTACGCCTCCCGCGCCGCGTGCTGTCCTGCTTTCCGGTGCCCGGCAAATCGGCAAGACCACGCTGATGTTGCAGGCTGCCGATGCGCTGCTGCGGGATGGCGTACCTCCCGCCAACATCCTCTACGCCACCTTCGACCACCCCATCCTCAAGCTCGCTGGTATTGATGCCGTCCTGGAGGCGTGGCGCGAGCGCGAGCCCAAGGCCGAGGGGCACGAGTATCTATTTCTCGACGAGGCACAGTTCATCCGCGACTGGGGTACCTGGGTCAAGCATCAAGTCGATTTCCGCAAGGAGCGACGCATCGCCTTCACCGGCTCGGCCATGCCCTTGGTCGAGGTCGGCCAGGAGTCCGGTGTCGGCCGCTGGCACACCATCCGTCTGACCACGCTCTCGTTCTACGAATACCTCCAGATCAAGAATCTGTCGCTGCCGTCGCCGCCGCGCCTGAAATCACTGCGCGATCTGTTCGACTGGCCGCAGTCCGATTTCTATCGTGTCACGGAGGCTGCCGCGCCTTACGTCGGGCATTTCCACGAATACCTGGTGCGCGGCGGGTTTCCGCAGACGGCCCAGATGGAAAGCATTACCCAGGCCCAACGTCTGCTGCGCGAGGACATCATCGACAAGGTCTTGAAGCGCGACATGACGGCGCTGTTCGGCGTGCGCCGCGTGCTGGACCTCGAGCACACCTTCCTCTACCTGTGCATGCACGATGGTGGCCTGCTCGATATGGTCGACCTCTGCGCCAATCTGGAGGTCAAGCGGCCAACGGCGCAGAACTTCATCGAGCTGCTGGAAGCAACGCACCTCATCTACCGCCTGCCGCCCTTCGGCTACGGCAAGGACGTACTGCGTGCTCGCTTCAAGATTTATCTGGCCGATGCCGCCATCGCGCCAGCGGTCATGCTCAAGGGTAAAGCCATCCTCGAAGATCCTACCGCATTAGGCGTGGCGACAGAGACCGCCGTGTTCAAGCACCTGTTCGCCCGCTACTACTCGCAGAATGTGCGCTTCACCTATTGGCGTGGCAAGAAGGATCGCGAGGTCGACCTTGTGGCAGAGGTCGGAGGTCAGATCATCCCCTTCGAGGTGAAATACCGCGCTCAGCACACTGGCCTGCGCGACCTCAAGGGATTGCTCGAACTCTGCCAGCAGAAATCCATTGATCGTGGCTACGTGGTCACGAAATCACTGAATGATTTCGGCGTAATTGCCGATCTGCCCGACACCACCACTCGAATATTGCGTATCCCGGCACCGCTGCTGTGCTACTGGATGGGCGAGTCGGAACTGACACCGGAGCAACAATGAGACTGACGCAACAACAAATCGAGGCACAGCTGTAAGGCGCGCGACTCTCCTGCCGAGCTGCATCTCGATGAATGCAGAATGAATAGACATAAAGAAGAAAGAGAGCCATGGACCGCATCGTAGAAAACTTCCCCATCTTTTGGCACGTCTGGCTGGTCGGCTCGCTGCTGGCCGTCATCGCGGGCGGCTTCGTCGCCAATTTCGTGCTCCCGGCGTGAAGGCTCAAGGGGGAACTCGCAAATGCGGTCTCGGCGCTCTCGGGCATCAAGGAGCGGGGCGATGGGAACCTCGTGGAATTGTCGGAGATCGCAGACGGGGCGATGGGGACGCCGGAACTGGCCCACTCATGGAGCGAATACGCGGAGACGCTCCATCCGCAATACGCGGTCGACGGATCAGGGCAGAACCGCATCGGCCGCTGGCGGGCGACAGCACTGGCGGAGACTTTCTTCTCCGGCCAAGCCATCGTGGAAACGCCACTCAAGGCCGACTTCTACAAGCACCTGCCGGGCATCCTGACCGGCCTTGGCATCATCGGGACGTTCCTTGGTCTCATCATGGGCTTGTCCTCCTTTGACGTCTCAGACCCGGCGAAGGCCCAGTCGGAGCTCAAGAACCTCATCAACGCCGTCGGCCACGCCTTCTACGTCTCGGGCGCGGCCATCGCGATGGCCATGTTCTTCACGTGGATCGAAAAGTCCCTGGTCACGGCTCGCCACAGGCAGGTCTCGCGGCTTATCCAGATGGTCGACGGCCTGTTCGATGCAGGGGCGGGGGAGGAATACCTTGCTCGGCTGGTGGCAGCCTCCGAGATGCAGGCAACGCAGACCGCGCTGCCACAATTTGCGGCGTGGCCAGTTCCTCAATGGGCGTGGAGTACTGGGGCAAAAGAACGCCGCCGAGCGGTCGAAAAAGGCGGCCAGGCCAGCGGACGGCAAAGGCGGCGGGGGTGAGACCGCGGATTTCCTAGCGCCCGATTGCCGCCAGCACCCCCAGATAGAAAGCAAGCTCGGACCCTTGCTGCGTGGCGCCCAAGGTGTCGCCGGTATACCCGCCCAAGCGCCGCGCGAGCAAGCGTCCGAACCACACCCGGACCAGTAACGCGGCAGCGGCCCCGGCGGCGCCGGGCGCGCCCAGCAAGAGCAGCGTCGCGCCGGCGCAGGCCGCGGCCCAGGTGAACGCGCGGGCGCCAATGCCCTGCGCCATGGGCTTGGAACGGGCGCTGGCCGCATCGCGAACGTAGTCCTGGGTGAGCATGACACTGAGCGCCATGAGTCTGCTGAAGGCGTGACCAGCCAGAAACGCTGCGGCGATCAGCGCCGGTGGCAGGGCACTCAAGGCGGCAAACTTGCCCAGCAGTACCAGGACCAGCCCGACCGCGGCGTAACTGCCGATGCGCGAGTCCTTCATGATCTCCAAAGCGTGGTCACGCGTTTGACCACCGCCCAGGCCGTCACAGGAATCGGCCAGCCCGTCCTCGTGGAAGGCTCCAGTCAGCCAGACCCCGGCCGCCAGCCCCAGCAGCACGCCCACGGAAACCGGGAAGATCTGGCTCGCCACCCCATAGACGGCGGCGCAGATCGCCCCGACCAGCGCGCCAACCAAAGGAAAATGGCGCGCCGCGGCGTTGAGTTGGGCGTCGGAGTAACCCACCCAAGCCGGCACCGGAATGCGAGTGAGAAACTGGAGTGCGGTGAGCAATAGCCGAACTTCTTCCAGGACTAGCCGCAAAGGGCCTCCTCGTCAGCCAGAAGTTTCCAGCCGGGTTGATCGCTGTACTGAGTGGCAGGCATGATTGGCAGCGGGTGCCGAAAAGGCTTTGGAGCATAGCAGACCAGCCCTGAGCACCCAAGCGACCATCGGGGGCGGGAAACGCCAGGCGCGGTCCATGGCTAGGCCCTGCTGCGGGCATGCGCCGGACCTCCTGCCAGCTTCACTACGTACTCAACCATTTCAAACTCTTAGATGGATCCAGGATCGGGGCAGGCCCACGAACTGATCCGCCTTCTGGCCGGCGCCCGGCGCGACTTATGCGATTGTCATAGGCCGCATTGCCCAACCAGACTGGAGTTATGACAAAACCATGAAGAAAAACATTTGCAGGCGTCCGAATTTGGACTATATTCTGCTTTCTCGCCGCAGATCTATGACATTGCCATGACTCGCTACGGCTTCAACATCCGCACCCGCAGCGGCCAGAAGGTCGACAACATCTCCATTCTTGCCGCCAATCGGGAAGATGCCGAGCGGCGTTTGAAACAGATGTACTACCGCTGCGAAATCATTGAGTGTCGTTGCAAGCAGCAGGCCGAGACCTCCGGCGAGCCGTTGGACATGGAAAACATCATCACCTTGATCAGTCGGCGCGCGGCCAGCGAGCCCAGCGGCACGCACTAGCCAAGTGAACGCGGCGCGGTCATCGCCCGTGCACCCCGATTCCGCCTCCAGCGCTGCCCAGCGGCGCGTCTCCCGGCCCTACGAACCGTAGAGTTCCTCCAGGAGCGCGGCGTAATCACGCGCGCCGGTGCTGCGTGGCGCATAGTCGAAAATATTCTGCTGGTAAGCGGGGCTCTCCGCTAGCGACACGTTCTCTGCAATTTTGTTGATACATATTTCCCCGGCCCGGAAGTGCGCGCGCATGCGCTCTTCGATTTCGCCGCTCATGCGCCGGCGTCGGTCGTAGCGGGTCAGCAGATAGCGCCGCGGCAGCCGGCGTTTGAACACCGGCTCCAGCGCATCGAGGGTCCGTTCCACTTGCTGCGCGCCGCGCAGGGCGAGGAAATCCGCCGAGACCGGGATCAGCAGCAAGTCGCAGGCGAACACCGCATTGAGCGACAGCACGCCCAAGAGCGGACAGCAGTCGATCAGCACCGGGTGCCCCTTCTCGCTAGGTGCTTGCAGCGCCTGGCGCAGGCGGGTGATGACCTGCATGCTCTTGCCGAGCATAGAGTCGAGCTTGGCCGTTTCCAGATGCCCGGGGATCAGCCGCATCCCGGAATCGAGATCGCGAGTGATCTCGGCAAGCGGTCTTTGCCGGGCGAAGAAGCTGAAGACGGATTCCTCGGCCAGGCGCTGTTCGCCACCGAGAATCTGGGTCAGGTGCGCCTGGGGATCGAGATCGACGGCCAACGGCCGCGCACCTCGGCACGCCAGCGCGGCCACGAGGTTGAGCGCGGTGGTGGTCTTGCCCACCCCGCCTTTTTGATTGAAGACCGCGACCACCCTCATGGCCGGTTCGATGACCGCTGCCCTTCGCGTTGATCCACCGTGATCCCCTCGGGAGACGCTGATCAGGTCAGGATTCGTCAATCCGAAAGAAAGCCGATTCCAGCAAACCCCACGAACTGGACCTCAGCCTTCGCCCCCACGACGAGCCTGTTCAGCGCTCCCCCTTGACGCCGCAACGGACCACGCCACGCCTTTCTGCGCAAGGCGACGGCTGGCGGGCCCGCTTTTGGTGAGATAATACGCCGCCCAGACAAACCGGCAAGACTCTTTCTCCATGCCACTGCCGCTCGACATCGTGATCTTGGCCGCCGGCCAGGGTAAACGAATGTACTCCAGCCTGCCCAAAGTCTTGCAGCCCCTCGCCGGGCGCCCGCTGCTGGCGCACGTTCTGGCGGCCGCCCACGCGCTCGATCCGCGCCGGGTGGTGGTGGTTCATGGCCACGGCGGTGAACAGGTGCGCGAGCGCTTTCCCGACCCCGGACTCGCCTGGGCCCTGCAAGAACCGCAACTGGGCACCGGGCACGCCTTGCAGCAGGCTTTGCCGCTGCTGGCACCCGATGGACTCACACTGGTGCTTTATGGCGATGTGCCGCTCATTCGCCCGGAGACGCTGCGCGAACTCATCGTGCGCGCGAGCGAGTCGCCCCTGGCGCTGCTCGCTGTGGATCTCGCCAACCCCCAAGGCTACGGCCGCCTGGTGCGCGACGCTTCGGGCAAACTCTTGCGCATCGTCGAAGAAAAGGATGCCACCCCCGCCGAGCGCGGCATCCGCGAGGGCAACACCGGCATCATGGTCGCCCCCACGGCCTCATTCGCGCGTTGGCTGGCGCAGCTCGGGAACGACAATGCCCAAGGCGAGTATTACCTCACCGATGTCATCGCCCTAGCCGTGGCCGAAGGCGAAGATGTGGCCTGCGCACTTGCCGCGGATGAAGCCGAAGTGACCGGTGTCAACAGCAAGGATCAACTGGCGGACCTGGAGCGCAAGTTCCAGACGAACGCCGCCACCCGGCTGATGGCTCAGGGCGTGACCCTGCTCGACCCCGCCCGCTTCGACCTACGCGGCAGCTTGCACTGCGGGCGCGATGTGACGATCGACGTGGGTTGCGTGTTCGAAGGCGAAGTGCGACTCGCCGATGGCGTGAGCATCGGCCCTTACTCCGTGCTGCGCGACGTTACGGTGGCGGCCGGCAGCCGCATTGCGCCGTTTTCTCATCTCGATGGCGCGTTTATCGGCGAGCGTTGCATCGTCGGCCCCTATGCGAGGCTGCGGCCGGGCACGGTGCTCGCGAACGAAGCGCACATCGGCAATTTTGTCGAAGTGAAGAACAGCAGCATAGGCGAAGGCAGCAAGGCGAATCATTTGTCTTACGTCGGCGACGCCACCGTAGGCGCGCGCGTGAACATCGGCGCCGGCACCATTACCTGCAATTACGACGGCGTGAACAAACACCGCACGGTGATCGAAGACGATGTTTTCGTCGGCTCCGACACCCAGCTCGTGGCGCCGGTAACGGTGCGCCGTGGCGCCACACTGGGCGCAGGCACCACGCTCACCCGCGAAGCGCCGCCCGACACTCTGACCGTTTCCCGCGCCAAACAAATTGCCGTGCCCGGCTGGAAACGGCCGAAAAAAGTTTGACGCCTTTCGAGTGACTCATGCGCCAACAACGCGTAACGCCCTCACCGCCATACTCCCTCCCCCCTTCGCGGGGGAGGGCTGGGGTGCGGGGGCACCGGCACTCCGGCGCAAGCATTACGCCCGCGTCCCAAGCTTCCTGGCACTCCCTCCCCCTTCGCGGGGCTGGGGACCACCACAGGCTGGATGATGTCCAACATCCCCAACTCCCTCCCCCCTCGCGGGGGCGGGGGTGGGGGCTGGGGCAGCCCGGTCGAAGCCATGCCGCAGGGTATCGCATGAACCGACTCATATCACCCTGACAGCCAGAGCCCCATAACCCTGAGGACCCATCCATGTGTGGCATCGTCGGCGCAGTCGCGCAACGTAATGTGGTTCCGATTCTCCTCGAAGGCCTGCGGCGCCTCGAATACCGCGGCTACGATTCCGCCGGCCTCGCGGTGCTCGACAACGGCTTGAAGCGCCTGGTGTCCACCGGCCGCGTGGCTGAACTGGCGCGCCGCGCCAACGAAACTTATTTTCAAGGCGTGACCGGCATCGCCCACACCCGCTGGGCCACGCACGGCCGCCCCAGCGACGTGAACGCGCATCCGCACACCAGTGGCGAGCGCGTCGCCGTGGTGCACAACGGCATCATCGAAAACCACGAACAACTGCGCAAGAAGCTGCGCGGCCAGGGGTTCGAGTTCGTCACCGAAACCGACACCGAAGTCATCGCCCACTTGGTGCATTCTTTCTACGAAGGCGATGTCCTGCGCGCGGTGCAAAAGAGCGTTGCCGAGCTACACGGCGCTTACGCGATTGCCGTGCTCATCGCCGACGAGCCGCATCGCCTGATCGGCGCCCGCGCCGGCAGCCCCATGGTGGTGGGCCTGGGCGTGGAAGAAAACTTTCTCGCTTCGGATGCTTCGGCCCTCACGCCCGTCACCCAGCGCGTGGTGTATCTGGAAGAAGGCGACGTGGTAGACCTCGGGCTCATGAGCTACCAGCTCTACGACCGCCAGGGCAAAGCCGTCACACGCCCGGTGCAAACCGCCATCGGCGGCGCCGATATGGCGGAACTGGGCAATTACCGCCATTACATGCAAAAAGAAATTTTCGAGCAACCGCGCGCCATCACCGACACGCTGCACGGGCTCGAAGCCATCACGCCGGAGTTGTTCGGCGAAGGTGCGGCGGACATTCTCGGAAACTGCAACGCGGTGAACATTCTCGCCTGCGGCACGAGTTATCACGCCGGCCTCGTCGCCCGCTATTGGATCGAAGCCTTGGCGGGCGTTCCCGCAAGCGTGGAAATCGCCAGCGAATACCGCTATCGCGACAGCGTGCCCAACCCAAATGCGCTGGTGGTGGCCATTTCGCAGTCGGGCGAAACCGCCGACACCCTGGCCGCGGTGGAGCACGCCAAGGGCCTCGGGCACGAGAACGTGCTCGCCATTTGCAACCGCGGCGAAAGTGCGCTGGTCCGAAGAAGCCGCTTGGTCTACCTCACCCGTGCCGGCGCGGAAATCGGTGTCGCCTCCACCAAAGCCTTCACCACCCAGCTCACCGCCTTACATTTACTCACCCTTACACTGGCCAAACTGCGCGGACGCCTCGCCGCAGAAGACGAACGCAAGGCCATCGAAGGCCTGCGCCACCTGCCCGCTGCGGTGAGCCACGTGCTCGCCCTCGAAACGCAAATTTCCGCCTGGGCCGAACGCTTCGCCGAAAAACATCACGCCCTCTTCCTGGGGCGCGGCATGCACTACCCCATCGCCCTCGAAGGCGCATTGAAGCTCAAAGAAATCTCCTACATCCACGCCGAGGCCTACCCCGCCGGCGAATTGAAGCACGGCCCCTTGGCCCTGGTCGACGCCGACATGCCGGTGATCACCGTCGCCCCCAACGACGCACTCTTGGAAAAACTCAAAAGCAACATGCAAGAAGTGCGCGCCCGCGGCGGCGAGCTCTACGTCTTCGCCGATGCCGGCAGCGAAATCACCGACAGCGATGGCGTGCACGTGATACAACTACCAGACAATATGGGAGCACTCTCGCCCATCGTGCATGTCGTGCCGCTACAGATGCTGGCCTATCACGCGGCGTTGCAGAAGGGGACGGATGTGGATAAACCGCGTAACCTCGCGAAATCGGTTACAGTTGAATAGACGCGAGCAGATTCATTTTCATCTATCGGCTTAAATGAAATGAGGTGCTTTGATGATGTTTGATCGTAGCGAACTCAAGCGAAGGGCTTTTCAACGCGCCGCACTCGCTCTTTTTTCGTTCTGGGAGGAACAAAGAGACACTTACCCGCGGTCCGCTGCAGTTCATTCAAGAATATTTGAGACTCTTATATATGACGAGTACATTGCGATGAACGAGAGGGGCGAGAATCGCACATATCGTGAGCATGTGGTGCCATGCGCATATATCCGCAATTACGCATTTAAAATGTTTTGGGACAAACGAACAGTCAATGATGTCGCCGACATGATTGGCCGCTTATTGCGTATTGTCTATATCACGCATGAGGAGGCCGATGCCCTCAACTCCAGACATCGAGACACCATGCCTAGCAATTGGAATCCAGAAACTGGTTCGATTCTGCAAAGACTGGAAGAGAAAAATATCATCGTTGTCTGTCCATTCGGCGGGTAACGCTGCGGCCCTATGGTAGCGCCGCGACCGGCGCGCTCGTGAGTTTCTACATTTGCCTTGAGCAAGGCGAGACCGTGGATGAACTCAACCAAGACCTTCGCGAAGTACTTGCGATGCTTCTGGAAGATGGTGAACCTGATCAGGAGTCGGAATTTGTCGGAGTTCAAACCGTTGCCGTGGCTTAGCTGCTGGGTGAGCTTCCCATTCTCAAGCCCGGTACTGTTATTTCCATACTCCTTGTACTGGGCTTTGAGGAAGTGCGGTAACGCAGATAGCTGAAGTCGACTGACGAAACAAAGACCTTCTTTGCTCGAACCTTAACAACGCTTCCAATGCCCGAATCCCGCAACACACTCCAATGCCTGCTTGAACTTTTGCAGCACATTCCGCGTCATCCGCAGAGCATTACCGTGGCGGAGTTGCGTGACGCGCTGGATCGCAACGGCTTTACGCTCACCGAGCGTTCCATACAGCGACATCTGGTTACGCTGTCGCAATCGTTCTCCATCACGGCCGAGGAGCGCGAAAAACCGTATCGTTGGTACTGGACGCCAAGCGCACAGGGTTTGACCATCCCGGCACTCTCGCGCACCGCCGCGCTCACCCTGCTGATGGCGGAAAAGCACTTGCAAGGTTTACTACCGCAACCGATGTTGAAGGAACTCGGTGCTTACTTCGAGGCGGCGCGTCGCGCCCTTGCCAGCTCGCGCGAAGGGCCGCGCCGCTGGCTCGACCGCGTGCGCATCGTGCCGCCGGCGCAACCGCTGCTTGCTCCCACCATCGCGGCAGACGTGCACGAGGCGGTCTCGAAAGCGCTTTTGGATTCGCGCCAACTCCGCATCAAGTACCAGAAGCGCGGCGAAAAAAGCGCCAAGGACTGGACGATTCATCCCTTGGCCCTCGTGCAGCGTGGCCCGATGCTCTACCTCTATTGCCGCTTGTTCGACTACCCGGACGCGCGCACGCTGGCGCTGCATCGCATCAAGTCGGCCGAGTTGCTCGATGACAAAGTCGAGGCGCCGGAGGGGTTCGATCTCGATCGGCAAATCGTGGCGGGTACCTGGGGCTTTGGGGCGGGCCAGGAAATCGCGGTTGATCTCTACTTCTACAACGAGGCAGGTGATCACCTGATGGAAACGCCGCTCGCCGCCGATCAACAAATCACGGAGTTCGGCAACGGCGAACTGCGAGTCAAGGCGCGGGTAGCGGATACGCCGCAACTGCGCTGGTGGATTTTGAGCATCGGTGATGGCGTCGAGGTCAAGAGGCCCAAGCGCCTGCGCGGCGAAATTGCTGAAGTCGCCAAGGCCACCGCGGCGCTTTACGAATAGAGGAATGACGCGCGGGGAAATTTACTTAGAAGCCGCCCCTTACCCGATCAGCCTCTTGCCTGCCGATTGTCCTGTATGAACTTCCTGATTGCCCTCCCGCTGTCCGCATCAACACCAAACATCGTGCCCGTGAAGAAGAGAATGTTTTGGAGCGCACGCTCGTCCAAGCCAAAGCTCTGTAATCGTTCTGTGCGCCGTTTTTCTGCGTAGCGCGTCTTGGTATTGATACTCAGCAGCATCGTTGTGCCTCCGAAGAAGTTGAGACATCCGATTGAAGGTGGCGTGGTTCCAGCGAGCACTCGCACAAATTTCTTGCAATCGCGGGAACTAAATTTCACCCGCTGTGCTCTATGCACGCCCACTTTCGCGCCGGATATCCGAATGCCCTGGACTCTTGCCTACACCCAGCATTGCGGCAACAACCCCGACCAGCAGGACACACTGTGGTCCGGCCTCAAGATCTATCAGCACCGTGACCTTGCGCCCTTGCAACACGCGAGCGATGCCGATGAAATCTTTGCCGCCGTGGCCGATGGCGTCGCCAATAGTCCGGCACCGCAGCGCGCGAGCCGAGCTGTGCTGGAATCGCTCGCGGCCGATATCGCCGCCGGAAGAACCTTTAACGCGAGTCTGTTGCGCCGCGCCCACGGACGCTTGTGCGATACACTCGCGCGCGGTCGAAGCTATGGCTCTGCCACCACGCTGACCGCCGCCGCCTGCCGGGGCGATCGTTGCACCGTGGTGAGCGTTGGCGACAGCCGCGCCTATCGCGTCGCCGCCGATGGCCAATGGGAACAGATCACGCGTGACCATACCATCCTCAATCGTCTGATCGATGAAGGTGTGGCCGAGGACGGCGTGGCCTACGCCGGCTTCTACGGCATGCTCGACTCCTGCCTCACCGCCGATGATGCCGATACGGATTTTCCCATCCATTACAGTACCACCGCCTTGCTGCCTGGCGACACGCTGCTCCTGTGCACCGACGGCGTTCACGATACGCTGGGCGAGCAGCTCGCGAACTCGTTTGACCGCCAGGCGGGCGCCCTGGCTCAGGTCCGTCGCTGGCGCGAAGCCATTCTCGCGCGCGGCGCGCCGGACAATTTTTCGTTGGTGTTGATCGAGCGCACCGCATAGGTGTCGGGCGCCCTCGACTTTGTCAGGTCGACGGTAAGGCGGTGGCATCGTCTTCACCATAGCCAGACTTCATGTGTTCGCGGCAGCGCGTCATGACCGGCATTCGATCGCGCGGGCGGCGACCGGTCTGGCCCGGATGGCCGCAGATCTCGCAGAGTCGTTCGGACATCGCCGTCGCCATGCGTGCCAGGCCTTCGGTTACGTCGTCACCGCCGCGGTAGCGAATTCGCAGCGAGCCGAACTTTTCCTTGACCTGCTTCAAGACGACAGGCGGCATGTGACCGTGTTGCACTGCATGCTGCACTTCGGCGCAAAAACCATCGATAAGATCGAACCACCCATCGCCGCAGGTGGGGCCCCAGGCCATCGCGCTTTCTTCAATCGACAAACGCCGCTCCGCAAACAACTCCGGGTAACGCTCGCACAGCAGGTCGTCCATTTCTTTCTTCATCAGCAGTTCCTCGTTCAAATCAGCTGTTCAAACCCGCGCACCAGACCGTCCAAGGTCCAGAACGCCCTTCATCATCGTTTCTCTCGCGGCAACAAGCTACTGCGGCGAGGCTACACATTCTCAAACCGTGTGAACTCGCCGACGAAAGCCAATCGAATGGTGTCGATAGGCCCGTTGCGCTGCTTGCCGATGATGATTTCGGCGAGACCTTTGTCTGCGGAATCCGGGTTGTAGACTTCATCGCGATAGATGAACAGAATCAAGTCGGCGTCCTGCTCGATGGCACCCGATTCCCGCAGATCCGACATCACCGGTCGCTTGCTGGTGCGTTGCTCCAGGCTGCGGTTCAGTTGGGAGAGCGCCAGTACCGGAACCGAGAGCTCCTTGGCCAGTGCTTTCAACGCACGCGAGATTTCCGAGATTTCGCTGGCGCGGTTCTCCCCGGCCTGCGTTGCAGCACTCATCAATTGCAGGTAATCGACCACAATGGCACCCAACCGCCCACCATGCTGGCGCGCCAGGCGCCGCGCCCGAGAGCGCAATTCGATCGGCGTGAGGGCCGGGGTCTCGTCGATGAATAGTGGTGCTTCGTGAAGCTGGCCCACCGCCGCGGACAGGCCGGCCCAATCATCGTTGGCCAGCCGCCCAGTGCGGATTTTGCGCTGATCGAGCCGCCCCACCGAGCCGATCATGCGCATGACCAGTTGCGCCGCGCTCATTTCCATGCTGAACACCGCCACCGGCAACTTCGACACCACTGCGATATTCTCGGCAATATTGAGAGCAAACGCAGTCTTGCCCATCGAAGGCCTGCCGGCGATGACAATCAGGTCGCCTTGCTGCAAGCCGGTGGTCACGCTATCCAGCGCAGTGAAGCCGGTGGACACACCGGTCACATCGGAGGGATCGGCTCGGGAACACAACATGTCGATGCGCTCGACTACTTGCGTGAGTAATGGCTGCATGGCCTGAAAGCCCGATTCGGTGCGCGCCCCTTTCTCCGCGATGTCGAACACTTTCTGTTCCGCGAGATCCAGCAATTCGCCGGCCGTGCGGCCTGCCGGGCTATGGGCAAACTCCGCAATCTCTGTGCCGACGCCCGCAAGACTGCGCAAAATGGCGCGCTCGCGCACGATTTCCGCATAACGCCGGATGTTCGCCGCCGTGGGCACATTTAGCGCAAGATCACCGAGGTAGGCCAGGTTCCCGACCGCTTCCAGCTTCTTGGCCGACTCCAAGCCTTCGGCCACGGTGATCACGTCCGCCGGCTGCCCCCGGAGCAAGAGGCGCCGAATCTCCGCAAAGATCAATCGATGCGCCCTGCTGTAGAAGTCAGTTTCGTCGATCACGTCGGCGATCTTGTCGAGAGCGTCGTTGTCGATCAGAAGCCCGCCCAATACGGATTGCTCGGCTTCGGGCGAATGGGGCGGAATTCTGAGATCGCTTACGGATGGGTCGCGCTTCATGGTATCCCTCTACAAGCAAAGCCTGCCGATCCGCTGGCAGGACGCAAGGATCAGCTCGGAAAGCCTTTCGTTACTTTGGCGAGATCAATGCGTACTGCACCAGGCTGATGAATGCGGCCAACACCATATGCGCTAAGCCCATGCCAAAGGCCGCCCATCCGCTGGTGCCACCTGCCACTTCGAGTTCGCGGAGTGCCTCCTGCGGCGGCGTATGCGCCAGTACCAGCGAAACTTGCTTTTGCGCATGGTTGCGATAAAGATGGTTACCGAGGAGCCCCCAGCACACCATCAAAGCCAACCCAAACGCCATCCAGAACCACGTGCCAATCTGCGTGGTAGTTTGCAGAAGGTAGATCAAGTTGGCTGCGATGACATACAACGTGCAATAGAGATACATCTTGCGGTACGCCAACCAGAAAATGGTGAAGCAGCCAGCCATCCAGTTCCAGGTGGCTATCGTTCGCAAGTGGTCTCCGGTGCGCCACTTGCGCGCATAGTATTCATAGTTCGGGCCGACAAACGTCCGCAACGCCACCTCGTTTGTTAGGTCACGATTAGGCGTTGCGCCTGCTGTTTGGGTCGCGGCAAGCGCTACAACGGGCGGAGGCTGGATTGCTGCCGGTTGCGCAGCCGGCTTGCCGCAGGCGCCGCAGAACGCGGCGCCGCGTAGGACTTCAATGCCGCAATGAATGCAGAGGGCCATGTCGATATCCGAAAGTTTGATCGGGTATGCATGGTCTCATTTTGGTGCGACATTTCGTGTCGCAGCATTCAAGGCCCGACACTTCCTGGTACTTTGAGCGCAGGGAGCGCGGTTAGCAGCTACGTGCTTACTATTTCAGACTTTCTAGCCACGAACTCGCGGAGAGCAGATGCGTTTCAGGTACCCACCGGCCCACTGCTCTTCTAACCGATCCAGATATCCCCAGAATCGCGGACACTTTTGGAAGGACTTCTTGGTTTTCATCTGAGAGCTGTACGGCTGTTTGGAAGAGCTTTGAGCCACACTTGTCGCCCTCCACGATAACCAAGGTAGGTTCCGCGTTAGCGCGCCGCAAATGCGCGTTGTTGGCAAGATGGTTCAGCGCCGACGGCGGCCATAAAGGCGAATCAGGCATTGAATGGACTTCGCGAACCTTTAAGAGCCCGATCACAAAACAGGTGCCAGGGGACACCGCCGGACCCTGAAATCCAGCGTAGAACACAAGATAGTCGCCGGCCGTCAATCTAAGCAGTTGAAGGCGTTTGGGATTGTTAGGCTCGCCGTAGGTGAAGGTGCCAAATTCGGGATCGAAGTGCGCTGGTTGGTCGCGGGAAACAAACTTGAGAAGCGAACCTCCAGAGCGAGCAGGTATATGACTGTACAGAACAGCGCGCCCCGGAAGCAACGGTTTGCTTTCGGGGATAGGGACGTACTCGAAACAGCCGTCGGCATTGATCGGGGACAGGGTTCCTCCACATCCCCGATCAATGCCAACTCGAAGGAACAATATCTTCATGGCTGGGAAATGTCTTCCTCGCCCGCCGCGTCCGACTCCTTCTCGCGATGTTGGCACTCACCGCATCGCGGGGACTCGTTGGGATTGCCAGGCCCATCGGCCGGTTGGCCAAGTATCCCGGAATTCTCAATATTCAGATTGCTAAGTGATGTGTTGAACCACTCCCGGAACTTTTCCCTGAAACCCGCATTCGCGTTGGAACGGTGCCCCTGGCCTCTCGGGACTATCGCTTCTAGTTCGTTGGGCAACCGCGCATTGTAGCGGTCGCCACGACCAAAATACCAGTACTGGCGGCCAATCAGGACTTTTTGCCCGTTAGTAACGTCTCTCTCAAAATCGTCCTCGCCATGACCAGACCACGATGGTAGAGGTGCCTGCTCATCTGTTGCACTCTTCCAAATACAATCGCCGGGGTTTCGCTCGCCCTGTGGCACCTTGGCTGTGAAGGACTGGTCGTTACTGCAGCGAGTGATATAGCATTCCCAGCATATTGCTTCCCCCACAACCATCAGATAGACAAGTCTGTTGGAATCATCTCCGCATCCAAACCCCGCTACAACATCGCCGGGTTGTGCAACACGCCGGATGATAGGCTTGCAAATGGCAAGCGTGCAAATTTTTCCAAAGGGGTTCGGCGCACTACCGCGGTCTGCCGCCACTTTGTACGTGAAAAGCCGATGATTCTTGAACTCCGGCAAACCGCCCATTTCCATTTTCTCCCGTTTTTTCCGCCGCATGCGGCATTCACTATCATCGAAAAGGACTAATCCTGTAGCGACCAATCCACCAAACTTGCCACTACGCGAGAGGCAGATTTTTCCTCGTTGTTCTGTGCAAAGAGATATCGCCGCTCATTATGCATCCCTCCCCGATCGCGCTCAACGGCCGGAACGCGCTCGAACCCCGTCCACGCCTGCGTGTACTCGGCCACCAAAAGAAACTCCGGGAAAACCCCGCATCGTTGCGCAATTCTTTCCAGCAGACCGTCGCGGCCAAAGCGCTCGTAGTTACCGCCGAAGCCATGATCGACAAGCACTACCGCAAACGGTGGCCGCTGTTCATGGCCTTGGCAGAACAGTGCGTCGTAGCTGGCGATGCCGTCGGCGCCTAGAAACAGAATGGCGAGCCGCTTCGCGCCATGTTCTTCGGCAAGGTCCGGGTTTCTTTCGAGCACTTCCAGAAAACCAAAAGGTGCGTCCGCCACGCTGGCAAAATTCAGTGCGGAGGCGATGTTTAGTTCGTCGGGCGCGAGGTGGCTTCTCCAGCCATTCGGAACGAGATCGCTTTCGCGCAATGGCACGCGGGCTAACCGGTGGTAACCGAGAAACCCGTGTTCCGGGTGCTCCAAAGTCTTTTCCAGTTCCGCCTGCGTGCGGCCATAGTCCACATAGACGAAGCAATGCGCAGCGTGCGCCGAGCCGAAGAGTTTGACCGGGTGGCCGTCGGTTCCGGAACCTGGGTAATAGACGATGCGCGAGCTAAGGAATGCCTGGCGCGGAAAGGCATTTCCATTTGTGAATTGGGCGAGCCAGTCAGGCATCGCTTCGCGCTTCTCGCGTAGATATTCGCTTGGCGTCATGGTGTTCTCGCGTATGCGGGTCATATCATTTTGGGTTCTTCTGGGTAATCAGCCCCATCCCCGCCTTCCCCCATCGAGGGGGAAGGAGTTGAGCCAGGGTGGAGCGACCGTCAGGCCCACACCAACGTCCATTAGGCGTCATTTTGAAGAAGAGGAACGTAACACAATTCATCGAGGCCTCGCCGCCAATGCGGTTTCCGGAACACCGCTCAAGAATCCGATGGTGGCTCGCCGCACATCGGGGCGTGCCGCTTGCTCGGCGCGCAGGCGGCCGATGAGATCTTCAAGGTCGCTCACGGGGCGCAGACGTGCTTGGCGGATGACCAGGGCAAAGTCGCCAGGTGTGAGCGGGCCTAGGCGCAGCACCCGGTCCCTGACCGCGACAATCCGGTCGAGGCCGAGCGTCTCGGCGGTATCTTGAAAGAGCAGCCAGGCCTGCTCTGGTCGGAGATAGTCGAAGCGGATCTTGCAATCGAAGCGCCGTAGCGAGGCAAGGTCGAATTGCTCGATCAGATTGGTGGAGGCGAGAAAGACGCCTTCGAAGTTTTCCATTTGCGTGAGCATTTCGTTGACCAGCGTCACTTCCCAGGACCGCTGGGCATTGCCGCGTTGCTGCAGGAAGCTGTCGGCTTCGTCGAGCAGTAAGATCGCCTTCTCCTCGCGCGCTTCGGCAAACATGGCCGCGGCATTGTGCTCGTTTTCGCCCACCCATTTCGACAAGAGGTCCGAAGCGCGCCGCACCAGCAGGGGGCGATCCATGGTCTGCGCAAGATGCTGGGCAAAGGCGGTCTTGCCGGTTCCGGGCGGGCCATAGAAGCACAGGCGTCCGCTTTGCGCTCGTTGCAGCGTTTCGGCCATGCCGGCGATGTCGCAGTCGCAATTGAGTGCCTCGGGTCGATAGGTGGTAACCGACCTTGCCTGCACGCGCGGCTCGCGCGGCAAACCGAGCGCTTGCAGCGAATTGCCGATGGTGGTGCTGAGCGCGGCTTCGAGTTCCGCGCCCGGCCACTCCGCTAGGGCCGCATGCGCAATTTTCGCGGCCTTGGCCACGAGTGCTGGCACCAATTGCTCGTGCTCGGCGAAGCGACTCTTCCAGGTATCGGAAATGGCCAGACCGGCGAGTTCGTTGTCCAGCACCTGACGGCGCACGCATCGGGGTGGCGCATCCATGCGCAGCACAAAATCAAAACGACGGCGCAAGGCGCGGTCCATCGACCAGACGTTGTTGCAGACCCAGATCGCGGGAACCGGATTCGTTTCGAGCTGGTTGATGAAAAAACCCTTGAGGTCGCTGCGTTTGCCCATCTCTTCGGGCGAGGCCTCTGCCGGTCGAAACACTTCATCGACCTCATCGAAGAAAAGCAAATGCGCTCCCGCTCGCTCCAGGAGCGCCTGGGCCAGGCGAAAGGCTCGCAAGCGCTGCGGGCTTTCAAGCGGAGCCCCCCAGCGAGTGAGCACCGCTACTTCAAACAGAGCGCTGCCTGCCTCGCGTGCAATCATCCGGGCAAATTCGGTCTTGCCGGTGCCGGGTTCGCCGTAGAGCAAAACGTTAACGCCGCGCCGGCGATCACGCAGTGCGGCACCGAAATAGGCCTTCAATACGGCAATCTCACGCGCAAGATGCGGGTAGTTTTGCGCGGCTAAAACGGGCGCCGGCGCGGCGGCAATGCGGCTTCGAAAAACCCGGAGCACGTCGTCGCCGGGTTTGTTCGCGAGGTCGACCAGACTATCGATGACGCTGATGCAATCCAGAAACAGCTCTTTCCGGCGGCGCTCTTCGACAACACCACTTCGGAAGAGCATTCCTTCCGGTGCCAACGCCTCCTGTATGCGTTGCTCGTCGATGGCCAGAGCGCAGGACAGAACCCGACTCGGAGGTATCATTTGCCACGCTCGGCAGGAGAGAATACTCCATAGCGGGTCGCTATCTGCGGCCAGACGAAATTCAAGTATGGCTTGCTCGACCGGATCAAGTGCAAGGCGGGTGGCAAGCTGCTTGACCGGTTCGCCAAACTTGCAGTGCGTTGGCGTTTCCTTCTCCATTGCCTCTGCCTGCTGCCAATCCCTACGCATGCGGGCAATGATGGCATCACGGTTGAAAGGGCCTTGCTCGGGGCTGCGGTCGATTTCATCGCCTAGGTCGAGCGCCCGCGCAACGGAGTCTTCGCGAAACTCTTTTTCCGTGATCAGCTGCTTGTAGTAACCGAGCCCAAGGAGCAAGCGATAAGCCCATAGCTTCGTCCGCGCGCAGGGCGTGACGCCGAGCGACATGCCCGGTTCCTCCGCCATGGGCAGTGCTTCACGCGTTGTGGGTTGTTTTGCGGCGGGATCGAGATCGGCGGGCATGGCGACACCAGAATGGAAAACGTTCGGGTGCCGATTGTAGGGGGTGCATGCGACACATTATGTCGCTTTAACTATTATTGCGGCTTTGCGAGCAGATCGACTTGCGGGTCTTGAAACGCATCTATACGATTCCGCGAGTAGAACTCTGGCCTGGCAATGGCGCATTTTTTTCCGGATGGAGGCAATTATGGATATTCACCTGAATTGGGTAGGCCCAATGTCGTTGGAGGCCGCTCACGAACTTTTGAACCAGGATGACGTCGGTTTGTATCAGTGGTATGGCGACCATCCGGTATATGGTGCCGAGACACTGCTCTACATCGGGATGGCCTTTGACCAAAGGTTAGGAGAAAGACTGGAGCAGGAGAACTGGGGAGAATGGATTCCTTCCACTCCGAGTCTTTATGTTGGGCGCGTTTGCACCGAGAACGGCAGCGCGCCAAACAATGGAAGAACGATAGTTATGACCGCGGAAAAGGTTCTTTTATTCTCCCACAGCCCTGCGTTCAACTCGAGCAACCTAAACAATATCGACGGTGTGGCGCAAGATGTCCGCGTCCTCAATTGGGGGATGCGGAAGAGCTTATTGCCGGAAGTTAGCGTCTATCGGTGGGTGGCTGGCGGGCAGCATGGTCATCGGCTGCCGAATGGTTTATCTCCAGTTCAATGGTCAAATTGAGCTATATCTCGGGCGCATGCGTCAGGTGGTGCGACTTCGCGCCGAGTGGATTGAATGGCGGCATGAGCCTGTTTAGCGCCGCCACGGCCTCGTGGTTAGCGGCATCGATAATGTCTACCACGCTCGCATCCACGCCCATTCGTTGAACGATCGTCTCTAGCGGCAACGCCAGCACCATCGGCGTCCAACTACGCAACATGTACAGGGCGGTGGCAGCAGCACTCGCGGCACATGCACCTTCAAAACGGAAGGGTAGCGCCACCACTGCGGCCATGGGGATGCTGTTGGCTTGCGCGAGCCGAGTCAGTCGCAGTGCCAGGTGTGTCCCGGTACGCCGCCCCACACCGGCGCAGAGAAGCACATACTCGCTTTCACAGACCAGCGCTTCCAGTTCGTTCTTGTTTTCCGCAACCACTCGCGAGACGCGCTCCGCATAGCGCATTGATTCCGGACACGCGTCTAGGTCGAGCAGCAGCTTCTTGTCCGCGCGGCGACGCGCCAGCGAATCACGGTCAGTATTGATGCAAACCGTTCGCACAGGTGGCGCACCGGGTTCCGCGAGGTAGCGTTCCATGATGTTGCCGCCCGCACCACCGAGACCAAACAGCGTAACGCTTGCGCCGGCCTTGGGCCCGCGCGATCCGGCATGGGCCAGCCAGGGAAATGCGCCGAGGGCACTGGCGCAAACAGCGGCCCGGAGAAAACTTCGGCGTGGTAAGGCAGAATCGAGGATGGGAGCTTCCTTCAGGCTTCGCGCGCTCCGATTGGCCAATATACTGGCTTCCCGGCGCGCTGGGGCGCGATGTGAGTGGTCCATGGCGAGGTCTCCTTCAACTGACAGACTTGGCGCCAGCATTCATGACAATGCGCGGCGCAGGAAATTTTCGAACGAGGGCTTGTCTCGGGTCAAGCGCCAGACCAGGGGCACCAGCACGACAAGCCATAACATCCCGCTTTGGCGCTTGCGCTCGCGTTCGTGCGCGCTCTCGCCCGTCGGGTTAAGCATATCTTTTAGAGCGCCGATGAGGAATACCGCAAGTGTGAGTTTTGTCACCAGCGCGATGGCGAAGCGCCACGGCGATGGGTTGTCGACCGCGGTGCGAAACGAGAGCCCGAGCAGCGCAGCCGTTGCCCCTCCGAGGCAAACCAGTAGCAGCAAGCGAGAATTGGAGAAGACAAGCGCACCCAGCAAAAACGCGGCAACCGCAAGCACCCAGCCATAATCCGCCGCATCACGAAACACGACAACGCGTTCACGTATGCCGAGCACGATTCCCGTCGAGACCATGATCAGCCAGCCCAGGATGAACCATTCGGTGGGCGATATTGGGCTTACCTCCACTGCGCCGCGCGCTCCCGCAGAGACGAAAATCAGCGCCATGGTGCAAACGAGATTGGGCCAATTCAGAAACGGTTTCACATTCACATCCTCCTATCTGCACTTTCACCGGCGCTGCGACTGCCATCGCGTCGCCGCGTAAGAGTCGCTACCTCGACTATGAATGATGCATGCGACAAGATGCGTCGCATGAAGGAGGATGTGTTCTTGCTGCTGGCCACAACTTGGTGACGCATTGCCCGACGGACTGTATTTGTCTGCCTGACAAGCCGCAATTGGTGCCGCAATTGGCGCGGCTTACTGCGTGGGGCAACGCACTGGCAGGCGGGTTGAGCGGCTACTTGCCCTCAAGATCATCCATGAACTCGGACGCCGGGGCCGTTCCTGTAACCAACAGCCTGTCCCGCGCGCGCGTGCAGGCGACATAGAGCAATTGCCGCTCGGTGTCGTAAACCTCCTGCAGGTCGCCGTCGTCGCCGACCGTTTCGATCCGCTCCTGCAGCGGGATGATTTCGTCGTCGCAGGCCATCACCGCCACCGCGCGGAACTCCAGCCCTTTCGCCAGGTGCATGGTGCAGACCGACACCTGCCCGGGTTCCGTCGCCACGTGGTCATCCAGAATCCGGCAAGGCAAGCCGGCGATGCGAAGCGCTTCCTCGGCCCGGCCGATTTGCGCGCCGGAACGCACGAAAACGGCCATCTCATGCGGCTGGATGCCGGCGCTGGCGCATTCGGCGAGCCAGTCCGCTACGACCGCGCTTTCTTCCGCCGCATCGCCCAGAATCCGCAGACGCGGCGGCGGGCCGTTGAACACCGACACGGCATCGCTGCGGTCTTCGCTATTGCCGTCCGCGTCGGTCACGGTGGGGCCGAGCAGGCGATCCGCCTGGCTGCGAATCTGGTGCGAAGTCCGGTAATTGACGCGCAGAGTGCGGGAGCGGCCGCGCACATCCACGCCGAGCGATTTCCAGGAGAAAGGCTGCTGGAAGATGCGCTGCCCAAGGTCGCCGGCGAAGAACAGCGCATTCGGGCGCACCGCGCCTTCCCCTCCGGCCAGCGCAACCAGAAAGCGCAAGTGCGCGACCCCGACATCCTGCGCCTCGTCGACCACGGCGAAATCGAAAACGGGATTGCGCCTCGCTTTCAAGGCGCTTGCCAGGGCCGTGAATAGCCCCGAGGCCGTGACCAGGCCCTTGTCGCGCAAGCCGGCGCGGACGCGCTCGAAGATCGCCCACAACACCGCCCGCTGCGCTTCCGGCAGCCGGGTCTTGCGGCCGAGGCGCACCACGTCGCGATAGGCCTCCCAGCGGTCGAGCTGCCAGGCATCGACCACGTGTTCCCATTCGGCGAGCAGAAAGCGCCGGCCGAACTTGTGTCCCGCCACGGCCCCGGCGGCGGCGTCCATGAGCTGGCGAATGTCGTCGCGGGTCGCCAGCTGTGCCGAGCCGACATGGGTCTTGTACAAGCGCAGTCCGATGGCGTCGAGAGAAAACACGTCGATCCGCTCGGCGAGCCGCGGCTCGGAAGTCAGCAGGCGGTTGAGCTTCGATTGCAGGGCACTGGCCAGTGTGTCGGTAAACGTGGCCAGAAGGACGCGCGCATCGGGATTCGTCCGCGCCAGATGCGCGGCGCGGTGCAAGGCCACGATGGTCTTGCCGGTGCCGGCCGAACCGGCCACGCGCGCCGGGCCGGCGTAATCCCGCTCCACCCACTGGCGCTGCTCGGGGTGGAGAAAGACCGTCCATTTCTCCCACGGATAATCGAGGGCGCGCTGCAATTCCTCGACGTTGCCCATCACGCGGAAGCGGCGCTGCGCGTCGGGATGGTCGAACGGGCTGACCGCCGACGGTGCAGGCACACGCGGCTTGCCGCCCGTCGCCAGTTCAAGCAGCGCCTCCGCCGCCTCTGCCGGCAAATGATCGGCAAGGACGAGCAGGCTGTCCTCCGTGGCCTGCTTCACGTCGGGCAACCACTCCGGCGGCACGCCGTAGCCCAGCAGCTCGTCGTCGGGAACGTTCAGGAATAGCGGCTTCGCCGCCACCACTTCTGTGGCACTCGCTGGCAAGGGCAATTCGCCCTGCACAACCACCGGCACCACGATTTCCCTGACCGTCTCGCGGATCTCGACCAGTTGCGCCGCGCCAGTCTTGGGATGGGTTTCGAGCTTGCGGCGCTCGGCCCACTCGTAGGCCTTGTCGTGGTGATCGACGTAGCAAAGCAGCAGGCTCGACTCGCTGCGGTGAACGATCAGGCGAATGTCGCTGCCCACCCGCACCGACCAGAAATTCTTGTCCTTGGCGCGGTCGAGCTTGTGAAAACTCAAGCCGGGGCTGGCGGGATTCAGTTGCAGGTCGAAAGCGGTCGTCTTGACGAGCTTCTGCTCGTCGCCGGTCAGCCGGGCCAGGCTTTCAGTGAAGGTGTCAGCGATGAGGTACTGCATGTACGAGACCGCTTCGCCATCCGAATCAAGGTGTATGCAGACAGCCGCGGGCGATCGCAAACTCTTTCAGCTTCTTGGCCAGCTTCCGGCACTCCTTATCCGCACGCTGGCCAAAATTGATGTAGGCATGTGCCGGTGAAGCAGGAATAATCGGATCGGGTTGGCTCGCCAAACCCGCATGAGTGACCTCATCGCACTTCACTCCCCATACGCCTGCCGACGGATTTCCCAGATCATCGGTGTAATGACAGTATGATGCCTCAGCGGAAATCTGGTCACCGTCATACACCGACAGCCGCCCATGATCCTTGGGAAATGGGTAAAACGCCTGACTTGACAGTATGCCTTCCGGAAGAAAGTTAGGATGCACCTGCCGCAGCAACAAGGTCTGACCATTCATGCAGCGGTTGTCCTGATGCTGTCACTCAAGAATCCAAATAGCGACTGCCATTCCGCAGCGTTTTCCAGTTTGAATTCACGCTCGATGTCATTGCCGTTCGGCCCGAACGCATGAAAGCTGGCTTGAAGGCTGCTCAAAAGAAGATCGAGAGACGGAGAACCATCAGCCGCCCATTCCAGCAGCAAGTTGCCGTCCTGCGTTGGAACGATGCTCGGCAGTATCAATCTTTCCGGATAGTCCGCAATGAGCTTGTCGGCAACGATTGCCAACTTGTCAGCATCAAGGGCCGCGCCTTGCCCCTCGTACCAACCAGCCCGCACCTGGGCAAGCTCATCCATGCGCGTGGCAATCGCGTAATTTCTTACAACCTCCATTGACTCCACGGAAATCAGTTTCTGCAAGCGATCCCAAGAATCATGTGCCGCCACACCTTTCAAAGCCACCTGATGTCGTGGCTTCCCGCCGTATTCTCGCGCCTTGTTGTGGAAAGAATCCGGCATAGGCACGTTGACTTGATTGCCATCGGCGAGGCGAAGCCTAAACGTCGATTTTTCCCAATCCACTTCCGCAATGGAACCGAGTAAATCGACTTCCTTTTCATATACCTGATCGGCGGCAAGCACCAATTTCTTTCGCTTGTCCGGAGTCAATACCGCGCTTCCAGCTCGTTGGCGCGGCAATTCCAGGGCCTCGCCCTCACGCAGTGAACGGCCAAACTGGTTGAAATGCGCCAGGAGTTCCTTGGGAAAATTGTCGGGCAAAGCGTTTTCCGGTGCGGCAATACACTCGGAAACCAGGTCTCTGGCCTGATCGAAATAGTCTCGCTCCCCACCCACTAGCGCCAGCGCGCCGGAAAGCACCAGAACCAAATTCGGCATAGCACTGCCTGGATCGATGCGCTCAATGTCCAAACGAAAGTTCGACGCGAAGCCCTTCGGAACACGCTCCCGATCGGGATGATCCGTCAAGTACAGGTGCTTGGCGAGGTCGAGGATCAAGCTTTCGTACGCAGCAAGGTCGCGTGCGACATCAACCGGCAAGGTTTTCTCGTCGAACCTTGCGCCGGTGAACTTGGGTTGCGAAAAATCGGTCTTCATATGCCCTCAGGCAAGCAGTTTACACCACCCGAAACACCTTCATCACCTCATCCCCCAGGTGATTGATGACCTTCACCGCGATGCGACCGGACTTCGGTTTCTTGAACGGGCGCGAGGTGTCTCGCTGTTGAGCGAGGCCCAGGCTTCTGCGTCGATCTCGGCCTTTAACGTGGTCTTCAACGAGCTGTAGGGATCGTTGGCGCCGAGGAAGTAGGCGTGGCGGACGAAGAAGCTTTCCTCGTTGTAGTCGGTGTCGATGAACCAGCAGGCGATGCCCTCGGCGCCATCGCTGACGACTTCGCCGGTCTGGGGCTTGAACACGTCGACGCCGTTGACCTTTACGCGCAGTTGGTCGCCTTCGGGTAGCAGCGTGATGTCCGGCTCGCCGAAGATCACGAACAGGTTGCCCTTGCCGGTGTTCTTGAGGTCTTCGGCCATGTGCAGATCGGCGTTCATGCGCGCCTTGAGCACCGGCAGCTTGCCGAGCTTGGCGAACTCGGTGGTGTGGGCCTCGAAGTTGAAGGCGCAGGCGATCAGCACGTCGAAGTTGGCGTCGGCCGCCTCGCGCGCCGCCTCCACCAGATCGGCGCGCTGCACGGTGCCGAATTCGGGGCCGATGAAGATGGCGGCGCGCTTCTCGATGCCTGCCGCCGTCTCGCCGGGACTGACTTTTACGCCGCCCTCGATGTAGCGCCCCTCGGCGCAGACCAGGCTGCCGGGCCAGGGCGTCAGCGCTGTGAAGACGATGCGGTCTTCCTTGTGCGCCTGCTGCACGCCCGCCGTCTTGAGGTTCTCCAGGATCATCTGCGGGAAGGACTGCTTCGCCGCGTAGTCCGCATCCGCTTGGCGCAGGGTGTCGATCAGTTCGTCGTTTTCATCCACGCCCAGCACGCGGTGCGGGGAGAGGCTTTCGACGGTGAAGGGGCCGGCGACGCGCACCGCTTTCTTGTTTTCGTAGGGCTTGTCGTAGAGATATTCGAACTCGGCCTTGGCGGCAATCGACGCATCGATTTCCTTCTGCCGCGCAATGCGTGCCTGCCACCAGTCGGCGTGGAGCTGCTTCGCCTTGTCCGCCCATTTCGCGTCAGCGTCGCGGGGAATTTCCCATTCCTCGAGAAGATCCTTTTTGACAGGATGAACAGAATTTACAGGACAGTTTTTCCCATCCTGTTCATCCTGTAAGTCCTGTCCAATGGTTTGGTTCAGCCTCTCGCGCAAGGGTTCCAGCGTCTGCTGCCACTTGTCCCAGATCACGTCGATCTCGGCGTTGTTGGCGATGGATTTCAGCGTGATGTGCGGCACGCGCTCATAGACGAAGCCGTGGCGGATGTTGCCGTGCGTCGGTTGCGAACTCGGCGCGGTGCGCGTGACTTCCGCCTCCTTCAACTGACCTTCGCGGGAATCGGCAAGCAAGTAGTAGGGATAGCGGGCACCCATGATGCGGGCGCGCGCCAGTGCCAGCGCAACGCGGGAAGTGTCGACGGTGATCCAGCGGCGGCCCCATTGCTCGGCGACATAGGCGGTGGTGCCCGAGCCGCAGGTGGGGTCAAGGACGAGGTCGCCGGGGTCGGTGACCATTTGGATGCAACGCTCGATAACCTTTGGGTTAGTTTCGACTACATATGCCTTCCCGATCAACGAAACGGTGTCTCCCCAGTGGTTATCAATCGTTGCTACCGGGTAGTCATCATGGAACCGCTTGAACTTGAGAGTACTATGGGATGCGTGGATTCGATTCGCCTTAGCCAAGCGGAACATGCCAAGTTCTGACGTCTTCCAGTGCCGGTTCTGGCCGCACGCGTAAAACCTATTTCTGTGCGTGAACTGATAGCCGAGTGTTGGCGAGTCGCCGGAGGAAATCAGCGGCTGCTTGAATAGGTATCGTGCTCCGGCAGGCAAGCCACTATCTGCTTCTAGCCTTACAGAAGTGCCGTCGAGAAATTCCGCCGCATCAAAGTAGCTATCATTGCCGGTTTCCTTGGCAACAAATAGTTGCCTGTACTTGGCGGCAGACTTGCATTTCGCGTACCAGAGTGCAGAGTCATAAACGCTCGAGATCAGGGCGGTTTCAAAGCCACTTGAAGTCTTGAAGTGAATTTCCCCGACGAAGTTGTCGTCCCCGAACACTTCATCCATGACCGCTCTGACCCGATGCACATTCTCATCACCAATCTGCACAAAGATCGACCCCGAGTCGGTCAGCAGATCGCGGGCCACCGTCAACCGGTCACGCAGGTAGGTGAGGTAGGAATGAATCCCATCCCGCCAGGTATCGCGGAACGCCTTGACCTGCTCCGGCTCGCGGGTGATGTGGTCGGCCTTGCCGTCCTTGACGTCGCGACTGGTCGTCGACCACTGGAAGTTGCTGTTGAATTTGATGCCGTAGGGCGGATCGAAGTAGATGCACTGCACCTTGCCGCGCAGGCCCTCGCGTTCGGCGAGGCTGGCCATGACCTGCAGGCTGTCGCCGAGGATCATGCGGTTGGTCCAGTTCTGGTCGTGCTGGTAGAACTCGGTCTTGTCGGCGTCCTTGGGGATGCCGTTGAAGTCGGCAAACAGGTCGGCGGTGATCTGCCCGGTGTCGTGCTCACGTTCCTTCGATTCGCGCAGCAGTTCGTCGATCAGCGCCTTGGGGTGTACTTTCTCCTGGATGTAGAGCGGCGGCGCATGGACGACGAGATCGCTCCAGTCCTGCTCGTCCTTGCCGCGCCAGACCAGTTGCGGGTCGAGGTCGGTGTTGCGCGGGTAGCGCACCTGCTTCGGGTGCTTCTGCGCCTCGTCCAGCACCGACTGGTATTCGGCGGTGGGGATGTTCTTGCGGCGGGCAGAGTCGTGCTTGATGGCGTCGACGGACTTTTGGGTGGGTGGCTTGGCCATGGTGTCAGGTTGCCGATGTCGGAATGATGCGTTTGAGGCGTTTTTGAGGCGTTTCGATCGCCCTGAGTCGTGGCGGGTTTGACGGGTTCGTGACGGGTTGCCCGATGAGGCATGAGCTCATAGAGCCGTTTATGAGACCTTGGCGGTGTGAGTCTGGCATGGCAGTCATGGCACCTTTGTGGCCCGCTTGTGGGTGTTGATCAGGAATCGAGGCCATCAGGGTTCTTGAGCGATTTCTTTTCTTCTGCTGCCAGACGGCGTTCGACTTTTTTGACATCCTCGGCTGGCGGAAGGCTTTCGGGGCGGATGCCGCGCTCGATCAGGGTCTTGCGCACTGCTTCGTTGTTGGTGATGTGCTCGTTGGAAATGGCCCGCTCAGTGCCAAGACGATGCTCGCGCGTATTGAAAATGGTGATTTCTGTGGCGAAGTCCTTGGCTTTCAGGATGATGGTTGGCGCGAAGTCGGCCAGTGGTCTGCTATCCGGCACTTTCCACTGTGCCTTCATGGCTTGAGTCGACTTTCCGAAGAGAGCCTGGTCGCCTTTACTGCGGATCAGCGCGAAATCCTGATTGCCGCCGGTCTGTTCATAGATGACGGATGAAAGGTCCTTTTCCGTTTTGGTGAGCTTTTTCCGTGCCTGCACCCGCTCCGCTTCCAGCAGACGTTGCTCGATCAACTCCGCTTTGCGCGTCTGGATGGCAAAGTAGGTCTGGGCAAATGCAATTTCCGGCTTTTTGGAGTCGCCGTTCTGTGCAATCAGATAGCAGGCATAGCGGGTGAGCATGAGGTCATCCACTTCACGCTGGCTGCCAGAGCCCAGATCGACCATTTTGGTGACCTCAACAAAATGGTCTGCTATCGGGTGATTGGTCACTTCACAAGCGGTTCTTGCCTTGCTGACGACCGACATGAAGTTTCGCCATTCCGTATAGCCCAGCAAATGCTGAATATCGCGCGCCAGCCAAAACTCAACGCCATTTTCAGCTTGTTGCGCATGCGCCTCGAAGGAGTCGGTCAGCGAATGGATAAGATCAGTTTTCATGAACCTTCCCTATGTTCGAATGGGAACCGTTTTCCCCTCAGCGAGGGTCTGGCGAATCATTTGATCGAACTCCGCCTCCACCTTTTTGGCGAAGTCTTGCTGCATCCGGAACACGTCGGTGAACTCGGCGAAGGCCCAGCGCCCGTATGTGCCGAGGTGATTCACGCCGGGCACCCAGTAGGTGTCCATGGTCGATTTCTTTTCCTTGGCGTCCTCTCGCCGATAGCCCTTGATCTCGACGATCAGATGCAGCAGGTCGTCCGGGCCGTGCCCGTCATCGACCAGGACGATGAAGTCGGGCAGGTATTTGCGCGTTTCCGAGCCGTAGCGGTAGGGCACCTCGAAGCCGAGTCCGTGGTTCTTCACGTAGGCGCGCACCTTCGGATGCGCTTCGGCCACGCGGCAGAATTCGGCTTCCCAGTCGCTGTCGAGCACCACCCAGTTGATATGGCAGTGCCGGGAACTGGTCTCCCAGCGGCACGCCTTCGAGGTGTTGAAGCGGACATGCCGTGTCGAGCCGTTGGGGTTGTAGGGATCGAGCAGCGCCTTGATCGGTCGTTCGTCGAGGAATCGCCGGGTGATGGCAGCAGTGATTTTCTCGCAGGCCATGTCGGCCAGTTGCAGATACAAAAGCTGCGCCGGGTAGGTGCCGCCCTTGCACTCCAGATGATGGTCGAGCCATTCCTTGGCGATGCGCTTCAGCTGGCCGAAGAGATGCAGCTTGGGCTCCTCGCCGGGATCGCGCCACTTGGTGTAGAGCAGCCGCTGGGTGAGGTTGAACAGCAGGGTCGAGGCGCGGACATCGCCCAGATGGTCGACCGTGAGGTTGACGCCCTCGCCGATGATGCCTTCGTTGCGCGTCTCGCAGGGGCCGACCAGCTCCGGGGTCAGGAGCAGCGTCGAGTCTTCGTTGAAATGGGCCGTGAGCCGTTCTTCCGGCAGCTCGACGCGGTAGCCTTCGACGCGCGGGAAAACGATTTCGAGGGCGTCGCGCTCGGGGCGGACTGCCTTGACCTGCACCGTTTCGCGCGGCGGCTGCGGCGGACTGACGACGGGCTTGGCGGTGAAGTCGAAGGGGATGCCGAACACGTCGGCGTATTCGACGTCGAATAGTCCTTCCTCGTTGAGATCGTAGGACTGGCGGCGCAGCGCCCGGCCGATCACCTGTTCGCACAGGAGCTGCGTGCCGAAGGCGCGGATGCCGAGGACGTGGGTCACGGTGTTGGCGTCCCAGCCTTCGGTCAGCATCGACACCGACACCACGCAGCGGATCGTACCGCCGAGCTGGCCGGCCTTGCCGACGGTGTTCATGACTTCGCGCAGGAGTTCCTGATCGGCGAGGTTGTCGCCGGCACGGGCGTCGCCGGTGCGCTCGACGATCTCGCGGCGGAAGCGCGCGATTTCGTCGGCGGCCATTTCGTGGAACTTGTCGTCCAGCGCATCGCCCGCTTCGAGCTGCTCGCTGTCGATCAGCAGGGTGTTCGGGCGCGGCAGCGGATTGCCGGTGGTTTCGTCGAAGTTGCGAAACAGCGGCAGGCGGCCGTGTTCGGGCGTGGCGGTGCCGTCATCATTCTTGCGATGAAAGCCGGAAATGAAGTCATAGACGAGCTTCGAAATGGCGGTGTTCTGGCACACCACGATGAAGCAGGGCGGCACCTTGATGCCGGCCTCCTGCCAGAGCTTGAAAGTCTTTTCGTAGTGGCCGTACAGCGCCTGTAGGGCGGTTTGCAGCCGGGTCGGCAGCTTGAGCGGGTCGAGTTCCTGGTTGGCGCCGCGCCCTTTCTTCGGCATGTCCTTGCGGATGTTCTCCCAGAGGTTGCGGAAAACAGGCAGTTCGTCGCCGGGGATGTTTTCCGCCACCGGAACGCGCGGCAGCTTGACGATGCCGCACTCGATGGCATCCATCAGGGAAAAGTCGCTCATCGTCCAGGGGAACAGCGTGCCTTCGGCGTAACCCGATCCGCGCAGGAAAAAGGGTGTGGCGGACAAGTCGATCGTGCGACTGAGACCGAGCTTGCGGTTCACGGCTTCAAGGCCGGAAATCCAAAGGCGGGCGGCTTCGTTGTTCTTCTCGGCCTCGGTCTTTTCCTCGCCCTTAAGATCCTCGTCATCGGCTTCCCGCGGCTTCTCGCGGTAGCAGTGGTGGGCCTCGTCGTTGATGGCGAGGATGTTCTTCATGCCCATCAGATCGGGCATGACGCGCTGGAGCATTTGGCCTTCGGTTTCGGTGGTGACGATCTCGTCGCCGGTGCGGCCCTTGAGCAGTTGGCGCCCGCCCTTGGAAATGTCGATGCGCTCGCGCAGCTTGAAGGCGTGGTAGTTGGTGATGACGATCTTGGCGCGGCCCATCTCGTCGAGCAGATCGTGGGGCACCAGTTCGCGCTCGCGATAGTAGCTGTCGGGGTCGTTGGGCTGGAGCACGCGCAGCCGGTCCTTGATGGTGAGGCCCGGCGCGCAAATCAGGAAGCCGCGGGTGAATTGTTTGCTGGACGGGCGGCGAACGGCATTGAGGGTCTGCCAGGCGAGCAGCATGGCCATGACGGTCGTTTTGCCCGCCCCCGTGGCCAGCTTCAGCGCCAGCCGCATCAGGCCGGGATTGGCGTCCTTGTTGGCGGCCGCCAGGTGATCGAGCAAGCGTTTGCCGTGCCTGGTGCCGGGCGCGACCTCGATCAGCCAGATGGCGGCTTCGACCGCCTCGACCTGACAGAAGAAGGGGCGGACACCGTTGAATTTGTGATGGCGCCAATGCTGCAGCAGCCGCGCCGTCTCCGGCGTCACCTGCCACTGGTTCGGGTTCGGCAGCGCGCGCCAGGCGTCCACGTGATTGCGCACCTCGTTGATGATCGAGGTTGGGTCGTATTGCTGAGTGCCGCTCGATAGACCCTTGCCTTCGTCGAAAACGAAGCCTTCCTGTTGCGCGACTTGTTTCTGTTTCTTCGGTTTTGGGATTGGAGTGATGAACTCAGCACGGCGGCGCAACTCCAGAATTTGCTGGGTCGGTTGACCGGCAGCATCCAACTCCCAATGTCGCGACGGGCGCTCATAGGGAGAGTTCAGAATCGGACGATCGAAAAACGGAATCGACATGGCGACGGCCTACCCTCCCGCGCGTTGTTATTGGCCTACCGGCGCCCTATTCTCTACCAAAACTCTGGCGATGACCATGGCTGGCGGCTTGGCGTCATCATCCCCCCGAGGGTCCGAAAGAGTTTGCTCACGGCGTGGCCAAAGCAGCCGATCACCGTTTTCATTGAACGACCGTTTGCGATGCCCTGCGTCGCTCCACTGACTTATCCGCCAAGCAAGTTTTTCATGGGCTTTGTGTCGGGCGCTCCGGAAGTGCACACCCAGGGCATGCGCTCTTGTTCACCGTCGCATTCCCAGCGCGGCTTCGAGGAGCGCTTTGGCCCACTCGGGCGCCGCGTGCAGCGCGGCCCTGTCCTGGGGCTTGGGCCACAAGAGCTTTCCCTTCACCATTTCCAATACCAACAGAGGGTCCGGCACGGCTTTGCCGGGCGGCGCATGGGCACTGTTGTCGTAGACCTGCACCTGCGCGACCTGCGGCATCAGCCCGATCAGGTTGCCTTGCGCATGCACATAGCGCTCTCGAATCTTCGCCTCGGGAATGTCGTGGCCGCCGGCGGCGACGCGGGCGCGCACGCGCGCGATGTGCTGTTCGGGCGACGCCAAGCCGCAGAACCAGATCAGCACATCGTGCGAGCGCGTGGCGGCGAGAATCTTTTGCGGTACGGACTGACCGCCCAAGGTCGTTTCAAAAGCGTAGGAGCTGCGGGATGCAAGGGCCTCGTCGAGGCGCCGCATTCCCTCGCCCCAAGCTTGCGCATTGGCGCTGCGTTGATCGCTGCCGGTGGCGGCGACTAACTCTCGGGCGAAGGTATCGGGATTGAACCAGGTCAATCCGGCGCGTTCGAGCAAATAGCCGCCGACCGAACTCTTGCCGGCGCCGTTGACGCCAGCAAGGACGTAGAGGACAGGGCGCGCCTTCAATGCCGGGCACCGGCCTTCACTTTGCCTTTCAAGCGAGCGCCGGCACGCATAACATCGCGCAGCCGGTCTGCGGCATCCGGAGACTGCAAGACGGCCAAGCGCTGATCGAAGCGCTGGCGCAAAGCGGCCAAGGCGTTTTCGGTCTGCATCGCCGTCTGTTGCGCTGCCCGCATGAGATCTGCGTATTCGTCGGTCGAGAGGATCACGGCCTCGGGTTCATCGTGGTTGGTGACCACCAATTTGCCCTCGCTGCGTATTGTCCTCATCAAGCCGCGCCAGCCGAGTTTCTTGACATCGGAAGCAGGGGCATGGGGGAGCTGCGCGAGCCAATCGAACAGTTTGCTATTGGATGCCACGGCCATGGGACCTCCCAAAGCGTCATTCAGGTACGAGCATTATAGCCCAACAGGCCTTTTAGGCCATTTTTCCCTATTGAGTCATTTGGGCTTGGGCGATTTGCAGCGCTCATCATGTGAACTTCGTCGTTGCGAACACGCAACACCATGTCGCATTACTTGAAGAATTTTCTTTGCGTTTTCTATTGCATGGAGTACGATGCGCGCCTTGCTTTTGGAAAACCTCATGAATCTCCTGCAACGATTTGGGTTTGATGGTTCTCTGCGCGGCGCCGCTTTCGGCGCGGCTGCGTTTGCCCGAACCCGGCATGGAGTTCAAGCCGAGCGCCGCGCCACTTGCGGCCAAGGCTCACCGCGGGCGTTGTTCCAGAAGTAGTCCCCTGAACGGTCTTGGGCCGCCAGGGTGGGCGGCGGAAAGTACAAGACCGGATCGCGCTGTTTCTTTCCTCTTCTCTTCCGCTGCGGCTTCCGCGCCGCGTTTGGCTGCGGGCTTGGCTTTTTGTTTCTTGATCAAGGAGTGTCGTTTGAAATTTGCGTTTTGCCATTCGTTTACGGCGATGAAGCCGCTGCCGCAACAGCCATTGGGCCAGTTTGCGCGCACGGCCGCCACGCGGTGGCATTTGCCTTCTTGCGGACAGCGTCCGGGTGATGCACTCGAGGGAGCGAACGCTTTGTAGTTCGCTTGTTGCCTCGGTTGTCATGGCCCGGTATTCCGCGAGGAAACCGGGTTTTTTGTTTTTTGGAATCGGCTTTTTCGCTGCGCCACTTTGCGTGCCAGCGATGAGGCCGGCAGTACGGCAATTGCGGTGTTGTGCGCGACGCCGCCAACCGGGTTTGCGGGATTGCCGCCGCGCGTGAGGCGCGGTCACTAGTCGTTTGCGGCCTTTGGGCGCGGGCGACGAAACTTTGGCTGCGTCCTCGCGGGCGCAGCGCTGAAAGCGCGCGGCCACTTGCCAGATCGGCCTGGGCCGCGCGCGCTTTCGGGAGGGGTATGTGGGCTGGTTTAAATGGGGGCAGTGCGGAGTTATTGATCGCGCCTTCCGACGCTCCTACAGGAGGCAAGGCATTGTTTTGTGCCGCTGTCTTTCGGCGGCGGCGAAAGGATTCGCCAGGGTTCTTGTTGTCAGCGGATGAGGTTCGTGAATCCTCACCGGTGCGCCCTGCCTTCGTTGGCTTGGTGTATGCCGCGGCAAGGCAATTGGCGGATGTAAGCTGAATTGGCTCAAAGGTAGAGCGCGGGTGACAAGCCCGAGGTTGCGGGTTCGAGTCCCGTATTCGGCACTGTTGTTCCATAGCTCAGTACGGTTAGAGCAGTCGACTGAACATCGACCGGTCGAGGGTTCGACTCCCTCTGGAAGATTAGCCCTGTAACGGCTATTTGTTGGTAGTACCCGGGCCGGCTTCGGCGGCAAGCGCGTTTTGGCTTGACGCACCGCGCGCCCGACTTGCGCGCCGCCGGCGCGTGAGAGCGAGGCCGCTTGAGCTTCGCGTCGCCGTTCGTGTGCATCGCTTGCCATTTTGGGAGGGTGCCGCGAACGCGGCGCGCGGCGCGGCGGCCCTCCCCCTCATGCCAAGCGGAGGCCCGTCGAGCGGGCGGGAAGCCCGGCCCATTTTTGGATCGTGAAGGAGAAGAACATGTTGCGTAAGTTTTGGGTGAAGAAAGACGAACGCGCCTTGCTTTTTCGCAAGGGCGATTTCGTGAGCGTGTTGACGCCGGGCGAATACTGGAAGTTCGACCCGCTGCGCCGCTTGTCGCTGGAGAGCTTTGCGCTCGCCAAGCCGCAGTTCGAACACCGCCTGGTGGATTACCTGGTGAGCTCGGAGCCGGCGATCGTGGCCCAGGAATTTCATGTGGTCGACCTCAAGGCAACCGAGGTGGGCCTGCGTTATGAGAACGGTGTGCTCGCCGAAGTGCTGGCGCCGAACACCCGTCGCTTGTACTGGAAGGGTTATCTCGCGCAGCGCTTCGAGACGCTCGATATCAGCGCCGACTTTGCCGTGGCCGCTGCTCTGGTGCCGAGATTGGCGGCGGGTTCGGGTCGCAGTGCGGTGAAGCTGGCCGGTGCGGAAGGCGTATACACCGTGGCCGTGCCACAGTACCAGGTGGCAGTGCTTTACGTCGACGGCAAGGTCGATCGTGTGCTGGATGCCGGCTTGCATTACTTCTGGAAGTTCAACCGCGATTTGCGTGCTGAACTCGTGGATTTGCGGTTGCAAGTGCTGGAAGTGGCCGGGCAGGAAATTCTCACCAAAGACAAGGTGAGCCTGCGCGTCAACCTCACCGCGGGTTACCGTGTGAGCGACGTGCTGGTGGCCTTCGCCAAGCAGGCGCGCCCGCTGGAATACCTCTACAAGGAACTCCAGTTCGGCTTGCGTGCGGCGGTGGGAACCAAGAGCCTCGACGAGTTGCTCGAAAACAAGAGCACGCTCGACGAAGCGGTGCGCGAGCACATCCAGCGCCGTACGGCTGGATTGGGCTTGGAAGTGGAGAGCGTGGGCGTCAAAGACATCATCTTGCCGGGCGAAATGAAAGCGCTGCTGGCCAAGGTGGTGGAAGCCGAGAAGGCCGCGCAAGCGAACTTGATTCGTCGTCGTGAAGAAACGGCGGCCACGCGTTCGCTGCTCAACACCGCCAAGGTGATGGAAGACAACCCGGTGGCCTTGCGCTTGAAGGAGCTGGAAACGCTGGAAAAAATCACCGAAAAGGTTGACAAGATTTCGGTCTTCGGTGGCTTGGAAGGCGTGTTGAAAGACCTGGTGAAAATCCAGGTGTAACCGCGGCAACCGGGGAGCAACTCTCCCCGGTTGTCGATTCACAGACACTCGATAACATCATGAACACGACGAAACCTCAAAGCACTTTGGCAGCCAACGGAACACCCGCTCGGGTGCTCCAAAGACAATCGCGCCAGATCGGGCAGTTCCTGCTGGAGAGCCACATCCTCGAAGCGGTGGAGCAGCGGCGCGCGAGCTACCCGATTCTGCGCCATTTGCGCATCGCTGCGCGGGTGGAGCAGCAAGCGCTTTTCGACGACCTCGCTTTGAGTTTGGGCTGGCAAGCGCATCGCATCCATGGCGAGCTGATGCTGCTTGAAAGCGACGGCCTTTTCGTCTCCGTTTACGGCACGCGCAAGGGCGAGTATTGCTCGGCCTCGTTTCACCTTTGGGCCGAGAGCATCGAACGGGCGGAAAGCGCCATCGCCGCCATCGAAGCGCGCGTCGGGGAAGCGCGCATCGCCGAACCGATGTTCTCCGTCGATTGGCACTTCGTGAGTTCCTGCGGCGACCTCGAAAGCGCGTCGATCGAAGAAATCGCCGACAGTCCGTTGATCGATGCCGCCTACCCCGAGCTCAGTGATGGTGTGGCGCCTTTCATCGCGCGCTACCTCGCCGCGCCGGAAACCGTACTGGTGCTGCAAGGCCCGCCGGGCACCGGGAAGACCCGCCTCATTCGCGCCGTGTTGAGCGAGATTTCGCGCCGCGCCGGCGGGGAAGCCGAGGTGCTCTACACTGGCGACAAAAAGGCGCTGGAAAACGAAGAAATTTTCGTGAAGTTCATCACCGGCACACACGGTGCCTTCGTGGTGGAAGATGCCGACCACTTGCTCACGCCGCGCGCCGAAGGCAACCAGCACTTGCACCGTTTTCTCGCCATTGCCGACGGAGTGGTGCGGGCGCAATCACGCAAAATCATCTTCTCGACCAACTTGCCCAACCTGGGCGATTTGGACGACGCGCTTATCCGCCCCGGTCGTTGCTTCGCGCGGGTGCATGTGCGCGAACTTTCGCTCGCGGAAGCCGAGCGCGTAATCGCCGCCATCGCCCCGGACGATGCCGACCGCCAAGCGGCGTTGCAGGAAGCGGTCCAGGCGCTCGAACAGCGCAGCGTTTCGCTGGCGACGATTTACAAGTTGCTGCGTCAGGCGGAGCAAGGCGCTGTGTGTGCTAGCCAGGCGCGGTGACAGAATCAGCCCCGAGACGCCGGAACCCAATGCCGACTTCAGTCAGCCGGCTGGCCGCATTGGTTCAGACTCGGCGTGCGTGATACTCTCCAGCGCCTGCTGCACTTGAATCAGGAACGCAGGGAGATCCGTTTGAATCGTTGTCCACACAATTTCCAGATCGACCTCAAAATACCCATGTGCCACCGCGTTGCGCATCTGGTAGGCAAGTGCGAGGGGAAGCTCGGGGTGCTGCGCGGCAAATTTCGGAAATCGCTTCTGCACGCTATTGCTTGCCTCGCCAATCACCTCGAAGTTGCGAATCACCGCGTCTTGGACGATCTGGCTTTCCAGGAACGCGCGCTTGTCGATGGCCGCGGAGTAGGCAAGAATTCGTGCGATGGCTTCGAGGATGTGCGCCAGATAATCCCTGAGTCGGTGTTTCTCTTCGTTCATACCGGCACGGCCTCGGCGAGAACGGCGGCGCGAAACTTCTCCGGCAGCGCCCGCGGTGTCAATACGTCCACCGGCACGCCGAGCAGCTGCAGAAGCTCGTGGCGCATCGCAGCGATATCAAAAAGCGTTGTTTCCGCTGTTGGATCGACCAGGAGGTCCAAATCGCTTTCCTCGCCGTCGTCGCCGCGGATGACGGAGCCAAAAACGCGCGCGTTTTGCGCACGATGAGTTGCCACGATCTGTCGGATCGATTCGCGATGTGTCGCGAGCGCGAGGGATGGTCTCATGTCTATTACGCGGTCGGTAGCAAAAGCGCCCGGCAAGTCGGTTAGTGCCCTTGCAGCTTGGGTCGATTCATTCTATAGCAGCCGGGGTGGCAAAGAAAGCGGCGAAACCTGCCTTGACCCATTCGTTCGCGTGCTTGCGGCGGGCCCGGCCCGCGCGATAATAGCCATCGGGCCCCGGCCGCAATCGCCCGGGCGCAATGCTAGGCGTGAGAAGCTCCTTGGGCGCGAGATATGCGGCTGAGAACCGGCTCGTTGGCCCAATCGGCGGGTGAGGCAATCACGATTTTCAAGTAATCGGTCGAATTGACCTCTCTGCGTTTGCGTTGGGTTGCCTCCAGGATGGCTCTCTGAATCATGTATTGGAAGGATTTGGTCGGCTGGGTTTCCGGAACCTCATGTGGTGCACACGTCTCTAGCATATCGAGCTGAGCGATCAGCTCGCCGCGAAGAAGTTGGGCGTCGATGGCGCGAGCCTGCAAGTATTGCAATGCCGTGACCTGATCCAGCAAGGCCAAGACCACATGTTCTACGCCGATGTAGTGGTGGCCAGCGTTGCGAGCGGACACGAAGCTGCGGTGAAGCGCCTCTTCAAGGTCTCGAGCGATCACCTGGTACTCCACGCCGCAGGGCTGGACTAAGTCGGCGACGCAATGACGCCCCAGGATTCGGTCGCACGAACTCGGTCAGGTGCCCCCACCGCACTCATACACCCCCTGGCTCGCGCGCTCGATCTCTTGTGCATAGGTGTAGTGTTTCTTTGCCGATTCGAGCGCGATTGCCCCGCGGCTGGCATGACCCTCCTGGTACAAAAGCTCCCGGATCACGGCGTTGACATCGTTGATCGGGGGCACCATGAGGGTTTGCAGGCGGTCGTAAGTCTCGCGATCGATGGTGATTTGCACTTGCTCAGACATATCGGTCTCCTCATGTGTGAGCGCAACGCGGGCGCTGGATTTGTAGTGCCGCAACTCGGGGCAACGAGGAACCCCTCGCCGCCGAACGATTCAGGTGGCACATGCAAGACCACGCTACTCGCCGTACATGCGCAGGTCAAGGGCCTGCGGAGTCTAGGCAATCACCCCTTAGCCGTGTTTGCCGCCAATTCCGCGGGCGCTTCCCCCTCGTTCACCTCCGCCTGCACGCTCATCCACCACAACCTTGCCGGCTCGCGGTGCCAGGGCGCGGCTTTGGCGATACCTTCGAGTTCAGCGGCGAAGGCGGCAGCGGATTCGGGCCGCAGCGTCATGTCCTTGGCGAGCGCCCGGTCGATCAGGTCATCGAGGCGGGTTGGCACGGAAAAAATGGAGTTCGGTGCGGCGCGCGGCGCAGGCACATGCAGCACTTGCTGGGCGAGATCGGCGTCGAGCGTGGCTTCGAAAGGCCGCCGGCCGGTGAGCAGAAAAAAGCCGATACAGCCGACGCCGTAGAGGTCAGTGCGCGGGTCGACGACCTTGGGGTCCAAAAGCCGCTCCGGGGCCATGAAGGCTGGCGTGCCCAGCACCCTGAGGCCCCGGGTGAGATCGCGCGAGGCTTCGTGATCGAGGTCGCGAATCAGGCCGAAATCAAGGAGCTTGACGAGGTCGTAGTCGCCATGCGCGGCGTAGGCAATGACGTTGTCAGGCTTGATGTCCCGATGCAACAGTTGCCGCTGGTGCATGGCACCGACCGCGGCGCAGACTTGTATCAGCAGGCGAATCACCCGCCCTGGCGGCACCGGGCCGTGCTCTTCGACCCATTGGGTGAGGGTCAGGCCCTGGATGTATTCCATGGCGTAATAAAACCCGCCGCCGGGCACGGGGCCATGATCGAGCACGGTGATGATGTTGGGATGATGGAGCTGGCTCGCCAAGCGCGCTTCGCGGTCGAAGCGTTCCAGGGTTTCGTCGCTGCTGGACTTGACCTTCAGCCGCTTCAAGGCCACCAGCCGCCCGAGGTGCTCGTGTCGGGCGAGATACACGTTGGCCATGGCGCCTTCGCCGATCAGGCGCAGTATGCGGTAAGGCCCGCAGCTGTCGAGATCAGGTTTGCGAAAACTCGCCAGCAGCGCCCGAACGTCGAGTTGGCGGTGCACGGCGAAACCCAGGATGACCAGCACCAGCAGGCCGCCCAGTGCCGCGTCGAGCCAGGCCACCGGGCGCACGAAACGGGCGTAGGGCCGCTCGACCACCAGGCCCAGACCCAGCTCTGGATACCAGCGCCAGATGCCCACCGCAGCTTCGCCGTCGTGGTCGGGGTAGGCTTCGAACTCGGCGCCGCCTTCGGTCTCGCCCGCGGCAATGCGTCCCAGCGCTCGCGCCACGATGTCTGTAGGCGCGGCTTCGCGCATCGCCCCGTCCTTCCCCGGGCCGCCAACTACCAGGCTGCGGCCTTCGGGCAGGAAGAAGTAGACGTTGCGTCGATTTCTGATGTCGGCACGCGCCAGAGTACCGCGCAGTTCCTCTTGCGCTCCGGCCCCCTGGGTCAGGAGCTCGGCGCCCCTGGCGTTCTTGGACAGGGCGTCGCGCTTGAGGTCGACGGCGACGAGTTCAGCGATGAGCGCGAGGTCGCGCTCGGCGGAATCGGCGAGTTGCGCGGCCACCAGGTAACGTAGGAGGAGCCACCCCAGCACAAACAGCAGCAGCGCTCCGGCGGTTAGCAGGGGAGTCTTGTTGCGCTTCACAGTGCCACCAGTCTAACGAAACTCTCCCTCGATGTCGCGCCGATACGCGGCGCTCGAAGGCGGTGGCGAAATCAGCCGCGACGCAGCGCCCCGAACAGAAATTCGCGCTTGCTTGTGGGCCGGGGCTGAGGCGGCGCGACGGGCGGCGCGGAAGTCTCTGGGGGCTCGGTCAGGGGCTGGGCTTCAGTGGTGTCGGCGCGGCGCGGCGGGCCGATGTCCGGCAGGCTGCCCGGCGCGGGCGGCGCGAGCAGCATGGCAAGTACGGCCTGCGCGGTTTCGCGGGCGCTTTGCTGGTCGGCAAACTGGCCCATGGGAGAAATGAGCGAACAGGTCTGGAACTCGCCCACTTCGGGCTCTTCGCACCCGAGAAAGGCATAGGTTCCCGAGGGCAAGGCACGGAAGTGCCGGGTTTCGCCGCGCACACTGGTCCACGCTTCCAGCGGCCCAGGCACCCGCAGCAGGTTCATGAACCAGGGCGCGATGAGCACGCCTAGCCAATGCCCTTCGTATTGGGTGAAGCCCACCGCCTCGACTTCGAGCGCGGGGTTGATGATGGGTACGTCCGCCATGCAATCCCTGTGAATGCGCCGGAAGGCCGCCTCCAGCAGGGCCGAAGGATCGAGTTCATGCCGACGCAAGGGCTCGCTCACCAGGCCCTCACATCGGCTTCGCCCTGGCTCATGATTTCCTGCATCAGAGCGAGTGCCTCGGCGGCGCGTTCCGCCTCCACCCTTTCATAAGCAAAGCTGCCTTGCTGGATGAGCACATAGTCGCCCACCGCGACCTCTTCGTGCATCAGCATCAGGTTTACCTCGCGCTCGGTCCCGGCGGTATCGACCACCGCCATGAAGCCGTCGATGCGCAACACCTTCGAGGGAATGGCGAGGCACATCATGCGGCTCTGGGTAGCAATTCGATGCCCCGTCGCGCCAGTTCGGCGTGGGCGCGTGTCACCATGCCGGGCACGGCGGCGGCAATGCGGGGGGTCAATTCCATGCCCAGCTCGAAGCTCTCGGGTTCGACACCGATGAGCACGATGTCCTTGGGCGGAGAACCAGCAAACTCCAGGCTCGCCAGCACGTCGCAAATGCTCACCTGATGCGGCGAGAGCTTGGCGCGGAAGAATACCGGCACTTCCTTGCCGGCAAGCACCACGAGTTCCCCGGGCACGCGCCTGGCCTTGACGGCATCGAGCACGAGCAGCAGATCGACGCCCGTCAGGGGGTCGAGAAGTTCCATGCCGGCAGTGCCGCCATCGATGACTTCCACGCCTTCGGGAATGTGGTAGGCCGCCTGCAGAGCCTCGGCGGCGCGCACGCCCACACCTTCGTCGGAGAGGATGGTGTTGCCGATGCCGAGGATGACGGTGCGCAAGTGGGGCTCCAAAAAACAGGGCGAGCTTGTGGCCCGCCCCCAAGTTTACCAGCCGAAGCGGCCGGAGAGGTCGTTGACCCGCGCTTTACTTCGCCTTCACGGTAATGGCGCTGCCATGCTCCGTGTCGGTGACGTGAATCGCGCAGGCGATGCAAGGGTCGAAAGAGTGGATGGTGCGCAGCACTTCCAGGGGTTTGCCGGGATCAGCGATGGGGTTGTCCATGAGCGAGGCTTCATAAGGCCCCGGCTCGTCCTTCTCGTTGCGCGGACAGGCGTTCCAGGTCGAGGGCACCACGCACTGGTAGTTCTTGATCTTGCCGTCGTTGATGACTACCCAGTGCGAGAGCACACCGCGGGGCGCTTCGTGATAACCCTGGCCTTGAATTTCGCCTTTCGGGAAAGTGGGCTTGTTGAAGGTTTTCACGTCGCCTTTGGCGATGTTGTTCACCAGTGCGCTCCACTGGTCGGCCAGCATGTCCACTTGCACCGCGCAAGACACCGCGCGGGCGGCGTGGCGACCAATGGTGGAATGCATGGCGTCCAGGCCCACCTTGGTTTTGGCCAGGGCCGAGACGGTGTCGAGCGCGGCGGTGGCGTATTTCTTGGTGGGTTCGTGGCCGGCGGCCAGCATACAAAGCACGCGCGAGAGCGGTCCCACTTGCGCGGGCTTGCCATAGAAGGTGGGCGACTTCAGCCAGGAATATTTGCCGTCGTCCTTGAAGTCGGTGTACTGCGGTTTGGTCTCGCCTTGGTAGGGATGCAGCGGCGCCTTGGAGTTTTCGTACCAGGAGTGCTTGGTGCTCTCTTCCACGCCCTTGACCCAATACTCGTCGTTGAAGGTCTTGATCGCCTTGAAGGCACCCAGATCTTTGTTGGGCACGTAGCCGCCCGGCAGCGCGAACTGGGTGCCCTTGGTGTCCATGGGAATATCGGGCACGCACAGATAGTTGGTCACTCCCGCACCGTATTTGGTCCAGTCGGCGTAGAAAGCGCCCACCGCGGCAACATCGACGAGATAGACGTTCTTGACGAAATCCGCCAATTCGTCGATCCAACCCTTGATGGCCAAGAGGCGCTCGACGCCCAGAGTCGAGTAGCTGTCGGTGGAGATGGCGTTGGAGACTCCCCCCACGGCGATGTTCTGAATGTGCGGCGTTTTCGAACCCAAGATGGAAACGATCTTGTTGGCTTTGCGTTGCACGTCCAGCGCTTGCAGATAATGCGCCACGGCGAGGAGGTTCACCTCCGGCGGCAGCTTCATCGCCGGGTGGCCCCAATAACCGTTGGTGAAAATGCCCAACTGCCCGCCATCGACGAAGCCCTTGAGGCGCTCCTTGACGGCGCGCATTTCGAACTTGCCGTTGCCGGCCCAGGACGAGAGGCTTTCGGCCAGCTTGGAGGTGGCGTCGGGGTCAGCCTTGAGCGCCGAGACCACATCCACCCAGTCGAGCGCCGAGAGGTGATAGAAGTGCACGATGTGGTCATGCACCGCATGCGCCAGGATGATGAGGTTGCGAATGTACTGCGCGTTGAGCGGCACTTCGAGTTGCAGCGCGTTTTCGACGGCGCGCACCGAGGCGATGGCATGCACCGTGGTACACACGCCGCAGATGCGCTGGGTGATGGCCCAGGCGTCGCGCGGATCACGGCCCAGGAGGATCAGTTCGACGCCGCGCCACATCTGGCCCGACGACCACGCTTTTTTGACTTTGCCGCCGTCGACATCGACATCGATGCGCAGATGGCCTTCGATCCGGGTGATCGGATCAACCGTAATGCGTTGTCCCATTTTGTACCTCTCCTTTTAGCGCGTGGCCGGCTGCGTCGCGGGCAGCACGGGGAATTTTCTAACGATGATGATGTAGGCCAGGATTTCGAAGGCAATGAGCCCTACCGTAACCATCAGCTCGGGGAACGAGGGGAAGTAATGCCAGCCTTCGCCGGTTTCGTAGCCGACCAGAAACCCATTGATCCGCAGCAGCATGCCGCCCAGCATCAAGAGCACCGCGCCGACAAAAAGTTTGGCGGCGCTGTTGCGCGCGGCCTGGCTTCCCAGAATGATCACCGGCACGATGAAGCACAACATCTCCAGCCAGAACATCAGGGCCTCGCCACTGGCGGAAAAGGCGCTGCCGATGGCACCGCGCACCGCGAGATCCCCCACGCGCACCACGAGGTAGGCGATCAAAAGGCCATACATGATCTTGCACAACTGCGCCAGGACTGGCGTTTCCATCTGCCGCTTGAAGCCCACCGATGAGAGCGTCGCCTCGAAGATCACCACCGCGAAACCCAGCATGATGGCGGTCATGAGGTAGATGAGTGGCAGAAGCCAGCCCGATTGCCACAGCGGATGCACCTGGTTACCGAAGACCACCAAGAGCGACCCCAGAGAGGACTGGTGCATCGAGGGCAGGAGCACGCCCAGAGCGATGAAGAAGAAAAGCACTTTGGAGAGCTTCTTCTTGAGTTCGCCCATACCCAGACGATCGAGGAAGGCGGGCGAAAACTCGATCCACATCACCAGCACGTAGGCCGAGATACAGACCGCCACTTCGAACATCACCGAATTGACTTGGGCATAACCGGGCCAGAAGATGTGCCAGAAGTTCCACCAGCGGCCCAGGTCGAAGATCACCGACACCGCCGCCAAGGTGTAGCCGAAAAGGCTGGCCAAGAGCGCCGGGCGGACCAAGGGGTGATATTCGCCTTTGTTGAAAATGTAGGCCAAGAGCGCCAAGGCGTAGCCGCCGCAGGCGAAGGCTGAGCCCACCACCACGTCATAGGCGATCCAGATGCCCCAGGGGAAGCCGTCGTTGATGTTGGTGACGGCCCCCAGCCCGTAGATGAAGCGATACACCAGGATCACCCCGGCGATCGCCGCCAACAGCCCGAGCACGAAGGTGACCGGGGTGAGGAGGCTCCCGCCTAGCGGTGCTGGCGCGTGCGCGTCGTGACTAGCCATTTTTCCCCTCCTCTTTGTGCTCGTCGTCCTTGACGTTGCGCTTGGCGACCCAGGTGAGTCCGCCGAGAAACACCAGCGGCAAGATGAGCCCGCCATAAAGCGTGTGCTGCAAAGTCTCGGACTGCGAGGCGTAAGAAACCTCAGGCAACTTCGGATAACCCAGCTTCTCGAAAGACACGCCCGAGAGCATCAGCATCTGGGTGCCGCCGATTTCTTTTTCGCCATAGACGTGGTCGATGTACTTGGCCACCACGCCCGGGTAACTTTGATCCGGACCGCCCAGTTTGCCGCGCGGGTACAGGGTCTGAGTTCCAGGTTTCAAGCTCTTCCGGCGGGTGATTTCCTGCTTCAGATCGGCGACTTTGCCAAAGAGCGTGGCGCCGGTCGGGCAGACTTCCGCACAAGCCGCGTATTTGCCTTCCGGCCAGCGGTGCTGGCAGAGCTGACACTTGCTGATTTGCGGCGTGGGCGAATCGTAGGTGAAACGCGGCACACCGAAGGGACAAGCGGCCACGCAGTAGCGGCAACCGATGCAGGCGTTCTTGTCGTAGCTCACCACCCCGGTCTTTTCATCCTTCTTCATCGCCTTGACCGGGCAGGCCGACACACAGGATGGGTCGACGCAGTGCAGGCAAGACTTTTTGGAGAAGGCCCAGCCGTCGACCTCGCGGTCTTTGGCTTCGAGTTTGCCGTTCTTGTAGACCTTGATGACGTTCAGGGTCTTGCCGGAAATGTCGAGTGGAGTGTCCCAGAGCTGGTCCTCGGTGGAGAACTCCATGGGCATGTCGTTGGCCTGCTTGCACGCCGCCACGCAGGCCTTGCAGCCGACACAGAGGGTGGAATCGAAGAGCAGCCCGACCGCGTCGGGCGGCAGCGTTTTATTGCCGCGGGCTTGCGCCGGAGAACACGTCGCACCTGTCGCCAGGGCGGCGCCACCGGCGGCAGCGGCCTTGAAGAATTTGCGCCGGTCCATGATTACTGGCCTTCCTTGCCCTGCCCGGCGGCATCCTGTTTGCCGACATTCTTGGCGAGCATGGCCGCACCGCCAGCGGCGGCCCCGGCAATGGCCGCCAACGCCGCCATCGAGGCGAAGCTGGTCTTGCCCTGCTGTTCCACCACATTGGGGTAGGACGCTGGCGGGCTCATGCCTTTCAACTGCGCGGTGGCGTGGATGGGCTTGGCGAAGCCCACGCCTTTTTCGGAGCAGCCGATGCAAGGGTGACCGCAAGCCACGGGCCAATTCGACTCGCCCACATCCCCAAAGCCGATGGTCGAGCAATTGGCGTAGGTCTCGGGGCCTTTGCAGCCGAGCTTGTACAGGCAATAGCCCTTGCGGTGGCCCTCATCGCCGAACTCGTGGGCGAAGCGGCCGGCGTCGAAGTGGGCGCGGCGTTCGCAGTGTTCGTGGATGATGCGGCCGTAGGCGAACTTCGGCCTGCCGAGGCTATCGATCTCGGGCAACTTGCCGAAGGTCAGGAAATGCACCGCCGTGGCGAGGAAGTTGTAGGGATTGGGCGGGCAGCCGGGAATCGTGACCACGGGTTTGCCCAGCACTTCGGCCACACCCGAGGATCCGGTCGGGTTCGGGCCGGTCGAGGGCATGCCGCCCCAGGACGCACAGGAACCGATGGCGATGACCGCAGCGGCATTGGCTGCGGCTTCCTTGGTCAATTCGAGCGCGGTTCTGCCGCCGACCTTGCAATAGATGCCGTTTTCCTTGGTGGGGATGGCGCCTTCCACGACCAGGATGTACTTGCCTTTGTTGGCTTCCATCGCCGCCTTCTTGGCCGCCTCGGCCTGGTGGCCGGCCGCAGCCATCAGGGTCTCGTGGTAGTCGAGCGAGATCACGTCGAGAATGAGTTTCTCCAGCGTCGGATGCTCGGCGCGCAGCAGGGACTCGCTGCAGCCGGTGCACTCCTGGAAATGCAACCAGATCACCGACGGACGCTTGGCTTTTTCAACCGCCTTGGCGATGGCCGCTTCCGCACCTGCCGGAAGCCCCAAGGTCGCCGCGGTTGCCGCGCAGAATTGCATGAACTCGCGCCGCGATAGGCCGAGCCGGCGTTCCACCGAGGACGCGGCCTGGTGGGTTTCATCAATGAGCAATTGGTCCATGTGGTCCTTCCCTCCGAATAAATACCTGACAGTCAGCCAGGCACCCCTGTTCGAGCATTTGGCTTGCGCAACCAACGGCCGCCGCAAAGCTTCCTGCCGCTACCGTAGCAAGCTCACTAACAAAAACCGTGCCTGCTCGGTGGGCTCATACAAGTCATTAGAAAATCAAGCCCTTAAACTATCAGCCCGGAAGCGTCGAATTCCCATGGTCCGCGCGTGGACGCTCAGCGGCCAATGCGAACTGGAAACTTTGCTTGCAGCGCGACTGGAAGCAAATTGTTGATTGTCTTGATCTTTTTATTGACTTCGATCAAGTTCGTTGATCTCCCTTGATCGGCGCGCTCTCCGGCATCGCGAATCTTGGTTTGATCGGCATCTCCCGGAGGCGGGTCCGGCAGCGATTTCCGGCGGCCGCGCCAGGCGAGAGACGGGAGCCACGGGTAAGCCGCGCCAGGCCGGCGTCAAACCGCTCCGGCGGCACCTTGGGCGCGTTGTTGCGCGGCTTGATGCAGTTCCCAGGCCATTTGCAGGCCCAGCCAGAAGTGCGGGTCCATTTCGAAATAGAGCCCAAGGCGCAGCGCAGTATCGGCGGTGATGCCCCGATGCCCGCGCAGCAATTCGTTGACGCGCCGGCGCGAGACCGCGAGGGCCACGGCCAGTTCGATTTGACTGATCCGCAGCGGGGTCAAGAACCGCGTCTGCAAGAACCGCCCGGGGTGGATCGGGCGATGTGGCACTTGGGCCCTGAACGGAGCGCCGGGCGCCCGGTGTAACCCCGCGATCGCCGCCCGACGCGGCTGGCTTGGCGCGGTTTCGGTCACCGTCGGGCGGGTCTCCCTGATTTTTCGCGCGTCGTTCATGGCTCGGGCGTCGTGTTCGGACCATGGCCAAGATTACAAGAACCGTGCCACGGACACGACACCAACCACCGCGATCCGGTAAACCTGCCCGCCCGCTTGATTTCGGCGCCTACCGCAGAGACGCGCGGGAGCTTGCGCCAGTCTCTTGCTCCGAGATTTCGTGCAAGCGAGGTTTGCAATCAGTGCAAACAAGACCGCCAGTTCCGCTCAAGTGCCTGCGCCTGGCCTTGGCTCCGCGACCGGCGTCGGGCGGGCGCAAAGCCGGGCCGACCAACCGGTCTGTCCACGACCAGCGCCGCGCTCTACATGTGCCGGAACAATTGAGAGTAGGCGCGGCTCACTTCGAGTTTTTCCGGATGCCCTTTGACCGAGACGATCTGCTGCCCGCGCTCGTCACGCTGAATCTGCGCGACCGCCTCAACCCGCACCAGGATCGAGCGATGGATTTGCCAAAACTCGTCGGGGTCGAGTTCGGTGGCGAGTTCCTTGATCGGCTTGCGGATCAAGGCTTCGAACTCAGGCGTCTGCACCCGGGTGTATTTGTCATCGGAGCGGAAGAACAGGATCTCGCGGGTCGGAATCATGCGCAGGCTGTTGCCGATGCTCGCCTGGATCCAGCGCAAGTAATCGGGCTTGGCGCCCGGCGTCATCTGCCGGGCGATGCGGGCAAGGAGCTGCTCGACCTCGCCGGGTGTGGCTTCGAGTTTCTCTTTGAGTCGTTCGCAAGTGAGCTTGAGGCGCTCGGGGTTGGCGGGTTTCAAAACGTAATCGGTGGCGCCCCGCTCGAACGCCTCGATGGCGTGCTGATCGTAGGCCGTGACAAAGACAATGTGACACTGTCCGGAGATCACTCCCGCAGCCTCGAGGCCGGTCTTTTCCGGCATCTGAATGTCGAGGAAGGCAATGTCCGGACGATGTGCCGCAACCGCAGCAATGGCCTCGGACCCGTTGGTGGCCTCGGCCACGACTTCCAGTTCGGGCCAGACCTCGGCCAGGCGGCGGCGCAGGAGTTCGCGCATCAGCCGCTCGTCGTCGGCAAGCACGGCGGTGGGGCGGGCTTGGCGGTTCACAGGACAGCCCGCCCCGCGCCCCTTCCCCGCGGGAGGGGGTGACTACGGTTCGCGGGCTGCGCCCGCTCCGGCACCTTGCATGCGCCCCCTTGGGACGGCCCGGCGGGGGCGCTCATTGCCCTGCCTTCGCGCTGGCGGTGGCAGGGCTGAGGCTGCGATAGGGCAATTCGATCACGGCGCGTGTTCCTCCTTCGGTCGGAGCGTCGAAACTCAGGCTGGCCTGGTCTCCAAACAGCAGCTTGAGACGCTCGCGCACATTGGTCAAGCCGATGCCGTCCCCTGCTGTGGCTCGGCTGGGATCAGCCATGCCGACGCCGGTATCGGCCACGCTCACCCGCAGCCGGCCGTGTGCCACCTCGGCGCTGATCTCGATGCGCCCTCCGGCGGCCTTGGGTTCCAGTCCGTGTTTGATGCTGTTCTCGACCAGGGTTTGCAGCATCATGGGCGGAAACTCGGCACTCGACAAGCCTTCGGAAACGACCAACCGGTATTCGAGGCGCTCTTCCATGCGCACCTTCATGATTTCGAGGAAGGCACGCGAGAGTTCGAGCTGCCTGCCCAAAGTGCCGCTGGTGCCGCCATCGCGCATCTGCGGCATGGCGGCGCGCAGGTATTCGATGAGGCTGCGCTGGGTGCGCGCGGCGCGTGGCGGGTCGAGCTCGATCAGGGCCTCGATCGAACCCAGGGTATTGAACAGAAAATGCGGTTCGATCTGGGCCTGCATGGCGGCCAGCTCGGCTTCCGCCAAACGTCGCTCCAAGGACTCATGGTCCGCCCGTTCGCTCGCCTCGCGCGCTGCCACGTCGGCGCGGCGCTTGCCGCCAGCGATGATCTTCAGAACGATCGAGGTGAGCACGAGCACGATACTGATCTGCTCGATCCGGAGGATTTCTCCGAGTATCAGTGCAATGAAGCCGATCACCAGCACATGGCGCCAGGGCGCCATCGCCAGCCAGTCGAAAAAGCGCCACCAGACCGGCGCCAGGGCATCGCGCGCGCCGATGAGCGCCTCGCTGAGTTTGGGGTGAGTCTTGCTGCTCGACATTTCTTGACCTATCGCAGTTGGGCATCTTGCCACGACCATCGCAGCCTAGCGAACGCTCCCGGCGCAGGCCAAGGGTTTGCGACGGTTGGCAGCGTGAGGGGCACGAGCGCCCCCGCGCGGCCGCCCGAAGGGGGCGCCAGCCATTCACCGGAGCGGGCGCAGCCCGCGAACCGTGCTCACCCCCCGTCCCCAGGAAGGGGGGCGGGGGGAAGGTTCGTCGAGCCCCACGCGGCCGCCCTTAGGGGGCGCCAGCCATTCGCCGGAGCTTGCACCCAGTTAACGGTTTGAGGCCTCGTACCTCAATCCACCGCGCGACGATTCGCCACAACCCGTGCCGGCTCGTCGGTGAGGCGGCGCACCGCCCGAACGTGGCCTGTACCTCGGCGGACCGTTTAGTCCGATTCCGTTCCGGGTTCGCGGCGCAGCAAATCCCCCACCGCCAGCCGAGGGCTGACACCATCATCGAGCACCCGTGCCACGGCCTCGCTGATCGGCAAATCGACCCCGGTACGCACGGCCAGCTCACGCACGGCGCGCGCGCTGCGCACGCCTTCGGCGACGTGCCCCAGGGCGGCGAGGATCTGCTCCAGGGGCTTGCCTTGGGCGAGTTCCAGGCCGACCCGCCGATTCCGCGACAGGTCGCCCGTGCAGGTCAGAACCAGATCACCCAGGCCGGCGAGTCCCATCAGGGTCTCGCGCTTGCCCCCCAGCGCGGCGGAAAGCCGGCCCGTTTCCAACAACCCGCGCGTGATAAGCGCGGCGCGCGCGTTGTGGCCGAAACCCAGGCCGTCGCTGATGCCCGCGGCGATCGCCAGGACATTCTTGACCGCACCGCCGATCTCTACCCCGACGAGATCGTCACTGACGTAGATACGCAGCGTTTCGTCGCGCAGCCAGTTGGCCGCCTCGCGGGCGAATGCCTGATCGGTAGCGGCAAGGGCGATGGCAGTGGGCAAACGGGCGGCCACCTCCTCGGCGAAGCTCGGGCCGGAGAGCACGCCGCAAGGCGCGGGCCAAAGCGGCGCGACCAATTGGTGGGGCAATCGCGCTTGTTCCAGAAAACCCTTACAGAGCCACAACAGCGGCGCCCGCGCGCCGACGCCGGCGGCTGCGGTCAATACCTCGGGCAGGGCCGCGGTGGGGGTGCCGATAATGATGAGGTCGGCGTCCCGGAGTACCGCGCCGAGATCGGCGCTGACTTCCAAACCGGCAGGTAATTTGACCCCGGGCAGGTATTGGTGATTTTCGCGCTCATCGGAGATGCGCCGCGCCAGAGCCGCATCGCGGCACCACAAGCGCACCGAAAGACGATGCGCCAAGTGTATGGCCAGAGCCGTCCCCCAGGCCCCGGCGCCGAGCATGGCGATCGGGCCGGCACGGAGCACGATTCAAAAACCCCAGAGCTGCTGCATGCGGGCAAAACCGCTCTGCCCATCGCGATGGCGGACCCGCAGCCAGGAGCTCCCAGGGCTGGGCAACTCTTGAATTTCGAGCAGTACGTTCTGCTCCGCGCGGAAGACCACCGAGGAACTCGCGTCAGGGGCGACGAAAACCTCCGCCTGCGGCGTCTTGACGATGACCGTGCGGCGCTCGGTGAGTGCCTTCTTTTCAATCCAGGCCAACGCTCCGGTGGCATCGCGCACCTTGGCCCAGCCCTCGACGCTGACCACGATTTCCAACGGATAGTCGCGCCCGATCACGAAGGCCGGTTTGGCCTTGAGCGAAGGGGCGTCGTAGAGCACGGTCGCCGCTTCCGCTGTGGCACGGAAGTCCAGGGCCGGCGCGGCGCCGGGTAGTCCGAACGCCCAGGCCAGGAAGACCAGCGGGACGAGGCGCACGCGCATGAGCTTATTGAACCGGCAGTTCCCCGGAGGGTTGCGCCGCCATCTGCTGCATTTGCTCCTGGTAGAGCTGCTCGAAGCTGATGGGGTTAAGCAGGATGGCAGGGTAGCCGGCGTGTCCGATGGCGTTGGAAACTGCTTCACGGGCATAGGGGAAGAGGATGGTGGGGCAATGTATACCCAGAATGGGCTGGAGGTCGGCCTCGGGCACATTGCGAATCTGGAACAGACCGGCCTGTGCCGCTTCGACCAGAAAAAGGGTGTTCTCACCTTGGCGCGCCGTGACCGTGACCGTGAGCACGACTTCGTAGTAGCCCTCGTCAACGCGTTGGCCGCGCGTTTGCAGGCTGATCTCGACCTGGGGTTGTTCCTGGTTCAGGAAGCTCTGCGGGGAATTCGGGTTCTCCAGGGAGAGGTCCTTGACGTAGATCTTTTCGACCGTGAAAGCCGGCTGCTGATCGCTCATTTCGCGCCTTGAATGGTAGGAGATTAAAAGCCGGGGATTATACCCCAGACGCGGGTGTCTCCCCCCCGGCCAACAGCGGATCGAGCCCTCCGGCGCGATCGAGCGCCACCAGGTCGTCATAACCACCAACGTGGCGGCTGTCGATGTAGATTTGCGGCACGGTACGCCGACCGGTACGCTGCATCATCTCCTCGCGGCGCGCCGGATCGAGGTCAACACGAATCTTGGCGACCTCCGGTACGCCTTTCGCCTTCAGCAGCCGTTCGGCCTGAATGCAATAAGGGCAGACGCCGGTGGCGTACATGGTGACCCGTGGCATATCAGGCTTTCTCGAGCGGGAACCCCGCCGTCTTCCACGCCTCGATGCCTCCGGCCAGGCTATAGATTTCGGTGTGCCCGGCCTTCTTCAAGGCCCTGCCGGCCATACGGCTGCGATTGCCGCGATCGCAATAGGCGATGATCGGCTTGCCCTGGAACTTCGCCAACTCCCCCACCCGCGTCGAGAGCTGAGACAGGGGCAGATGCACCGCCTTGGGCAGGCGACCGCCGGAGTAGTCCTTGGTCTCGCGCAAATCGACCAGGACGGCGTCGCGCTGGTTATGCAGCATGGTCGCCTGCTGCGGGCCGACTTCGTTCATGCCGGAAAGCTGGTTGTACACCAAGCTCCAGAAAAGCATGCCGCCAGACGCCAGCATGATCAACACGAGTACCGAGTTCTTGACCAGAAAATCAAAAAAATCCATCGTTTCGCCTTGGGGAATTCGCGCGCTTGCGCCACGTCCAAGCAAGCCCACCGAAAAGGTAGAATGATAGCTGAAATTCTCCCCATCGATCGAGCCGCATGCCATGCCCGTAACGCCGCCCGTAGTTCCCGTGATCCTTCTCATCCTCGATGGTTTCGGCCATCGCGAAGCCACACCCGACAACGCCATTAGTGCCGCTCATGCGCCGCACTGGAGAGAGCTCTGGGAACACTCGCCGCATACCCTGATCGAGGCCTCCGAACTGCATGTCGGGCTGCCCGACGGGCAGATGGGCAACTCTGAAGTGGGACATCTCAATATCGGTGCGGGACGCGTGGTCTACCAGGACTACACCCGCATCGACCAAGCCATCAAGACCGGCGAGTTCGCCGCCAACCCGGCGTTGGCCGGAGCGCTGCGCCTAGCCCGAGAGGGGCGCGGCCGCTTGCATGTGTTGGGCCTGCTCTCGCCGGGGGGGGTGCATAGCCACGAGCGACACATATTGGCATTGCTGGAGCTGGCGGCGCGCGAAGGTGTGCCCCACACCTTTATGCATGCGTTTCTCGATGGTCGGGACACGCCTCCGCAAAGTGCTGGCGCCTCGCTCGAACGCCTCGCTTCGGCCTGCAATCGCCACCCGGGCTGTCGGGTGGTCTCGATCTGCGGCCGCTACTACGCCATGGACCGCGACCAGCGCTGGGAGCGGGTGGCGCAGGCCTACACGCTGCTCACTCAAGGCGAGGCGCCCTATTCCGCGCCGAACCCCACTCAGGGCTTGGCCGAGGCCTACGCGCGCGGCGAAAGCGACGAATTCGTCAAGCCCACCGCCATCCTGGCGCCGGACGGCAGCAGGGTCCACATCGAAGATGGTGACGTGGTGGTGTTCATGAATTTCCGCGCCGACCGCGCGCGCGAAATCACCCGGGCTCTCACCGCTGACCACTTCGAGGGTTTCGAGCGCCGTCTGCGGCCCAAGCTGGCGCAGTTGGTATGCCTCACCAGTTACGGAGATGAGTTCCCCGACCTGCCGGTGGCTTTTGCGCCACAGAGTATCGCCAACAGTTTCGGTGAGTACCTCGCCGGACTCGGGCTGAAGCAACTGCGCATCGCCGAAACCGAAAAATACGCCCACGTCACATACTTCTTCAATGGCGGCAGCGAAGCCGCCTACACTGGGGAGGATCGAGTGCTGGTACCCTCGCCGAAGGTGGCCACCTACGACCTCAAGCCCGAAATGAGCGCCTATGAAGTCACCGACAAGCTGGTCGAGGCGATCCACTCCAGGCGCTACGCGGCGGTGATCTGCAACTACGCCAATGGCGACATGGTTGGTCATACCGGAATCCTGCCCGCGGCGATCAAGGCCGTGGAGGCCTTGGACGTTTGTCTGGGACGTGTGCTCGAGGCCGCCCGCCAAGCAGGATACGAGGTGTTGATTACCGCGGACCATGGCAACGCCGAAATGATGTTCGATCCGGCGACCGGCCAACCGCATACCGCGCACACTCTGAACCCGGTGCCCTTCATCTACCTCGGCCGACCCGCTCGGCTCAAGGATGGCGGCGCTTTGCAGGACATCGCACCGACGCTGCTCGACATGATGGGCCTGCCACAGCCGCCGGAAATGACCGGGCACAGTCTGATCGCGTGGCAGTGAACGCAGCGGCGGCATGCTTCGCGGGTTTGCTCTGGTTTCTGGCCTTTCCCCTTGGCGCCGCTACCGATCCGGCGCAAAACTCGGCCAAACTCGAAGAGCTGCGCCGCCAGGTCGCGATGATCCAGAAAGAGATCGCTGCCGGCGAAGAAAGTCGGGCCGAAGCCACTGACCAACTTGCGCAAAGTGAACGAGCGATCTCCCAGGCGCGCTTGCGCCTCAGCGAAATCGCCCGCGAACAGTCCCGCCAGCAAGCCAGCTTGGCGACGCTACGCGGGGAACAGGCGCACCTCGACGGACAGGTGCGCACGCAGCAGGCGCTACTCGAAAAACTTCTCCTGCAACACTACCTCGGCGGTCGCCACGAACCGCTAAAGCTTGCTCTGGCGGGGCGCGATCCCAATGAGCTACCGCGCCTCTTTCACTACTACCGTCATATCAACGAAGCGCGCAACCGCGTGCTCAGCCAGTTGCGCGAGCAGATCACGCGCAGCCGCGAACTGGCGAGCTTAGCCGCGGCCGAAGTCGAACGCCTGGCGGCCCTGGAGACCGAAGCACGCCTCGCGCAAACCGCGCTGGAGGAGCAAAAGCGCGTACGTGCCGCGGCGGTGCAGCGTATTGCCAAGCAAATCTCCGCCAGGCGCCGTGAACTGCTCGCCCTGCAGCGCGACGAGCAGCGCCTGACGCGACTGGCTGAGCGCCTGGCCCGCTTGAGCCGGCCGGCGGGTTCACGCGGCGCGGCGCCCAGCGAACCGACCAGCGGTGCCTTTGGAGCACTCAAGGGGCGCCTGCTGACACCGATAGAAGGGGAACTCACCCACCGCTTCGGCAGTCAACGAATGGAAGGCGGCGTCACCTGGAAGGGCATTTTTCTGCGCGCCCCAATGGGTCGCGCGGTACGCGCGGTCACCGCCGGGCAGGTGGTATTCGCCGATTGGCTGCGCGGCTTTGGAAATCTCCTGATTGTTGACCACGGCGAGGGTTATATGAGCCTCTACGGCAACAACGAAGCGCTGCTCCACCGTGTGGGCGCGCGCGTGGAGGCGGGTGAGGTGGTGGCGCAGGCGGGCGACACCGGCAACGTCGGGCAAACGGGTTTATACTTTGAACTTCGCCATCAGGGCCGCGCGTTCGACCCTTCCGGATGGCTCAAGCGGTAGAGGCAAGGAAGGCATCATGGCAAATCGAGACACGCTGAAAAAAGCGGGACTGGTCGGACTGGGCGTCACGCTGGGCGTGCTGCTTTCGCTCAATTTCTCCGCGGTAGCGAACCGTGATGCCACGACCACCTTGCCGATCGAAGACCTGCGCGCTTTCTCCGAAGTCTTCGGACGCATCAAGAGCGATTACGTGGAGAACGTCACCGACAAGAAACTCATCCGCGAGGCCATCAACGGCATGGTCAACGGCCTCGACCCGCACTCCACCTATCTTGACGAGGACGCGTTCCGCGACTTGCAGGTCAGCACCAAGGGTGAATTCGGCGGCTTGGGCATCGAAGTCGGCGTGGAAGACGGTTTTGTGCGCGTGATCGCGCCAATCGAAGACACGCCCGCCTACCGCGCCGGGATCAAGGCTGGCGACCTCATCTACAAGATCAACGAGACCTATACCAAAGGCCTGGCGCTGACCAAGGCAGTCGGCATGATGCGCGGCGAGGCGGGCAGCAAAGTGACGCTGTCGGTGGTCAGAAAGGGCGTGGACCAACCGCTTAACTTTACGCTGCAACGCGAGCAGATCAAACCCAAGAGCGTCGTCCACAAAATGGTCGAACCCGGCTACGCATTCTTGCGCGTGCGCCAGTTCCAGGAACGCACCGGTGAAGAAGTGGTGAAGTCGTTGCAGGCCATCGCCCGGGAAGCCGATCTCAAGGGCTTGGTACTAGATTTGCGCGGCGACCCCGGCGGCCTCTTGAATGCGGCAGTCGGGGTCTCGGCCGCGTTCCTGCCCAAGGATGCGCTGATCGTCTATACCGATGGGCGCACCCCGGAATCGAAAATGCGCCTCACTGCGAGCCGTGAATACTACGCGCGGGGGCGCGAGGACTATGTCAAGGCTGTGCCGGCCAATTTGCAGGATGTGCCCATGGTCGTGCTGGTCGATGGCGGTTCAGCCTCAGCCGCGGAAATCGTCGCCGGCGCCTTGCAGGATCACAAGCGCGCCTATGTCATGGGGACACCCACGTTTGGCAAGGGCTCGGTGCAGACCATCGTACCCCTGGGCAACAGCACCGGCATCAAGCTCACCACCGCCCGCTATTACACGCCCAAGGGGCGCTCCATTCAGGCCAAAGGCATCGAGCCCGATCAGATCATCGACGATGGCCGAGAAAGTGCGAACCGGGTGCGCGAGGCTGACCTCACCCACCACCTCGAGGGCGCCGGTAAGGATCCCGAAGAGGTGAAGAAAGCCCGTGAAATTTTGGAAGAAAAGCGTAAAGCCGAGGCCGCCAAAGGGGACAAGACCGCACCGCGCCCGCCGCGTTTCGAATTTGGCTCCAATGACGACTTTCAACTCACACAGGCCTTGAATCACCTCAAGGGGCAACCGGTGGTCGCGCAGGCGAAGCAGCTATCGGCGGCCAAGTAGACTCCGGGCGGGGGCGTGCGCGATGAGCCAAACTGAGCTGATCAAGACCCGGACCATCGCCTTCCACGACGCGCCCCCGGAGCAAGCCAAGAAGGCGTTGCGGCTGCTCGAAGGTTTGCCCAACATCGAAGCGGGGCTTTCCCCCGCGCCGCAACAGCTTTGGGTGCGCTACAGCCTGGAGAACTACAGCCTCGCTGGCCTCGAAGCCGCCCTGGCGAGCCTCGGCTTCGAACTCGACCATAGCCTCTATCACAAACTGGTCCGCGCCCTGGCGCATTACTGCGAAGAGGTGCAATGCGAGAATCTGCGCTCACCAGCACGCCTGATCAAGTCGCGCGAGGTGTTCGTCAAGGTTTGGGAACACCACGCGCACGGCGATCGCGACGAAACCCCCGAGGAATGGCGCGAATATCGTTGAAACCGCAACGGCCATGAAGGACCAAGAGCTGCTGCGGTACAGCCGGCACATCCTGCTCGAAGAAATCGGCATCGAAGGCCAGGAAAAATTGCGGGCCGCCCGCATGCTGATCATTGGCGCCGGAGGCCTGGGGTCACCCGTAGCGCTTTACCTCGCCGCTGCGGGCGTCGGGCAAATTACCCTGTGCGATGGCGACGAGGTCGACCTCACCAACTTGCAACGCCAGATCCTGCACGATAGCGGCAGCATCGGGCAGGCCAAGGTGCTCTCGGGGCAGCGCCGCCTGGCCGCGATCAACCCCGAGGTTCGCGTGGTGCCCCTGGCGCGGCGCCTGGCCAGCGAGGAGCTGATGGAACTCGTGGCCGAGAACGATCTGGTACTCGATTGCTGCGACAATTTCGCCACCCGGCATGCGGTGAACCGCGCCTGCGTTCGGCACCGCCGGCCGCTGGTATCCGGCGCGGCGATCCGCTTCGATGCCCAGGTGACAGTGTTCGACCCGCGGCGAGCGGACTCGCCCTGCTATCAGTGCCTCTTTGGCGAGGGACAGGATCTCGAGGAGACCCGCTGCGCCACCATGGGCGTGTTCGCGCCTTTGGTGGGAATCGTCGGCAGCATTCAGGCCGCCGAAGCGCTGAAGCTGATCTGCGGCGCGGGCACGTCCCTGGTCGGCCGCCTGCTGCTGGTCGACGGGCGCAACATGACGTTTCGCGAACTGCGCCTCGGGCGCGATTCCAGTTGCGCGGTGTGCGGTGGTCCGGGTGGGCCCGCGCCCTGAACTCGCGCGCGGGGGAAGCACTCGGTCCGGATCGAGCGAGACGCTTGCTGGAATGACCAACGCGGTCTGCGCTTCCCTAAAGCAAAAGCAAAAGCCGGCGCTGCGCCTCCCATTGTTCGGCCGGAGGGCGGCGAAAGCCGCTCTTGGCGAAGAGTTGCCAGCGGCCAATGATGTAGCACAGCAGAATATTCGCCTGCGCCGCCGCGTCCGGCGCGCTCGGGCGATTGGTATAGGCCAGCCGTAGGCATTGCCGCAGGGTCGCTTCCAGGCGATCGTGAAACTGATTGATGCGAACCTGCAAGCGCTCGTCTTCGTTGACCAGCGCGTCGCCGATGAGCACGCGGGTCATGCCCGGGTTCTTCTCGGCGAAACCCAGGGCGACGGAAACGATCTGTTCGGCCTGTTGCAGGCCGTCCTGGCTATCGCCGACGATCTTGTTGATCAGCGTGAAGACCGTGTTCTCGATGAACTCGATCAAGCCTTCGAACATCTGCGCTTTGCTGGCGAAGTGGCGGTATAGCGCCGCTTCGGATACCTCCAGCTTGGCCGCCAAGGCGGCGGTAGTAATGCGATCGCCACGCGGGTTTTCCAGCATGGCGGCGAGCGTCTGCAGGATTTGCAGCCGCCGCTCCCCCGGTTTGCCTGCCATCTCTTCCTCCTCCCGAAACCTCTCCCCCGGCCGGGCTGTTCACCCAGCGCGGATCAGTGTCCCCACACCTTCATTGGTCAGAATTTCCAGCAAGAGCGCGTGCTCGACGCGCCCATCGATAATGTGCGACGAGCGCACACCACGCTTCACCGCTTCCAATGCCGAGCCGATCTTGGGCAGCATGCCGCCGTGAATGGTGCCGTCAGCGAAAAGGTGCTCGATTTCCGTGGCGGTAAGGCCGGTGATCAAGTTGCCTTCCTTGTCGAGCACGCCGGTGATATTGGTCATGAGCACCAGTTTTTCGGCGTTGAGTTGTTCGGCAAGCTTGCCCGCGACCAAGTCGGCATTGATGTTGTAAGGCTCCCCTGAGGCGCCCACGCCGATGGGTGCAATCACCGGGATGAAGTCGCGCGAATCGAGCAGGCTGATCAGCTCGGGGTCAATATGCTCGATTTCGCCGACCAGGCCGATGTCGATGTCTTCGCCGCCCTTTTCATCCTTGAGCATCAGCTTGCGCGCGCGCATGAAAGCACCGTCCTGCCCGGTCAGCCCGACGGCCTTTCCGCCATGACTGTTGATGAGCCCGACGATTTCCTGGTTGAGCTCGCCCAGCACCATTTCCACCACATTCATGGTGGACTCATCGGTCACCCTCATGCCCTGCCGGAATTCACTCTTGATGCCCATTTTCTCCAGCAGTCCGCCGATTTGCGGGCCACCCCCATGCACCACCACGGGGTTCATGCCGACCAGCTTCAACATCACCACATCACGGGCGAACCCGGCCTTCAGGTGCGGCTCGGTCATGGCGTTGCCGCCGTACTTGATGACGATGGTGCGATCGTGAAAACGCTGAATGTAGGGTAAGGCTTCGGCGAGGATTTGGGCCTTGAGGGCGGCGGAGGCAGGAGAGAGGGCCATGGCGGAGGGTTTTTCTTGCAATGCCCGCTATTGTACCCGATCGAGCCAAGCGCGTGAATTAGCGGGGTCCGGGACGAGTAAGCCCTGACTGCGACAGCTGCGGCGAGCGGCCGCTGGGCGACCAGCCCATGTTAAGCTCTTGGTCGTGAACTTCGGGGAACATGCATGCAAATAGAGCGCATTCGAGCGGAACACTTCCTATCGTTGGTGGGCCAGAAACTCTCCCTCCAAGCCGGCCAGCACCGGCTGGAAGTCGAGGTGCTAAGCGTGGCCCGCCTCCCTGCACACCACCTGCGCCCCGAAGCTCCATTCTCCCTGGTGCTGCGCGCACCAGGTGCGCCGGCTTTGAACCAAAGCATGGTGGGCCTGACCCACCCCACGCTCGGTTTGCTCGAATTGTTCCTGGTGCCTACCGGCCCGGACGCGCACGGAATGCGCTACGAAATCACCTTCAATTAGGGAGCCGCTGGTCTATTCGGGATTCGTCCTGCGCATCGGTCTCGGGGCCGCGCCACAGAAACGCGTAGAGGCCATGCATCTCACGAGTCACGAAGCCCAGGCGCTGGTAGAGCCGCCAGGCGGGATTGAAGGGCTCGACGTGCAGGCCGACCGGAAGGCCCAGGGCTTGCGCGTAGGCGAGCACTGCCCGCATGAGCGCCGTGCCCGAGCCCTGCTGCCTGGCCGCGCGCAGCAGTGCAATGTCCATGAGTCGCAGCTCGGCGTTCCCGGGCTCAAGATAGAGCCTCCCGATCGGCTCGCCGCCGCGCAGGATCACCAGCCACTGGGCGCGCGGGTAGTGCAGCCGGTAGTGCTGCCGCTGCAGCTCGAACTGCTGCCCCAGAAACACCGCCTTTTCGGCATCGCTCCAGGGCACCGGGCGCAACTCTTCGTTGCGGGTATCGGCATACAGGGCCGCAAGGAAGTCGCGATCCCCAGGCAGTTCCTCGCGCAAAACCAGCCCGCCGGGAAGGTCTCGGGCGAATCGAAGCAGGCCCTTGGCTTCGTCAGGCACGCGCCGGCTGGAGGAGCACGCAGAGGTAGTCGAAATCGACCGGCCCGCCATCCAGGCGCTTGAGTTCACCGGACGCATCGCCCCAAGTGAACTGCGACAAATCCGGCGCGAGACCGGTCTGCGCCGACAGACCCGCGATGACGTGAATGCCCGGCCCCAGCCCGAAGCCGCCTAGAGCATAGCTGGCGGCACCCCAGGCCTGAGGCCCGAACCGCTGCGGGTCGAAGCGGTAGTTCATGCCCAAGGTGCCCCCCTCGGGCACCGCGATGTCGAACTGCACCGGCAAGCTCGCCTGCGGGCCTTCCCCCGGCCGCGTCACGAGCCGAAAGGCGCGATAGGGCGCGGCATAGGGCGGCTCGTCCAGGCGATAGTTGATGGTCAGTTCCAGGCTGTCGAACGACGGCCGCGGCCCGGACCGGTAACCGAGAACGGCGAGGGCGGCGCGATCGTATCCGCTCACCCCGAGCTTGTAGGCCAGGTCATACACCGGCGGCTCCATGCCTTCGACCACCCGGCGTTCGCTGCCAGGCAGGAGGCCAAAGGCGGCCTGCATCTGCCGGTCGGCATGGGCCGAACTCAAGGGCGCCGCGACCGTCGGTGTATTTTTGGCGCCAGTGCCAGTTCGGTCGGTACCGAGCCAATGCGCCGCGGCGCCGGCCGCCGCCAGGCTCCCGACTCCAGAAAAAAACGTGCGTCTATCCATGGTGAACTCCTGCCGGCTCAAGTTCGGGGTGGGAACACGCCCTGCAAGGCGATGCAGAAATTGAGCGTGAGATAGGGCTGCATATTGTTGTGCGGCTGGTCGCCACCCGCCGGAGCAAGGGTGTTGGGGTCCATTTGGACCTGGCTCGGCGCGCCCGCGAAATAAAGATTGCCACTGGCCGGCCGCGTGAACGACTTGCTGGTGGGAACGGAACTGCTGCCTAGCGGATTGTTCTGCGCCAAAACCGAGTGCGAGTGGGACGGGATCTCCGATTCGAGCAAGCTCACGGTCTGGCTGCCCCCGGTTTCGCCCAAATCGTGCAGGCTCAAGCCCGGTCCCTGACCAGGATGCATGGGGGCGCGGCCCTGGAGATCGGGCAGGGCGAAGTTGGACTTGCCGTTGCCCCCGTAGGTCGTGCCCAGCAGGGAAAAAAGGGCGGTGTTCTGCGACAAGGGCAGCAGTTGCCCGTCGCAGAAGGCCCAGCCGTTGGGCGCGAAGTTGAAAGGGAAGATGCGAATCTCGGCAACGAAAGGATCGGCCATGACCGGCTCCTGGTGGTTCAGGTTGGGCTCGGGAAAATCCCGAACAGGGAAATGATGAAATCCACGCACAAGTAGGGCTGGAAGTTGGTGTGCGGCTGACTGCCTCCCACGGCGCCTACGATGCTGGGGGAAAGCGCGATGCCCGGTGTCCCGGTGCGATAAATTTTGCTCGCGGCCTGCCCGGTCACGTTGTTGGCCGGCGTCGAGAGCGCGGGAACGTCGAGCGAAGCCAGCAGCGGATGGCTGTGTGCGGGAATCTGGTTGACGGTGAGGGTGATCTCCTCGGCGCCGCCGGTTTCCGCGAGGATGAAACCCGAGCCCTGGTGTATCGGCACCCGCCCGCGCAAATCCGGCAGGGCGAAGGTGCTTTGCCCATCGCCGCCATAGGTGGTGCCGATGAGCTGGAACAAGGTTTCGTTTTCGCTGATGGGCAAGAGCTGGCCTTCGCAAAACATCCAGCCCGCGGGGGCGAAATTTCCCGCGAAAAGGCGTATCTCTCCAACATAAGGTTGTGCCATGACGCGCTCCTAGGTCGGCGAGGGGAAGATGCCCTGAAGGGCAATACAGAAACTGAGGGTCAGGAAGGGTTGCATGTTGAGATGCGCCTGGCTCCCGCCGACGTTGCTCACCGCTCCAGCCGCCATGGCCGTCAGGTTGTTGGCCGGCGTATAAACATTGGCCTGAGTACCCAGATAAGTGGTGTTGCTCGGCACGTTGGTGCTGGCGGGGTTACTCGCTGCCGTCACAGCATGAATGTGGGTGGGTATTTCCGCAATACTGAGCGTATGCGCCTGTTCTCCCCCCCTTTCCCCCAAGGTGTGCGAATCGCCGGTATGGATGGGCACCCGCCCACGCAAATCAGGCAGCGCAAAATTGACCCTCCCATCGCCGCCATACGTGGTGCCCAAAAGCGAAAACAGCGCCTGATTCTGGTTGATGGGCAGGAGCTGCCCATTGCACAGCGCCCAGCCCTGGGGCGGGAAACTAAAACTCATCAGCCGGATTTCCGAAAGGAAAGGTTCTGCCATGATGGTGCTCCGTCAGGGTTTCAAGGCGTCGGGCAAGCGGCGCCGCCGGTGAAGATGCTGGCCGGCCCGGGGTCGCTGTAGGCCATGACTGTCGTGCTGGCCGAATTGAGATTGTTGGTCCGGATGAAGTTCTCGACATCCGCTAACGTGCTTCCGGCGTAGCCCGGCAGGCGCAGCGCTGATCCCCCGCTTGCCCCGCCGCCGACGATGATGTCGTTGATGTTGAAGGGGTCGCCGGTGCTCATGTCATTGGCCGTAATCGCCGCGCAAACCTGAATGGTGTCGCTACTCGCCGGAGCGCCCGCCGTCAGGGCCAGCCCAGCGAAGGCCGACGCCCCAGGCTGACTCACGGTGTTGCCGGTGATCGTAAAGTTGGCGGTGTAGCTGCCATCGGTGTTATCGAAATACATGCCCGCATTGCCTTCGTAATTGCGCACGGTGTTGTTGGTCAGCCCCAGAGTGATGGTACCCGTTCCGGCGAAAGAACCGAAGATGCCGTTGCCGGTCGCCGAGCCCGAAGCTGCTACACCATTCTGCCCAATGACGTTGTTGTTGACGCTGCCGGAGAGCAGCGTACCCGCCAGGGCTTTTTGCAAGGTGATGCCGCTGCCGTGTGCCCCGCTCATGGTGTTGCCATCGACACTGAAGGTCATGCTGCCCTGAGTGGCCAGCGTCAGACCGCCGCCGCCGATGATGTTTTGGGCATGCGTGTTGGTCAAGGTGTTGCTCAGGAAATCGACATCCATGGTGGTGCCGGTCTGCCCCGTGAAGTTGGCCAGATCCCCAGGCGAACCGCTAAAGGTGTTGGCTTCACCTCCCGCCACACCACCCACGGTGCTGTTGATGATCGTACCGCTGTTGCGCGCTTCGATCGCCAGGCTTTGATTGGCGTCGGAGAAGTTCTGGTTGAGTCCGAAGGTGTTGCCCTTGATCGTGAGGTTGGCCGTCCCGCTGGTGTTGACGATGGACAGGTTGCGCGCCCGGCCGCCATTGACACTATTGTTGGTGAAGGTGCCCGTGCCGGTAAGGCCGGTGCTGCTGGTGTTGCCGAAATAGATGCTGCCTTCGCCGTAGTTCTCGGGCGCGGATAGCGAAGCGGCGCTGCCGAAAGTGCCGGAAACGGTCGAATACTGCAAGGTGAAATTGGTGACCGCCAGGCCCTTGATGCCGAAATTGCCGTTGGTGCCGCTGAGGTTCATGCGTCGCAGCACCACGTCGCGGGTGTTGTTGAGGTAGATGCCGATGCCGGTGCTGGTGCTGCCGTCGGCACCGCTCTTGTTGGCGATGGTGCCGCCGCTGCCGTTGCCGCCCACACTGGTATTGCTACCGTCGCCGTTGACGGTGAGGCCACCGCTGGAGCCGGTAGTGTCGAGAATGATGCCGGTTGCCGAACCGCCGTTGGAAGTGATGCTCTGGAACACGAGGCCGCCGACGCCAATGGTGGTGTTGGTCACGTTGAGCGCCGTGGCCGTGGTGGTGTTGAGCGTATTGGCGCTGTTCGTCGCTGTCACCGTGCCGCCACCGGTCGCGGTGAAGGCGGCGTTGGCGCCGGTGTTGGCGGTGATCTGGCCGGTGAGGTTGATGGTGCTGCCGGTGTTGCTGGTGAGTGAGATGCCGGTGTCGGTATCGGTGATCGCCCCGGAGAGCGTCACCGTGCCGCCGGTTTTGCTGGCGATCGCCACCGACCGCGCCGACCCGCTGGCGATGGTGCCGGCATAGCTGAGGTTCGCCGTGCCGCCGGAAACATTGAAGGCATTGCCGGTGGCGCCGCTCATCGCGCCGGTGGTGATGACCAGGCTGCCGTTGATCGAGCTGAGGTCGAGGTTGTTGCTGCCTGCGGTGGACACCAGCGAATCGACGGTTGCCGCCAGCGTGCCCGTGGCGAGGCTGAGCGCCCGCGCGTTGGTGTTGACGCTCACTTCCGACAGGGTGAGGGTGCCAAAGCCCGTGCCGCTCAAGGCATCGGTGCCGGCATTGCCCAGCGTGAAGCCACGCAAGGTGTTGGCCGTGCCGGCGCCGTTGAGCGTCAGCGTGGTGCCCGCGCTGGAGAGGTTTACCTTGGTCGCGTTGCCACTATTCAAGATCGGCAAGGCGGTCGCACTGGCGGGCGGGCTCACGCCTGCGATGGCCGCGAGCGTGGTGCTGGCATCCTGCCCGATCAGCTTTTGGTTGGAGAGCAGGGTGAGCGGGCCGGTATAGTCGGTCGCACTCTCGTAGATGAAGATGTTGTCGCCCGCCGCCGGGTTGTTGCCGGTGCCGTCGTTGAGCGCCGCCAATGCCCCCAGGGTCGAGAAGGGGTTCGACAAACGTCCGCAACCGCCGGCGAGCGTGGTGCAGCTCGCGGCGTTGTTGTCGACGAACCAGATCATCCCCGAAATCGGCACCGTCACTGTGGCCGTGGCACTGGCACTGCCGCAGGTGACGTTGTAGGTGAAGGTGTCGTCGCCGGTATAACCCGGGGGCGGATTGTAGGTGAAGCGGCCGGCGTTGGCGCCCGAGAGCGTCATGCTGACGTTGCCGCCTTGGGCTGTGGCGCCCGCACCCGGCAGGCTCAAGGTCGGACTGGCGCAGATCGTGTCGTTGGCGAGTACGGTGAACGGGCCGCCCGAAACATTGGCGGAATCGACCGACACGTTGCCCAGCGCGGTCTCGGGATAAGTGTCGTTGCTCACCACGATGGTGGTGTCGAAGCTCACCGCGTGATTGGCGGTCATGTTGGTGCCGGCGAGGCTAGCAATCTGCGTCGCCAAGGCGGTGGCCGTGCAGGTTTCTCCGGGCGGCAAAGCGGCGCTCGGCGTCAACGTGATCGCCGCGGTGCCGCTGCCGCTTTGGGTGAAGCTGCGGCTCCCGCTTGCGCTACAGGAGAGGCTAAACGCGGTGCCGGTCAAGTTGACGGCTTTGCTGAAATTGAACACCACGGTGCTGGCCAGCGCCACGTTGGTCGCGGCATTGGCCGGCGTAGTCGAATTGACCGTGGGCGGCGTGTCGATGGTGAAGGCGAAGGGGTAGTTCGCGGCCATAGGAGTACCCAGGGCGCTCACCACGCCGGCTGCCAGCGCGGTCACCGTGCAGGTTTCGCCGGCGGGCAGGCTCGCCGCCGGGGTGAGCACGATGCTGGTGCCACCGCTGCCCGCGACGCTGAAGGACTGCGCGCCGCTCACGCTGCATGAGAAGCTGAAGGAGCCGCCGCTCACCGTGACCGCTTTGCTGAAATTGAACGTCGCGGTGGTGGTCGCCAGAACCTCCGTGGCGCCGTTGGTCGGCACGGTACTCGACACCGTCGGCGGCACATCGACGGTAAACGAGAAATTGTAGTTCGACGCCATGGGTTGCCCCACGTCGACATCAGTCACGTTGGCGGCAATCACGCCCACCGCGCAAGAGCCCTCCGGCAGATTGCTCGAGGGCGTCAAGGTGAAGGTGGTCGCGGGGGATGCCGAGAGCGTGAAACTTTGCGCCGAGCCGCCGGGGCATTCCAGCGTGAAGGAACTCAAGCTGGCGTTCACCGATTCCGAGAAGGTGATGCCTATGGTCGCGTTTTGCGCCACCGGGGTCGCGCCATTGACGGGGTTGGTGCTCGACACCGTGGGCGGCGTGTTGACCGAAATGCTGACCGTTTCGCTGTCGGTAAGCGCACCGCCACTGCCGGTATTGCCCAGGTCGTCGAGCGCCACTTGCAGGCTCGCGGCACCACTGAAGCCGCTGTCGGGCGAGAATTGCAGACCATTGAGCGCGGTGTTTTGTGCCGCGATCGAACCGGTCGAGATCACGCTTGCGGTGCCGTTGCCCAGCACCGTGAGCCCTGCCGTACCCGAAAGCGTGGCCGTGCCGTTGATCGCGGTGAGTGTCACCTGCACGTTGGCGGCACCGGCGTCGGCGTCGGTCACGCTGATGGTGCCGGGGAAAGAAATCGGCGTATTGGGCGAAGTGGTTCGACTCGCCGGCGCGGTGACCACCGGCGCGGTGTTCACGGCCGCGATGTCCACCAGTGCATGCGCCAGCGGCGAGTTGCTGCCGATTAAATCGAAGACCGCGACGCTGATGTCGCGCTGCGTCGTGGTCGGATTCGCCGAGCCGTTGTTGTACATCAGCGTGCGCAAGACCGCCTGATAATCCGCCAGCGTCGTCAAGCGGGTAATGGAAAGCGTGCCCGTGCCGGCGGTATAGACGATGTCGCCCGCAAGGATGGCGCCGCTCGGTGTCACCGCCAGACTTTCCGACGCGCCATCGAGCAAGTTGGTGATGGTCACCGTGGCGCTCGCCAGTTGCGTGCTGTCGGCGTCGCTCACCGTGAGGTTGGCATTGTCGACGATGGCCACGGCGGCGCCGCCTTCGGTGAAGCTCGCCGGCCCGAAATCGATTCCCGCTACGCCGCCATTGAGGTCGGCCACCGGCAAAGCGTTGCTTACGCTGAGCGTCACCGTGGTCGAACTGCTGCCTCCGGCGTTGCTGATCCCATAACTAAATCCATCGGCGCCGGCATAGTTGGCCGGAGGCGTGTAGCTGAAGCTGCCATCGGCGTTGACCACCAAGTTGTTGGCCAGCAGATTGGCGGTACTGGTCAGCGTGCAGGGGAAGGCGCTGCACGCTGCGCCATTGCCGGTGGCGCTGGCAAGCGCGCTCACCGCGGGCACGCCCAAGCCGTCGTTGCTCAAGAGGCCCGTTCCCGCGGGCACATTGAGCAAGGTATCGTGAACCGTGTTGTAGCTGTCGGCCACCGCGGTGGGCGGCTGATTGACCACCTGGCTCAGGATTGCACTCGAACTCGCATTGTGATTGCTGCTGCCTTGGTAGGCGGCAACGATCGAATGGCTTCCGGCGCTGAGGCCGGAGGTCGCGAAAATCGCCTGGCCGCTGCCATTCAAGCTGCCGGTGCCGAGCGGGGTCACGCCGTCGCTGAAGTTCACGTTCCCGCTGGGCGTGCCGCCGCCGGGCAGGCTGGCGATCACGGTCGCGGTGAAGGTAACGCTATTCCCTAGTAGGGACGGGTTGGTTCCTGAAACGACCGTGGTGCCAGTATTCGCAGCGTTGACAGTTTGAGCCAAGCCGCTGCTGGTGCTGGTGAGGAAATTGCTGTCCCCAGCATAGACCGCGCTCAAGGTATGACTTCCGGCGCTGAGCGCGCTAGTGGCGAGCGTGGCGACGCCACTACCGTTCAGGGTGCCACTGCCCAGAACCGTCGCCCCGTCACGGAATTCCACCGTTCCGGTGGGCGTGCCCGCGCCCGGCGCGATCGCTGAAACGGTGGCGGTGAGGGTCGTCGATTGCCCGAAGACACTGGGGTTGACGCTGCTGGTGAGGGCGGTCCCCGTGCTCGCCTGATTGACGGTTTGGGTGATGGCGCCACTGGTGCTGGTTTGGAAATTGGCATCGCCCGCGTAGAGCACAGTGATGCTGTGCGCCCCGGCGGTGAGCGCGGCGGTGCCGAAAGTGGCCTGGCCGCTGCCGTTGAGCGTGCCGCTGCCCAGAACGGTAGCGCCGTCGCGGAAGCTCACGCTGCCGGTGGGGGTGCCGACTCCCGGCGCGCTGACCGATACGGTGGCGGTGAACGTCACCGTCTGACCGAAGGTGCTCGGATTGAGGTTGCTCGCAACGCTGCTGGTGGTCGCCGCCTGGTTGATGTTCTGGCTCAGCGCGGCGCTGGTGCTGGCAAGGAAGTTGGCGTCTCCAGCATATTGGACCGTGATACTGTGGGCACCAAGGCTCAAGGCCGAGCTGCTCAAGCTGGCCTGCCCGCTGCCGTTCAAGGCCACCGTGCCCAAGGCGCTCGCCCCATCGTAGAAGGTGACATTGCCGGTCGGCGTGCCCGCTCCTGAGGCGGGCGTGGTCACGGTGGCGGTAAGGGTGATGCTTTGCCCGAGCACCGCGGGGTTGACGCTCGAAGTGACCGAGCTGGTGGTGCCGGCGCGTTGAATGGTCAGCACGAAGGCTTGCACCGCGGCAACGCCGATGCCGTTGTGTGCGGTGAATTGCAGATTGTGGGTGCCCACCGTTCCCGCCGCGGGTGTACCCGCAAGCGGCCCGGTGTTGGCGGTGAATCCCAGGCCGCTGGGCAGGGTTCCCCCGGTGTGGTTGAGATTGGGCACCGGAAACCCGCTGGCTGCGGGTGTGAACGAACCCGGCGTGCCCACGGTGAAAGTGGTCACCGCCGCACTGGTAAACGCGGGCGCCTCATTGACATTGAAGGTGACCAGAGCGTCGGCGGAACCGGTGCTGTTGCTCAAGCGATAATTGAAGCTGAAGCTGCCGCTGAAGCCGGTCGCCGGGGTATAGCTGAAACTGCCGTCACCGATGACGGTCAAGCTGCCGCCCACCCCGAAGCTAACCGTGCTCCCGGCCGCGTTGCTGGTGACGGCCCCACCCAGGCTGCCCCCGCCAAAGGAGCTGATGCTTCCCGGCGGCGCCCCGGTGAAATCGTTGGCCAACAATCCGCCCGGGCTTGCGCCCTGGTTCAGGCTGGCACCAGCCAGAACGCCGTAGGTATCCGCCACAGCAATGGGCGGGCTCGCAGTCTTCACATCGGCGCGGAAATAGACCCGCTGCTCGGGGACTTCAACCTTGGCATAGGCGGCCGCGAGATCGACGCCGGGAGGCGCGTCGTTCAGCGGGTCGGTGGACAGGGCCGCGACGCCGCTCCAGTCGGTGATCAAGCCATCGAGCACGATGGCGGCCCAGCTCGCCGCGGACAGGGCGATCGCCAGGACCATCAGCATCGCCGTAGCGGAGGCGCGATGCCGCCGCAGCCAGTAGAGTCCGGCGCCGGCCAGGATCAGGGACAAGAGCGCGAGACCCAGTTGCGACAAGGCCGGGACCACCAACGGGTCGCCCAGATCTAAAACAATGGGCGCGCCGCCCGGAGTGGCGGTCAGGGCGTCGTCACCGATCGCGGCATCTTGATAGGTGAAGCCCAGACGATAGCGACCATAGGGCGAACCCACCGGGAGGAAGGTCTCGACCACGTCGTAACCGCCGCTGCCCAGTCCCAGCCCGACCGGCCAGCCACCCGCATGAACCGGAACCGGGGCTTCGAGCACACCGCCGAGACAGGATTGGCGAGTGAGCGCACCCACCACCGGCGGGTAGACGGTGGTGTTGACGGTGGTGTTGAGGACTTGCTCGACCCCTGCGAACGCGCCGTTGGCGGTGGCTACGGTACAACCGGTGGCGGAATTGCGATCACTATCGATCAGTACCCGCAGTTCGGCGGCCCAAAGCCCTTGGGCCAGGCACAGGAACAGTGCCCCGAAAAACGCGACTAGCGCGCCATGGCGGCTCTTGTCCGCCGTTCTTAAATTTGCGTATTCCCCCACCACACCACCCCCGAAAGCCCGCTGCACTCGCTGCCGATCGAATCGACCCGATCGCCATGGTTTTTTGACTGAGGTCAATTATGCCCCTCTCCGAGGATTTCAGTCCAGTTTTTCGCTCCGATCGGCACAAGTCCTCCACCACAAAGGGGGCTTGGGCCAAAAGACATGGTTCTTCGATCCGTCGGCGCCTATAATGCCCGGCTTTCTCGCTAAACTTTTGTCGTGGCGCAAAAGCTCTTTCTTCGCACCTTTGGTTGCCAGATGAACGAGTACGATTCGGCCAAGATCGCCGATCTGCTCGCCGCGACTCAGGGCATGGAACTCACCGAGGATTCGCAGGACGCTGACCTGATCCTTTTCAATACCTGTTCGGTGCGCGAGAAGGCCCAGGAGAAGGTCTTTCACGAACTGGGCCGGGCGCGGCTGGTGAAAGAAGCGCGCCCCGGCGTCCTGATCGGCGTCGGTGGATGCGTCGCCAGTCAGGAAGGCGCCGCGATCATCCGTCGCGCCCCCTACGTCGACCTCGTCTTCGGGCCACAAACCTTGCACCGCCTGCCCGAGCTGATCGCCAAGCGCCGCAGCACCGGGCGGCCTCAAGTGGATATCTCCTTCCCGGAAATAGAAAAATTCGATCACCTGCCGGCCGCGCGGGTGGAGGGCGCCAGCGCGTTCGTGTCGATCATGGAAGGTTGCAGCAAGTACTGCACGTTTTGCGTCGTGCCCTATACCCGGGGCGAAGAGATTTCGCGTCCCCACGCGCAAGTGCTCGCGGAAATCCGCGATCTGGCCGCCGCGGGCGTGCGCGAGGTCACGCTCTTGGGGCAGAACGTCAATGCCTACCGCGGCGCGCTGCCCGACGGAGAGAGCGCCGACCTGGCGCTGCTCCTGGCCCACGCCGCCGCAGTGCCGGGGATCGAACGCCTGCGCTTTACCACCTCGCACCCGCGTGAAATGACGCCGCGCCTGGTCGAGGCCTTCGCCTCCCTCCCCAAGCTGGCCTCACAACTGCATCTGCCGGTGCAATCCGGCTCCGACCGCATACTGGCCGCGATGAAGCGCGGCTACACCGCGCTCGAATACAAATCGCTGGTGCGCAAATTGCGCGCGGCACGGCCGGACTTGTCGCTCACCACGGATTTCATCGTCGGCTTTCCCGGCGAAACCGACGCCGATTTCGAAAAGACCCTGGCGCTGGCGACTGAGCTGCGCTTCGACGGCAGTTTCAACTTCCTCTACAGCCAACGCCCCGGCACGCCCGCAGCGGAGCTGGAACACCCGGTGCCCCAAGCCACCAAACAAGCTCGCTTCGAGCGCTTGCAGGAGCTGCTGGAACAGTGTCATGCGGCATACAGCCAGGCCATGGTGGACAGTGTGCAAAAGGTGCTGGTCACCGGGCATGCGAAGAAGGATGGTGCCGAGCTTTCCGGCCGCTGCGACAACAATCGCATCGTCAACTTTGCTGGTCAGGCACGCCTGATCGGCCAAATCGTGGAGGTCCGCATCACCGCGGCGCTGCCCCACAGCCTGCGTGGCGAAGTCGTGATCCGCGACTGAGGCACGCGCCAGTTCCGAAGGAGGAGTCATGTTGTCTGTCCTGTATTCGCCGGTTCGTGGCCGCCATCTTGCCCGGCGCCTCCTGGCCGCGGCAGTGCTCTGCCTCGCCACGCCACTACTGGCGCAGAACGGCCCGCCGCCGGCCGTGGCCGCCGGTTCTGGAGCCCCGTCCGCAACCGCGCCCAGCGCCACGGCGCCCAAGGCCTTCAAGGATGTGGTGAAGGACGCCACCGAAAAACCGGGGTTCTTTCCCGTCTTCCAGAAGGATGACAAGGTCTGGCTGGAACTCGCTCCGGAAATGCTTGAACGGCCTTTCTATTTCTCCTATTCCCACACCCAGGGCATCGGCGAAAAGGGCATCTACGGCGGGCGTATGGGTCGCGGCTACGTAGTCCACTTGCACAAGGTCGGCAACCAGGTGCAACTGCTCGCCGAGAACCACCGCTTCCGCGCCACGCCAGGAAGCGCCACGGCGCGCGCCATCGCCGAGGGGTTTTCCGAGAGCTTGCTCGCCTCGGCCACGGTGGCCAGCCTGCCTCATCCAGAACGCAAATCAGTCCTGGTCGAAGCCAACAACCTGTTCCTCACCGATCTTCCGGGCAGTGCCACGCAACTGGAGTCGGCGTTCCGCGTGGCCTATGCCTTCGACGCCCGCAACTCCTCGATCCAGCGGGCGCACGCGACCCCAGAAATCACCACTCTGGAAGTCAAGGCACACTACACCGTGGCCAAACTGCCGGCCCCTCCGGCCTCGCCCCTGCCCGCCGCGGCCAGCGCGCCCACACCGCCGCACAACCTGCCCGACGCACGCAGCATGTTCCTCGGCTACCACTACAGCCTGATGCGCCTGCCGGAGACAGCCATGCCGCCGCGCCTTGCCGACGAACGCCTGGGACACTTCACCACCACTTTTTGGGACTGGTCCAATGATCTGAAGCCCAGCGCCCGGGTGCATTACGTGAACCGTTGGCGCCTGGAGAAAAAAGACCCCGCCGCCGCATTGTCCGAACCCAAGCAGCCGATCGTCTTCTGGCTGGACCGCAACATCCCCGAGAAATACCGCGCGGCGGTGAAAGCCGGCGTACTGGAATGGAACAAGGCCTTTGAAAAGATCGGCTTCAAGGACGCGGTGCAGGCCGAACTGCAAGGCGAAAAGGCCGACTTTCATACGGCTTCGGCACGGCACGCCTCGATCCGCTGGTACCTGGGCACCGACCTCGGGCCGGCGGTGGGTCCGAGCAACATGGACCCGCGTACCGGAGAAATTCTTGACGCCGATATCCGCATGACCGATGTCTTCACCCGCGGCAGCCGCCGCTTCGTGGTCGAAGAAGCGCCGCGCGCCCTGACCGCCGAAGCCTGCCATTTCGCCGAACACGCCGCCGACGAGGCCGAGTTCACCCTGGAACTGCTGGAAGCGCGCGCTGAACTCAACCCAGACAGCCCCGAAGCCGACCGCTTCGTCAACGACTACGTGAAGGAAGTGATCATGCACGAAGTCGGCCATACCCTGGGCTTGCGGCACAATTTCCGCGCCTCGACCATCTTCACCGCGGAACAGCTGCGCGACCCGGAGTTCGTGCGTAAGAACGGCACCGCCGGTTCGGTCATGGACTACACGCCCTTCAACATTCCCGTGCAGGGCGAAGCAGCCTCGGAGTACATCCAGACCACGCTCGGACCTTATGACTATTGGGCGATCGAGTACGCCTACAAGCCGATCGCGCCCGAGCAAGAAAGAACCGAACTCGCCCGCATCGCCGCGCGTTCGACCGAACCCTGGCTCGCCTATGGCACGGATGAGGACAGTTCCCTGGGGGGGGCGCCGCAGGGCATGGACCCGACCGTCAACGTCTTCGATCTGGGCGCCGATCCGCTGGCCTTTTATCAGCGCCGCCTGCGGATTTCGCGCGAGCTCTGGGGGCGCCTGCAGAAGCGCGAACTGGCCGCCGGCGAAGACTACGGGGTGCTACGCCGCAACCTTGAAGCAGGCTTCCGTGCGCTCGGGCGCGCCGTCGGCCCGGCCAGCAAGTTTATCGGCGGCGTGGTCGCGCTGCGTGATCGCGCCGGCACCGGCCGCCGGCCCTACACCCCGGTGTCCGCGGAGCGCCAGCGCGAAGCCCTGAAACTGATCGCCGGCGGTGTGCTGTCGGTGGACAGCTTCCACTTCAGCCCAGAGTTCATGAGCCGACTCACCTTCAACCGCCTGGACTACACCGACACCCTGTACCGAGGCGAGCGGACACCGAATCCGGAATACAGCCTCGCCGATCAGGTACTGTCCCTACAGCGCAGCGTGCTCGATCAGCTCTTGAGCGAGGTGATCGCGGCGCGCCTGTCCGAGAACGAACTGAAACTGGGCGGCGGACCGGAGGTGTTTCGCCTGTCCGAACTCTACGCCGCGACGCAGGCGGCGATCTGGAGCGAACTCGAAGGTGCGAAGGAAATCTCGCCGCTGCGCCGCAACGTGCAGCGCGAGTACACACGCCGGCTGGCCGGCAGCTTGATCAAGCCCTCGTCCACGGCGCCCGCCGATGTCCGCCCCCTACAGCGCGAATCCGCCAAGCGACTGGTCGCACGCCTGAAGAGCAGCTTGGCCAAAGGCAAGCTGTCGGTGGAAACCCGCGCGCACCTGGCCGAGACCATGGAAACCCTGGAGGAAGCACTTCAAGCCCCCATGCAAAGGTCGGCTGCCTGATTCGGAACCCGGATCGAAGCGCGGCAAGGTGGCGACGCTACACCGACTCCGCCCGCACCGGCCGGCACGGCGCCATGGCGCTAGGTGCCGGCCCGCCACGATAGGGAAAACGGATGTTCAAACTTCACGTCGCCAACAAGAACTACTCCTCCTGGTCCCTGCGCCCCTGGGTGCTGATGCGCGAACTCGACCTGCCCTTCGAGGAGCAACTCACGCCTTTCGGTGGCGGCGGTCCGGAGGGCTTTCGCGCCTTCTCCCCCAGCGCCGGGGCGCCAGGCTTAAGCGAGCGCGGGGTTCAGTTCCCGCCCTCTTCGATCCGCCGCTTCAGCCACAAGCGGGCGACACTCCACTCGCGCTTGATGGTGGCGGGTGAAAGATCGAGCACCGCCGCGGTTTCCTCGATGCTGAAGCCGACGAAAAAGCGCAGCTCGACGATGCGCGCCTGGCGCGGATCGAAACTCTCCAGTTCGCTCAGCGCGGCATCCAGCGCGGCGAGATCGACCCCGTTTTCGATGGGCAGTGGCGCATAGCCCTCTTCGAGCAGCGCCTCGCGTTGCCCCCCATCACGTTTGGCCGCCTTACGTGCCAGGGCATGATTCACCAGAACGCGTCGCATCATCTGGGCGGCACTCCCGACCAACTGTGCGGGGTTTTGCCAAACGGCCTTGTCCTGACCGAGCAAGCGCAGACACGCCTCGTTGACCAGGGCGGTGGGTTGCAGGGTGTGATCGACGCGCTCGCGCCGCAGGTAGCTGCGCGCCAGGCGGCGCAAGTCGTCGTAGACCATGGGCAGCAAGCGTTCCAGAGTAGCGGAATGATCCCCGGCCGGATCCGCCAGCAGCGCCGCCAGCGCGGCTCCGGTTTCTTGGCCTGCGCGCCCTTGGGGCGGCCCGGCGGGCGCCGGCGACCACCCTTCCCCCCGGCCCCCTTCCCGGGGAAGGGGGTGATCACTGTTCGCCGCTACCGCGGCTCCGGCTTCTTGGCTTGCGCGCCCTTGGGGCGGCCCGGCGGGCGCCGGCGACCACCCTTCCCCCTGGCCCCCTTCCGGGGGAAGGGGGTGATCACTGTTCGCCGCTACCGCGGCTCCGGTTTCTTGGCCTGCGCGCCCTTGGGGCGGCCCGGCGGGCGCGCTCATTGCCACCGCCTCAGCGCCGCGTCGCAGTCGGCGAGGGCTCGCAGCAGGCGCTGGGGGGCGCGGGCATGCTGACCGGGTAGGGCATGCCGTGCTTCAAGCTCGCGCCAGCGGTCCAGCGCTTCGGCATAGGCGGTCCGCGCCGTGCTCCAGGCCGATTGCCGCGCCGCCCCAGGTTGCGCGGCCGCCAGGGCGCGGTGAGCGTCGCCCAAGAGCTCATTGGCTTCGGCTAAGCCCACTACCGCGCTGAGGTTGTGCGGATCGGCGCGCCGCAGTGCTTGCTGGGCGACCATGCCACGCTCCAGCGCGGCGATCGCCAGGGCCGGCTGCCGCGTGGCGAGATGCACTCGCGCCAGGCGCATGCGGGCGATCGCGCTGTTGGCGCGCAGCCATAGGTCCTCCTTGGCGCTGGGGGCACTTTCGAGCATAGCGATGCAGGCCTCGAAGCGCTTGATCGCCTCCGCCCACTCGCGCCGCTCGGCATGTACCACTCCGCGCTTGCTCTGCGCCGCGGCCAACCACAGTCGCGCTTCCGCCCGGCCTGGAGCGTCGCGCAAGAGCGGCGTGAGCAGGGCGATCGCCCGCTCGGCCACTTGCCCCGCCTCGGCGCCAGCGCCGGTCCGAGCGAGCACGCCGGCGAGTTTGAGGTAGATCAGACCCAGTTCGCTGCTGGCCTGGGCGTCGCGCGCATTGGCCAGTTGGTAGGGTTCCTGGAGTTCGCGCGCCCGGCTCATGTGGCGAAGTGCCAGGGGGAGATCACCTTCCATTTCGGCCACCGTACCCAACTCCACCAGGAACATGGCGGCGCGCGAGGCGTGCGCCGGGTGATCGGGCTGGGCACGCCCGAGCGCTTCCCGAATCGCCAGAGCGGCGGCAAAGCCGCGCCGCGCCTCGGGCAAGTCACCCCCGCAGATTTCGAGCGAAGCCGACTGGAAGTGCAATTCCGCGAGCTGCATGTGCAGCTCGATCCGGTCGGGGAAGCGGCTGGTCAGTTCCTGTACGGTTTCGCGCGCGGCCTTTTGCTGCGCTTTGCCCAGAGCGAGGTCACCCAGGCTTTGCAGGCCACCGCAGCCATAAGCCATGCCGATTGCGGCGCGCGCCTGGGCAACCAGCAAGTTCGGCGCGATGGCGTCCGCATGCCGCTGCGCCAAGGGTGCGGCCAGCTCGATGGCGCGCTGGTAATGCGTCACGGCGGCATGCAGTTCGCCACTGCGCATTTCAGAATCGCCGGCCCGGCGCATCGATTCGGCCCAGGCGACCGTGTCCTCAACGCCGTCTGCGTCGCGCGCCAGGCTCTCGCGCAGACCCAGCGCCTTGGCGTGGCTCGCTCTGGCCGGTTCAGCACTCGCGCCGGAATCAACGATCAGGCGACCTTGAATTTCGGCGACCCGTTCGTAAGCGAGCGCCAGATCGCGTTGCAACGCGCGATCGCCACCGGCTTCCTGCGCCAGGCTATCGAGGTAGACCAGCGCGTCGGCGGCCAGCCGGGCGCGCGCTTCCAGGGAACCGGCGAGCGGCGCGATGGCGTCGTGATAATCGAAGATCACTGCGCGCGCCAGCGCATGCACTTGCGCGAAGCGGCGCTCCGCGAGCGCCCGCGCGCTGTCCGCGAGGCGCGCCTGCCAGAGCACTCCGGCGAGACCGACGATGGCGACCAAACCGGCCAGGGCGCCGGTGGCCACGGCGTAGCGATGGCGGGCGACGAATTTGCCTGCCCGGTAGCGCCAGTTGCCACGCCCCGCTGCCACCGGCAGGCCGCCCAGGTAGTTGCGCAAGTCCTCGGCCAGGCGGTCAGCGGAACCGTAGCGGCGCTCCGGTTCGGGACGCATGGCGAGCATCGTGATCTGGTCCAGGTCGCCGACGAGCTGTCGCGCCAAGCTCGGATTGCCTGCCTGGCGGGCGCGCGCCGAGGGCAGCGGGATGCCCTCTCCGGACAAACGGCGCAGCGCGTCCGTAGCGGCGTCGGCGAAATTGCCCAGGGGCAATTCGCCGGTGAGCAGGCGATAGAGGATCACCCCCAGCGAGTAGACATCCGAAGCGGTGGTGATCAGCTCGCCGCGCAGGTGCTCCGGGCTCGCGTATTGCGGCGTGAGCAGCCGAGCCATCTCGACCGTGGCGGTGGCGGCGCCCTCGTTGGGGTCGAGCAGTTTGGCGATACCGAAATCCAGCAGCTTGGGCACGCCCGCAGCGGTAACCAGAATATTGGCCGGCTTCAAGTCGCGATGCACCAGGAGGTGGCCGTGCGCGAAATGCACAGCGTCGCAGACCTTGGCGAAGAGCGCGATGCGCTCGCCTACACCGAGACCGCGCTCGGCACAGTAGCGGTCCAGCGGCAGGCCGCGCACATATTCCATGACCAGATAGGGGCTGCCGGTCTCGGTCTCGCCGCCATCGAGCAGCCGCGCAATGTTGGGATGCTCGAGGCGGGCCAGGATCTGGCGCTCGCGGCGAAAGCGCTCGCGCGCCAATTCGTTGTCCCAACCATGGCGCAGAAGTTTGATGGCGACTTGCTGCTCGTATTGAGCGTCGGCGCGCACCGCGAGCAGCACTTCGCCCATGCCGCCGGTGGCGATTTCCTCGACCACGCGGTAAGGCCCCAGGCGCAGCCCGATGAACCCGCGCCGCGGCGCAGCCCCGGGGGGTTCCAGGAAGCCGGCGCTGTCCTTGCTGTAGGCCAAGAGCGACGCGAGCTCCGCGGCGAGCTCGGGCTGCTCGGCGGCAACACCAGCAAGAAAAGCGGGGCGCGCGGCCGGATCGAGGTCGAGGGCCACCGCCGCGAGCTCTTTGAATTGCTGCCAGCGTTCGGGGGCGGGCCTCATGATGCACCGATTTTACCAAACGCCCGTCCTCGATTTCGCTGTACTGGTCGCCGACGGAGAAGTAAATGAGCCTTTTTTTCCTGAAATCCTGCGTTAGCCGGCGGAGTCCTCAAAACCTGTTTGGAGATCAGTTCATATGAAACACCCTCAGCAGTCCGTTTTTACCGCCCTGGCCGCCGCGGGCCTTTGCGCCCTGCCCCTGGGCGTCAGCGCCGCCACGATACCGGTGGTGGAGTTCTTCCATGCCGGCATGAACCACTACTTCATCACCGCCAACGCCGCCGAAGCGAGCTTTGTCGATCAGGGTGGCGCGGGTGCGGGTTGGGTGCGCACCGGCAAGACCTTCGCGGCCTATGGCAGTGCCGCCGAAGCACCCGCCGGCGCGGTGCCGGTATGCCGCTTCTATGGCACGCCGGGCATCGGCCCCAATTCGCACTTCTACACCGCCAATGCCAGCGAGTGTGAAAGCGCCAAGTGGAACCCGGCCTTGACCTATGAGGGCATCGCCTTTCACATCGCCGTACCGAACGGTGGTGCCTGCGCCAGCGGAACCGGGCCGGTTTATCGCAACTACAACCAGCGCTGGCAGCAGAATGACTCGAACCACCGCTACACCACCGATCAGTCGGTGTACAACCAGATGAGCGCCGCGGGGTGGGCCGCGGAAGGAGTGGTCTTCTGCGCCGCGGACGGGGACGCGCCGCCGCCGCCCCCGCCGCCCACCGCCGGCAGCGACTGCCTGCCCGCCTACACCCCCGGCGATCTGCGCCGCTTCAAGATCAGCGCCACCGGCATGAACGGCGCCCAGCCGGCCTCGCCGATGACCGAACGGGTCGGCGTGAACACGACCTTCGATGGCCAGAGCGCGGTGCCGAGCACCTGGACCGACGACACCGGCAAGGTCTCGCAAACCCTCTACCAGCAGTTCACCGCGACCCACCGCCTGGAGCTGGGCGTGGACAGCTACGACTTGGCGAGCGGCGCGCGGACTTCCTCGCTCAAGTATTCGCCGGCTCTGAGCTACCCGCTGAGCATGAGCGCCGGGCAGACCCACAGCATGAGTTTTTCGACCGTGGATATGCAGAGCGGCTCGACCATTTCTTCGAATACCCTGGCCTTCACCTATGCCGGGCGCGAAGCGGTCACGGTACCCGCTGGGACTTTCGGCAACGCCTGCAAATACACCAGCCGGACGCAGACCTCCGCCTACGGCTTCACCGTCATCAATGATGTGACCAGTTGGACGGACAGCAGCATGGGATTGCTGAAGTCTTTCTCGACCACCACCAATTTCGGTGTGACCACCACCATCACCCAGGAGCTCTTGTCCGCCAATGTGGGAGGAGTGGCGGCGCCCTGAGGAAACGCCGGTCAATTCGGGATTGGTGATCCTGGCGGGAGGCGGAATCCAGGAAATTGGACGAACTGAGCCCCGGCCTTCGCCGGGGTGACGGCTCCAAAACCGCGCTTGCGAAAGGATGGCGGCGATCCAGCCACAAGCACGCTCGGTTGCGGGTGCAGCGTGCCGGTTCCCCGGCGTCCCGGCGCGGCCTTTCGCTAGCGCGCCACCAACACCCGGTCGCGCCCCAAGGCCTGGGCACGCTGCAAAGCCATTGCGGCGGCGCCCAGCAGAGTTTGGGAATTGTCGGCGTGGCCGGGGTAGCTGGCTACACCGAGCGAGGCGGTGATCGGGCCGACCGCGCGGCCATTGGCGGTGACCTTGAGGCCGCGCAACTGGGTGCGCAGCACTTCGGCGCGCCGCTGCGCCCCGTCGGCATTCATGTCGGGCAGGATCAGCACGAACTCGTCGCCGCCATAGCGGCAGGCCGCATCTTCGCGGCGCACGTTCTTGGTCAAGAGCTCGCCCACCGCTTTGAGCACCGCGTCGCCGGCGCTATGGCCGGCAGTGTCGTTGACGCGGCGGAAGTCGTCGAGATCGAGCATCAGTGCCGACAATGGGGCGGTGCGCCGCCTGGCGCGAAAGAGCAAGGCGGTGAGCGCTTCTTCCATGTAGCGCCGATGCAGCAAGCCGGTGAGCGGATCGCGCGCGGTTTGCAGCCGCAATTCGAGCTGCGCAATCGCCTGCCGGGCCAGAATGGCGAGGGAATCGAGTTGGCCTGGGCTGAGCTGGCGCGGCTTGTGATCGATCACACATATGGTGCCCAGGGCACAACCGTTGGGCGCTACCAAGGGCGCGGCGGCGTAAAAGCGGTAGTGCGGCGGCGCCACCACGGAGGGAAAGTGGGCAAAGCGCGGATCCTGGGTGGTGTCTTGGACCACCATGACCCCTTCTTGCCGAATCGCGTGCACGCAGAACGAAGGCTGGAGCGGCGCCTCCTGCCTTTCCAGGCCCACGGCCGCCTTGAAATAGAGCCGATCGACATCGACCAGACTGATCAGGGCGATGGGCGCCTCGCAGATGCGTGTGGCCAGAAGCACCAATTCATCGAATTGTTGCTCGTGCCCGGAATCGAGGATGCAATAGTCGTAGAGCGTCTTGAGGCGCGTTTGCTCGGCGGGGGTTTCGATGATGCGGTCGGCAGCCATGGGTTCCAAGCAGCGTAAGGTTAGGGCGGAGGCTGGGTTTGGGCCTCACTCCCCGGATGCGTCTCGGATGCGGTTGCGCCTCTTGACCCCAGCCGGGGCCTGCCTTGCGCACCGCCTCTCGTGGGTTTCGCGCGCGGCGGGGGACTCTTCGGTAACGGCCAGCGCCGGAAATTCTGAAGCCCGGCGCCCGCTGGTCAAGACCTGCCAGCCAATGATATAGTTCCGCCGCGGTCCGCAACATCCCCCATTTAGATGATTCCTTTCGACACTCCTGATTTCACCGGCCGGGCCTTTTGGCGCTTCGGCTTTTGGCGCTCGCCGCGCCAAGAGACCTTTGCGCCTGGCGTCGCGCGCGATAAGCGGCGCCCAAAAGCCCCCCGTGAAACTCAAGAGATCGTCGAAAGATCATGAACGAAGCACAATTCCGAGAACTCGCAGCACTTGGTTATAACCGCATCCCGCTGACGCTCGAAGCGTTCGCGGATCTCGACACCCCGCTCTCCCTCTATCTCAAGCTCGCCAACCAGCGCTACACCTATTTGCTGGAATCGGTGGTGGGCGGCGAGCGTTTCGGACGTTATTCCTTCATCGGCCTGCCCGCCAAAATCCGCTTGCGGGCGCGCGGCCGGCAAGTCGAGGTGGAAGACCGCGGCGGCGTGATCGAGCGCCACGAGGGCGACCCGCTGGCCTTCATCGAAGCCTACCGGAAGCGCTTTCGCGTCGCTCCGCAGCCCGGTTTGCCAAGGTTTTGCGGCGGCCTGGCCGGCTACTTCGGCTACGACACGGTGCGCTACATCGAGCCCAAGCTCGCCACCGCCGGCAAGCCTGATCCGCTGAATCTGCCCGACATCCTGCTGCTGCTCACCGAAGAGCTGGCGGTGGTCGACAACCTCTCGGGCAAGATTTATCTCATCGTCTATGCTGATCCGAGTGAGCCCAACGCTTACTGGAACGCGCAGGATCGCTTGCAGAGCTTGCGCCGCAAGCTGCGCCAGCCGCTTGAAATCCCCTACCAGACCGCCACGCGGGTCACGCCCGCACGTTCCGAGTCGGGCGCCGAGGCATTTCAGGCGGCGGTGGCCAAGGCACGCGACTACATCGCCGCCGGCGACATCATGCAGGTGGTGCTGTCGCAGCGCATCGCCAAACCGTATGAGGAATCGCCGCTGTCGCTCTATCGCGCGCTGCGCACCTTGAACCCCTCGCCTTACATGTTCTACTACGATTTCGGCGAATTTCACGTGATCGGCGCCTCGCCGGAGATCCTGGTGCGTCAGGAAGCGGGCACGGTGACACTTCGGCCGATCGCCGGCACGCGCCCGCGGGGTGCCACGCGCGAGGCCGACGAGCAGCTTGCGGCGGACCTTCTGGCGGACCCGAAGGAAATCGCAGAGCACATCATGTTGCTCGATCTGGGCCGCAACGACGTCGGTCGGGTGGCCCAAACCGGCACGGTGCGCGTGACCGACCGCATGACCATCGAGCGCTATTCGCACGTCATGCATATCGTGTCCAACGTCGAGGGACGGCTCCAGCCCGGACTGACCAGCATCGACGTGCTGCGGGCGGCCTTCCCGGCGGGCACGGTGAGCGGCGCGCCCAAGGTGCGGGCGATGGAGATCATCGACGAACTCGAACCGGTGAAGCGCGGCGTCTATTCGGGCGCGGTCGGCTACCTGGGTTTCCAGGGCGACATGGATCTGGCGATCGCCATTCGCACCGCCTTGGTGAAGGACGGCATGCTCTACGTACAGGCCGGGGCGGGCATCGTCGCCGATTCGGTGCCCGAGAACGAGTGGCAGGAGACGCAAAACAAGGCCCGGGCCGTGCTGCGCGCGGCGGAGATGGTGCAGTTGGGCCTGGACGCGGAGGGTTGAACCATGCTGCTGATGATCGACAATTACGATTCCTTCACCTACAACCTGGTGCAATACTTCGGCGAATTGGGCGAGGAGGTCCGGGTTTTTCGCAACGACGCCATTACTCTGGAGCAGATTGCCGCCCTGGCGCCAGCACGCATAGTCATTTCTCCCGGGCCCTGCACGCCCAGCGAGGCGGGGGTTTCGGTGCCACTGATCGAACGATTCGCCGGGCGCATTCCCATCCTTGGGGTGTGCCTGGGGCACCAGAGCATCGGCCAGGCTTTCGGTGGACGCATTGTGCGCGCACGGCGGGTGATGCATGGCAAGCTCTCCGAGCTCACACATGATGCCCGCGGGGTCTTCCGCGATCTGCCCAGCCCTTTTTCGGTGACCCGCTACCACTCGCTTGCGATTGAACGCGTTTCCCTGCCGGACTGCCTGGAGGTGAGCGCGACCAGCGAGGACGGCGAAATCATGGGCGTACGCCATCGCGCGCTGGCGGTCGAAGGGGTGCAGTTCCACCCCGAGGCGATCCTCACCGCGCACGGTCACGCTTTGCTGAAGAACTTTTTGCACCTTCAAGGGAGCTAGGATTATGACCATCACCGATCAGGACGCGCTGGTGCGCGTCATCGAGCATCGCGAAATCTTCCACGACGAGATGCTGGCGCTGATGCGACGCATCATGCAGGGCGAGATGTCGCCTGTGATGATTGCCGCGCTGGTGGTCGGCCTTCGGGTGAAGAAGGAGACCATCGGCGAGATCGCCGCCGCCGCGCAGGTCATGCGCGAGTTCGCCACCAAAGTGACCCTGCCCCGCCACGAGCATTTGCTGGACATTGTCGGGACCGGAGGCGACGCGGCGCATACCTTTAACATCTCCACGGCTTCGAGCTTCGTTGCCGCTGCCGCTGGCGCCCGCGTGGCGAAGCACGGCGGGCGGTCGGTATCATCCAGTTCGGGCAGCGCCGACGTGCTCGAAGCGCTGGGCGCGAACATCCAGTTGTCGCCGCAGGATGTCGCGGTCTGCATCGAAGCCACCGGCATCGGCTTCATGTTTGCGCCCAATCATCACACGGCGATGAAGCATGCGGCGCCGGTGCGCAAGGAGCTCGGCATACGGACGATCTTCAACATCCTGGGGCCGCTCACCAACCCGGCTGGGGCGCCCAACCAGCTCCTGGGCGTGTTTCACCCCGACCTGGTCGGCATTCTGGTGCGGGTGTTGCAGCGCCTGGGTAGCAATCATGTGCTGGTGGTGCATGGCGACAACGGCATGGATGAGATATCGCTCTCCGGCCCCACGCTGGTGGGCGAGCTCAAGAACGGTGAGATTGTCGAGTATCACATCGCGCCGGAGGATTTTGGCTTGACCCGCTGCGAGTTGGGGGCGTTGCGCGTGGCGAACGCCGCCGAGTCGAAAGCGCGGGTCGAAGAGGCGCTCTCCGGTGCCGATGGGCCAGTGCGGGATATCGTCGTGCTCAACGCCGGGGCGGCGCTCTACGCGGCGAATCTGGTGGCGAGTCTGGCCGAGGGCGTCGCCCTGGCTCGCGCCACCGTTCTTTCGGGCGCCGCGAAGGCCAAGCTGGCGCAATGGGTCGCGCAGACCCGGAGGTTTGGCGCATGAGGGGCGCCAGCGGCGAGCGGCCGGGCACGACGACTGCGCGCCCGGACATTCTGCAGCGCATCCTGGCGGTAAAGGCGCGCGAGATCGCCGCCGCCAAGGCCTCCAGGCCTCTGCCCGCGGTGCGCTTGGCGGCACGCCAAGCGCCCGCGGCGCGCGGCTTTGCCGCCGCCCTCGCGGCGCGGGTAGCCGCCGGCAGGGCAGCAGTGATCGCCGAAATCAAGAAGGCGAGCCCCAGCAAAGGCGTGCTGCGCGAGGACTTTCAGCCCGGCGCGATCGCCGCGAGTTATGCCGCCCACGGCGCGGCCTGCCTGTCGGTGCTGACCGACCGGGAGTTCTTCCAGGGCGCCGCCGAGTACTTGCTGGAGGCGCGTGCCGCCTGCCAATTGCCGGTACTGCGCAAGGATTTTCTGGTCGACGAGTACCAAATCTATGAGGCCCGCGCCTGGGGCGCCGATTGTGTGCTGCTCATCGTCGCCGCCCTGCGCCCGCCGCGGTTGCGGGCCCTCAACGCACTCGCGCAGGAGCTCGGCATGGATGTGCTGGTCGAGGTGCATGGCGCCGAGGAACTGCAACCGGCGCTGAATCTCGAAGGCGCGCTGTTGGGCATCAACAACCGCAATCTGCGGAGTTTCGAGGTGCGCCTGGAAACGACCCTGGACCTCCTGGCCAGTCTGCCTGAGGGGCGACTGGTGATCACCGAATCGGGCATCCTCGAGTCCGGCGATGTGAGACGCATGCGCCAACACGGCGTGCACGCCTTTCTCGTCGGCGAAGCCTTCATGCGCGCGGCGGATCCTGGGGTCGCGTTGGCGGAGCTGTTTGGAACGCCCGGGTAGGAGCGGCCTTGGCCACGAGGGCGGTCGTTCCCGGTGAACCAAAACCCCTTTGCCGTGGCCAATTGTCACCCTAGCGATTGACGTTTACGTAAACGTCATTTACGGTAGCCCTGCTCGCGGCGCATAATGGCTGCGCCCCTCTTCCGCCGCGCCCGCAGCGGCGCGGGGACACTGGCGCGGCGCCCGGTTGGAGTGACCTTGGAGGCGACATGAACGATCTTTCCCGCACGGCGCGGCCGGCGGCTTACAAACCCAAGCACAAGGTGCGCTTCGTCACCGCGGCGAGCCTCTTTGACGGTCACGACGCGGCCATCAACATCATGCGGCGGCTGTTGCAAGCCACCGGTTGCGAAGTCATCCACTTGGGCCACAACCGCTCGGTGGAAGAAATCGTCACCGCGGCGCTGGAAGAAGACGTTCAAGGCATCGCCATCAGTTCCTACCAGGGCGGGCACGTCGAATTCTTCAAGTACATGATCGACCTCCTGAAGGAGCGCGGTGGCGCCAAGATCAAAGTCTTCGGCGGCGGCGGCGGCGTGATCGTGCCCGAAGAAATGCGCGAACTGCACGACTATGGCGTGACGCGCATCTTCTCGCCCGAAGACGGCGCACGTTTGGGCTTGCAAGGCATGATCAACGAATGTGTCGCCGCCTGCGACCTCGACCCCGCCCACGAAATGCCCGCAAGCATCGACAGCCTGAACAAAGGCGACCGACGCGCGCTGTCGCGCTTCATCACGGCTTTGGAAAACGGCCACTGTCCGCCCGCGCTGCGCGACGCCATCCACGCCGCCGCGCAGAGCGCCAAGACACCGGTGCTGGGCGTCACCGGCACCGGCGGTGCGGGCAAATCCTCGCTCACCGACGAACTGGTGCGGCGTTTTCGCATCGACCAAGGCGATACCTTGCGCATCGCCATCATTTCCATCGACCCGTCGCGGCGCAAGTCCGGCGGCGCGCTGCTCGGCGACCGCATTCGCATGAACGCCATCGGTCACCCCAAGATCTACATGCGCTCGCTCGCCACGCGCGACACCGGGACGGAGATTTCGCAAGCCCTGCCCGATGTCATTCAGTGCTGCAAGGCGGCGGGCTTCGACCTGATCATCGTCGAAACCTCGGGCATCGGCCAGGGCGACGCCGCCATCGTGCCGCTGGCCGATGCCACGCTGTATGTGATGACGCCGGAATTCGGCGCCGCCAGCCAGCTCGAAAAGATCGACATGCTCGACTTCGCCGATTTCGTGGCGATCAACAAATTCGACCGCAAGGGCGGTGCCGATGCGCTGCGCGACGTGCGCAAGCAAGTGCAGCGCAATCGCGAACTTTTTCAAACGCCGGTCGATGAAATGCCGGTGTTCGGCACCATGGCCGCGCGCTTCAACGACGACGGCGTCACCGCGCTCTACCACGAATTGACGGCACGCCTGTCACAGCACGGCCTCAAACTCACCGCCAACCAACTGCCCAAACCGGCAAGCCGAGTCTCCAGCGGCAAAACCGTGATCGTGCCGCCGCAGCGCGCGCGTTACCTTGCCGAAATCGCCGACACTTCGCGCGACTACCGCCGCTGGGCCGAAACCCAAGCGCGCATCGCACGCGAACGTCAGCAACTCCAAGCCGCGCGCGCAATGCTCGCCAAGGAATGCCAGGAAGACTCCGCCTCGCTCCCAGCGCTGATCGAAGCGCGCGAACAAAAGCTCGACATGCGCTGCAAGAAGCTTCTGGAAATGTGGCCGCAAACGCGCGCCGCCTTTTCAGGCGACGAATATGTGGTGAAAATTCGCGACAAAGAAATTCGCACTCAGCTCACCAGCACTTCGCTCTCCGGCACGCACATCCGCAAAGTGGTGCTGCCGCGTTTTGAAGACGAGGGCGAAATTCTGAAGTGGCAATTGCTGGAGAACGTGCCCGGCAGTTTTCCGTACACCGCGGGCGTCTTTGCCTTCAAACGCGAGAACGAAGATCCCACACGCATGTTCGCCGGCGAAGGCGACGCCTTCCGCACCAACAAGCGCTTTCACTTGCTGGCCGATGCCATGCCGGCCAAGCGCCTTTCCACCGCGTTTGATTCGGTCACACTCTACGGTTGCGACCCCGACCCCCGGCCCGACATTTACGGCAAGGTCGGCAATTCGGGGGTTTCCATCGCCACGCTCGACGACCTCAAGGTGCTCTACTCCGGCTTCGATTTGTGCGCGCCGAACAATTCGGTGTCGATGACCATCAACGGCCCGGCGCCGACCATGCTGGCGATGTTCTTTAACGTCGCCATCGAGCAGCAGCTCGCGCGCTTTCGCGAAGAGAACCAACGCCAACCGACCGACGACGAAACCCAGAAGATTCGCGCCTGGACGCTCTCCACGGTGCGGGGCACGGTGCAGGCCGACATTCTGAAAGAAGACCAGGGGCAGAACACCTGCATCTTCTCCACCGAATTCGCGCTGAAGATGATGGGCGACATTCAAGAGTTTTTCGTCCACCACAATGTGCGCAATTTCTATTCGGTGTCGATCTCCGGCTACCACATCGCCGAAGCCGGCGCCAACCCGATCTCACAACTCGCTTTCACGCTTGCCAACGGCTTCACCTACGTCGAAGCCTACCTCGCGCGCGGCATGCACATCGACGACTTCGCGCCCAACCTCTCGTTCTTCTTCAGCAACGGCATGGACCCCGAATACACCGTGCTGGGCCGCGTGGCACGGCGCATCTGGGCCACCGCCATCAAAAACAAATACGGCGGCAACGAGCGCTCGCAAAAACTGAAGTACCACATCCAGACCTCCGGCCGCAGCCTGCACGCGCAGGAAATCGCCTTCAACGACATCCGCACCACCCTGCAAGCGCTGATCGCCATTTACGACAACTGCAACAGCCTGCACACCAACGCCTACGACGAAGCCATCACCACGCCCAGCGAAGAAAGCGTGCGCCGCGCCATGGCCATACAGCTCATCATCAACCGCGAATGGGGTCTGGCGAAGAACGAAAACCCCAACCAAGGCGCCTTCATCATCGATGAACTCACCGACCTCGTGGAAGAAGCGGTGTTGCAAGAATTCGAGGCCATCGCCGAGCGCGGCGGCGTGCTGGGCGCCATGGAAACCGGATATCAGCGCGGCAAGATTCAAGAAGAGTCACTCTATTACGAACAGCAAAAGCACGACGGCTACTACCCCATCATCGGCGTCAACACCTTCCGCAATCCGCACGGCGACCCGGTGCCCGACAAGCTCGAACTGGCCCGCTCCACCGAAGAGGAAAAGCAGTCGCAATTGCAGCGCCTAAAGGACTTTCACACCCGCCACGCGGCAGAATCGCCGCGCGCGCTTGAACGCCTCAAACAAGCGGCGATCAAAGGCGACAACATCTTCGCGGAATTGGTGGAAGCCGTGCGCGTGTGTTCGCTGGGGCAAATCACCACCGCGCTTTTTGAAGTGGGCGGGCAGTATCGCAGGAGTATGTGAGGCGCGGGGCGGGCTTCGGATTCGTCGCCTGCGGGCAGTGCAGTATTGGGCGCTTTGTAGTGAATGCGGTTGCCGCCAGGATGGACAAGGGCGCGCTCGGCCAGCACATCTGTTGTCGGTAAGACGCGCCGATTGTGGCTGGCAGCGCCAGAGCCAATGCTCCAGTCTGCCGACTTGCCCCGCCGACGGTCGTTCAACAACCCACAAGGTCGCTATTGCTCCCAAAGGGGACTTGCTTCTCGCGCGCCCAGGCTTACAATCCCTCTAGCCGACCGTCAGGGCGACGGTTTAGCCTAACGAGGTCTATCCGCTGTGATGCCGCTGCTTCTCGACTTTCTTGGCCACGTCTGCGGATAGATGCTAGCCCTTTTAGCTCCTCACATGAGCCACGCGCTATGACACGAAAGAAGAATGAGGAAGGTGCCCAGTTCGTACGCTATTTCGGCCCGCTACTCGATGCACTGCGTGGCCTCGGAGGCTCCGGTACGCCGGATGAGGTAGTCGAACGCATTGCTCATGACCTTGGCCTCTCTGACGAGATACAAAACGAACTCTTACCATCTGGCGAACCTCGCTATCGAAATCAAGTTGCGTGGGCACGTTTTTATCTCGTCCGTGAAGGTCTCCTGGATTCCTCGAAACGCGGAGTCTGGAGCCTTACAGAACGTGGGAGAGGAACCCACCTTGCTCAAGAACACGCCCGAGAAGTCTTCCTCAAGTGGGTCCGCATCTTCCAAGAGCAACGAAAGACGAAGGCGCAGACATCCGAGCCCGTAGCAGAGCAAGTCGCGGAAGGAACCGGTGCAACACCGAACGACTATCGTGGCGAAGTCATAGATCTTCTGCTGAAGTTGCCGCCGTCAGGCTTCGAGCGCCTGTCTCAACGTTTGCTGCGGGAAGCTGGCTTTACTCAGGTCGTAGTCACCGGCAGCAGCGGTGACGGCGGGATAGATGGCTATGGCACACTGCAAGTCAATCCACTGGTTTCGTTCAAGGTTCTATTCCAGTGCAAGCGCTACACGAAGTCAGTCTCGCCATCGCATGTCCGAGACTTCCGAGGTGCAATGGCTGGCCGTGCCGATAAGGGCATCATCATCACAACCGGAACCTTCACCACCGAGGCACGCCGCGAGGCATCCCGAGATGGGGTTCCGCCAATTGAACTTATCGACGGAGAGAAACTCATCGACATGCTTGAACACCTTGAACTCGGTCTTAAGCCGGTAACCACCTATGAGATCGACGAAGTGTTTTTCGGCGAGTTCAAGGGCTAACCCATGGATCAAATGTGTGGAATCAGATGGGTCGGATATTTCTCAGAAGGCAAGAAATAGTCGAATCTGGAACCTTTATACATAGCGTCTTAAATAATGTCGTATAGTTCTGCTACACTTACGGTGTCTCCATTGCGGATAGGAGCTGCCGTCATGAGGAAGCTGGAAATCAGCGACACGGAAGTCATGAGCATAGCCATCGGTCAGGAAATCGAG
>JACPUX010000003.1 GCA_016192065.1 Betaproteobacteria bacterium
AGCTCCAGAACCTCGCCCGCGTGCCGCTGTTGATCGTCGATGATTTCTGCTTGAAACCAATGCCCCCGCCCGCCGACGAGGATTTCCACGACCTCGTCGCCGAGCGCTACGAGCAGGCCGCAACCATCGTCACCAGCAACTTGGACTTCCCCGAGTGGGATCAGGCCTTCCCCGCCAACCGCTTGCTCGCCGCCGCCACCCTCGATCGGCTTCGCCACAATGCCTATTGCCTCACCCTCGAAGGGGCTTCCTACCGGGCCCCAAAACAGGCCCCCACGCCCCCTAAATCAGGGGGTGCAAAACAGGTAAAATCCACCCATTCTTAACCACCGAAAAAGTGCCCGTTTCTACCCTTTCCACTGGCTCCTATATGCCGGACATCGGTGGCTCTATTATGGCGGTCAATGACAGGTTCGGTCATTGCAGGTCTCCAGAAAGGCGAAACCCGCCTCGCGGGCGGGTTCAGGGTTGATCAGGAAGATGGGTTTCAGATTTCGATGATTTCCAGCGTCAAGCTGGGTGCGCCGCCTTCGATAACGTCATCACGCACGAACACCTTCTGGCCGATGGCAGCGCTGCCTCGTGCGCGGATCAAGCCGCCGCCGGGCAAGGCGACGGTCACCACGCCGGAGCCGACGCCCACCACCGTGCCCGTCTGCAATGGCGGATCAGGGATAAGTTGGCGGAACTGCTCGTAGAGGTTATGCATGGCTCTGCACCCCTAAGGTCTGCCAGACCTCCGGCATTCCTGCCTCGACTTGCGTCGAGCGCACGAGGCCCAGGCGGGTCACGCTGCCGTCCTGGTACTCGACGAAGGCACCCGGTTCGATGATTCCCGTCTCGGCCAGCACCGGCAGGCGCAGGCTCACCTCGATCTGCTGCCCGGTGTCGGCCAGCACAGCGATGCCCCGCTGACGCGCCGCAGCGGCCGCAAGTTGGTCACTCTCCCGAACGGTGAGACTGCACCGGTCAGACCGTGGGACGTGGCGCCGACCTCCATCCAACTGGCACTGGCCAGGGGCCACCGCTGGCTGGCGATGCAGGAATCGGGGGAGGCGAAGTCCTTGAAGGAGATCGCCACGCGGGAAGGAATCGACAACAGCTACGTGAGCCGGATGGTCAACCTGACCACGCTGGCGCCCGACATCGTGGCGGCCATACTGGACGACACGCTGCCGAACCACATCACGCTGTTCGATCTGGCGGTTAATCCGCCGGCACTGTGGGATGAGCAGCGGGAGAGAGTCGAGCTCTGAGGTGGAGACATCACCTCAGCTCAACATGCCCTTGAGATCCTTGAGCATCAGGAGCAGATGGTACGGATCGGTCGGGCTGGGCTCGAATTCCCACGATTCGTACCACTGCCGCGCTGCATCGTCTTTGGCATGGACCAACAGGCAGCGGATACCGGCGATGTCGGCAGCCTGTGCTGTGCGCAGCAGGGCGTCCTTGAGCAAGGCTTGGCCCAGACCTTTACGCTGATGCTCCTTGTCCACGGCGAGCCGGGCCAGGATCATGACCGGCACCGGGTGGCGCGCCAGCCCCTTCATCACTCTCGACGGCGCGGCTTCCGGATCGACGCTACCAACGGCCAGGCTGTAAAAGCCGACCACCATGTCACCCTGGCAACAAACGTAGGTCTGCGCGCTGTTGGCCTTCTGGTTGACGAGCGCATAGCGCTGAAGGAACTGGTTTAGCGCGGCTTGGCCGCAATCGAAAGCATCGACCTGATCCGTTGCAGCGAGCTTGCGAACGGGTGAGTAGTCATTGCTCAACCGAGCACCCCAGGTTCACGCAGCAACTTCTTCAGACGCGGCTTACTTTGCACCGGGCGGTCCAGCGCCTCCTGGAAGGCCTGCCACTGTGTGTCGTCCAGCACGAACTGGCGACGATCTGCCAGCGTCTGCGCGGCCGCTGTCACGCCCGCGTCGAGCAGGAACTCGCTGACGTTCTTGTGGCAGGCGCGCGCGGCCTCTTGCAGGAGTTGCTTGACCGGCGTGCTTGCACGGACGTCAATGCGCTCGGTCTTGGAAAGATTCAGGGTGCTCATGGTGCCCCTCCGGACTGATCTTGGATGTCTTAATTGTAGTCGTCCGGACGTTGTCCTGACAAGGTGTTTCTTGTCTTGGCCACCATCCAAGTACGTACTTCCGCGCTGCAATGTGTCGGTAGTGCTCGATAACTACCGACAAAACGCAACGACAGGGTTTCCTTCGCCACCCGATGCTGCAATCCAACCGCTTGATTCGTCCGCGCGTAACCCTTTGATCTGTTTGGCACTGACTTGTGGCCCTTGCGGACTTCGGGCCGGTTTCAGGGAGCGAGGTCGGAGCGAGGAATGGCCAGGAGAGAGTGAAATGCGGCGCGAAACTGGCTGACGGGCTGACCGGCGAAGTCCGCAGGCTTCCGCAGGAACCCCCAACAACACGCGGGAACCGGCGCGATCGGGCAAGAAAAAACCCCAACCGAGAACGGTTGGGGTTTCGTTATTGGTGGAGGCGGCGGGAATCGAACCCGCGTCCAAAGGTCCTCTACAGTCGGGACTACATGCTTAGCCGCTTCGTTTGGCTCTCGCCCCTCCGCCGCCGAAGGGCAGGCTGCGGTTTGGCCAGTCACCTAGATTTAATGCCGCATCAAGTAACCCGGTGCGGCACGAGCGCATGTAACTGACCTCGCTGTGACGGTTAGATCACCCGGGCCATGCGCCACCCGGTGCGAGGTCCGGCGGGATTAAGCCGCCAGAGCGTAGGTTTCGTCGTTCGCAGTTAAATTTGCGATTGCTCGTTTTTTACAAGGACAGGCGCCTTGGCATGCCCCGCGCTGCTTCGCAACCCCTGTCGAAGCCAAGTCGCCCCCGGGTGCTGGTGGCCGTGCCGGTGAGGGCACGTGCGCGTTACGGGCATAGGATAACAGAGGGCGGGGGAAGTTCCCAAAGCGCTTGGCGGTACCGCCTCAAGCCTTGTGCTGGCGGCATTGCACGGCCATCGCGCGATCCTCCAGGGTACCCAAGGACCGCGACCGCCTGAGTGCTGGCGCCAGCGAGGAGCCCCTTCTTGAGTACCCGCCCGGTCTTCCCTGGCAAAGCCGCCCCGGAGGTCTGATCCGCCCGGCCGGGGCATGGCCCTCAGCACCGGAGTCCGGTGGCCCGCCCCGTTCCTTGCGCCGCTGGCCGGGCCGCATTGACCATCAGAGGCGAAGTCCGGTAATCTAAGCCGCTTTTTTCCCGCCCCACCCATGTCCAAGCCTACCCCTGCAAAGGCCGTGGCGGCTCCCAGTTTCGAGGAGGCGCTGGCTGAACTCGAAGCCATCGTTACCACGATGGAAGGGGGGCAGATGCCGCTCGAAGCTTCGCTGTCCGCGTATCAACGCGGCGCCGAGCTGTTGCGCCACTGCCAGGAGGTGTTGGCCGAGGCGCAGCAAAAGGTGAAGATTCTCGAAGGCGGCGTTCTCAAAGGCTACGAGGCGGGCAATGGTGTCGACGCTGAGCGCTGAGGCGTTCCTGGCGTGGTCCGACTGGTCGGGCAGGTATCGGCAACGCATCGAGACGGTGCTGGATGAGTTGTTGCCGCCGGCCGGCGTCGAACCCCCGCGCCTGCACCAAGCCATGCGTTACGCCGCATTGGGCGGCGGCAAGCGAGTTCGGCCGCTGCTTGCCTATGCCGCCTGTGAACTCGCCGGGGGCGCGGCGGAACCCGCCGATCGGGTGGCGGCGGCGGTGGAGCTGATCCACGCCTATTCGCTGATTCACGACGATCTGCCGTGCATGGACGACGACGATCTGCGCCGTGGCCAGCCCTCCTGTCATCGGCAATTCGACGAGGCGACGGCAATGCTCGCTGGCGACGCGTTGCAGGCGCTGGCATTTGAAATCGTTGCCGGGGCGAAGATCGAGCCGCCTGCGGTGCATGTCCAATTGCTCGAGCTCTTTGCCCGGGCCTGCGGGTCGCGCGGCATGGCGGGCGGACAGGCGATCGATCTGGCCAGCGTGGGCGGCGAGTTAGGAGTCACCGAACTCGAATCGATGCACATTCACAAGACTGGGGCATTGATCCGCGCCGCGGTGCTGATGGGCGCGGCTTGCGGGCGTGCGCTGAACGGCGCCGAAGGTGAGCGGCTTGACCACTACGCCAAGGCGATCGGGCTGGCCTTTCAGGTGGTCGATGACATCCTCGACGCCGAGGGTACTTCGGCATCCCTGGGCAAGACCGCCGGCAAGGATGCTGCCGCCAATAAGCCCACTTACGTCACCGCGCTGGGGCTGACCGCGGCCAAGGCGCGCGCCCGCGAACTGCACCAGGAGGCGCGCGCCGCGCTGACGATTTTCCATGAAGGCGGCAGGCGGCTGATGCAGCTCGCCGATTACATCGTCTTGCGTCAATCGTGAGCCACCCGCTGCTCGAAACCATCGATTCGCCGGCTGATCTGCGCCGCCTCGACCGCGCGCAGTTGCCACAACTCGCTCAGGAACTACGCGAGTACATGCTGGCGAGCGTGGCCCAGACCGGTGGGCATTTGTCCTCGAACTTGGGCACGGTCGAGTTGACCATCGCACTGCACTACGTTTTCGATACTCCAAATGAGCGCCTGATCTGGGATGTCGGCCACCAGACCTATCCGCACAAGATTCTCACCGGTCGGCGCGAACGCATGGCTAGCCTGCGGCAATGGGGCGGGCTTTCCGGCTTTCCCCGCCGCGACGAAAGTGAATACGACGTATTCGGCACGGCGCATTCGAGTACTTCGATCAGTGCCGCCCTGGGCATGGCGGTGGCGGAGAAGCTTAAGGGCGGCACGCGCTCCATCGTGGCTGTGATCGGCGACGGCGCCATGAGCGCGGGTATGGCTTTTGAGGCGCTGAACAACGCCGGGGCGATGGACGCCAACCTGCTGGTGATCCTCAACGACAACGACATGTCGATCTCCGAGCCGGTGGGCGCCTTCAACAACTATCTGGCGAAACTGCTGTCGAGCCGCTTCTACAACAGCGTGCGGCGCGGCGGCGAGAGGGTGCTGTCGCGGCTGCCGCCGATGCGCGACTTCGCCAAGCGCGCCGAGGAACACGTCAAGGGCATGGTCCTGCCCGGCACCATGTTTGAGGAATTCGGTTTCAACTACATTGGCCCGATCGACGGGCACGATCTGGGCGCGCTGGTGAGCACGCTGCAAAACCTGCACCAGCTCTCCGGTCCGCGCCTTCTGCATGTGGTCACGCGTAAGGGCCATGGTTATCGCAAGGCCGAGGACGACCCCATTCTCTACCACGGGGTCGGTCGCTTCGACCCGGAAGCCGGTATCCAACCCAAGGTGGCCCCCCCCACTTACACCGAGATCTTCGGCAAGTGGCTGTGCGACATGGCCGATCAGGATCCCTTGCTGGTGGGCATTACGCCGGCCATGCGCGAAGGCTCGGGCATGGTGGAGTTCTCGCAGCGGTATCCGGGGCGCTATTTCGATGTCGGCATTGCCGAGCAGCATGCCGTTACCTTCGCCGCCGGGCTCGCCTGCGAGGGCTACCGGCCGGTGGTGGCGATCTATTCCACCTTTCTGCAGCGCGCGTACGATCAGCTCATCCACGATGTGGTGTTGCAGAACCTGCCGGTGCTCTTCGCCATCGACCGGGCAGGGCTGGTGGGCGCCGACGGCCCCACCCATGCCGGCAGCTTCGACCTGTCCTATTTGCGTTGCCTGCCCAACATGACCGTGATGGCGCCGTCCGACGAAGATGAATGCCGGCAGATGCTCTACACCGGATTTCGCCTGGGTTCTCCGGCGGCGGTGCGTTATCCGCGCGGTGTTGGGCCGGGAGTGATGCCGTTGCGCGAGCTGCGCGCGCTCCCGGTGGGCAAGGGCGAGTTGCGGCGGCAAGGTCGGCGCATCGCCATTCTTGCCTTCGGCAGCATGGTGCCGCCGGCCGTCAAGGTTGGCGAGGAGTTGGACCTCACCGTCGCCAACATGCGTTTCGTGAAGCCAATCGACCGGGAATTGATCAAGCAGCTCGCACTTGGCCACGAGGCCCTGGTTACGGTCGAGGAAAATGCGGTCGCGGGCGGCGCCGGCAGCGCCGCGGCCGAAGTCCTCGCGGATTTCGGCATCAGCACGCCGATCCTGCATCTGGGCCTGTCCGACCGTTTCATCGAGCAGGGCGATCCCGCCCTTTTGCTCACCCAGTGCGGGCTCGATGCCGCGGGCATCACGCGGGCGGTGCGCGAGCGTTTCGCGGCGGCGCTCAAGCCCCTGGTCGCCGCACGTCCGGCGGCCTGAGCGCTGGTGAATAAATCTGCTGCCCGATCCGGTTGCTTCGTTGGGCAGTGTTCGCTTCGGCCGCCGCGGTGTGGCTTAACCCTCGCTGCGCTCAGATTAGCCCACGCTTAAACGTCGTTTTCGCTCCTCGCCGATCCATTTGATTGATCTCCTCGCTGTGTTCCGACCGCCTCGCCCCTGGATCGCTCGCGACAATTTCTTCACGAGCCCTGAGCGCCGGGCCGCGCGCGAGGATTTCGTCGCTGGTTCCCGGCCCGACCGAGGGTCCGTCGATTTGGCCGGCGCCGGCAGCGCAGCTATACTTGCCCCATGAATCCACGCGAATCTCTCCCCGAAACCCCGCCCATCCCCGATGTGCAGAGCACTGTCGATCATCGCAACTTGTCGATCGACGATGTGGGCATCCGCTCGATCCGTTATCCCATGCGTGTTCTCGACCGCGATGGCGAACCGGCGGCGACGGTGGCGGTGTGCAACATGTACGTCGAATTGCCCGAGCATGTGAAGGGCACGCACATGTCGCGCTTCATCGAGCTCCTGCAGATTTGGAAGGAACCGGTGAGCGTGGTGAGTCTCGAAGGCTTGGTCCGCGACATGTGCGAGCGACTGCTTTCCCATTCGGGCCGCATCGAGTTTGCCTTCCCGTTCTTCCGCAATAAGGCCGCGCCGGTTTCGGGCGTGGAAAGCCTCCTCGACTATGAAGTGGTCCTGATGGGCGAGTTGCGCCAGGGGGTGTTCACCCGCACGCTCAAGGTGGTGGTGCCGGTGACCAGCCTGTGCCCATGCTCCAAGCGGATTTCCGCCTATGGCGCGCATAACCAGCGCTCGCACGTCACGGTCACGGTGCAGGCGGCGCAGGCGGTGTGGATCGATGAGCTGATCGACATCGTCGAAGGCCAGGCTTCGGCCGAACTGTTTGGAATTCTGAAGCGCGCGGACGAGAAATTCGTCACCGAGCGTGCCTACGACAACCCCAAGTTTGTCGAAGATACCGTGCGCGATGTTTCGGCGCTGCTGGAGGCCGACGCCAGGGTGAGCCGGTATGTGGTCGAGGCGGAGAACTTCGAGTCGATCCACAATCATTCCGCTTACGCCGTGATCAAGGGCCCCAAGCACCGCTGAGGCCTGCTCGGGCGCGACCCGAAAGCGCGTTTCTCCCCTACAATTCGGCTTTTCTCACCGCCTCGCGATTGATCTTCCATGAAGCCGGTTCTGATTTGCCGTTTCTCCGCCACTGAAGGGGCGGGCTACTTCGCCACCTTCCTCGCCCGCAACAACATTCCCGCGGAAATGCGGGCCATCGATGCTGGCGACCCGGTGCCCGAATCTGTCGCCGCCTACAGTGGTTTGTGCATGATGGGCGGGCCGATGAGCGTCAACGATTCCTTGCCGTGGATTGCGCCCATGCTTTCCCTCGTGTGCGAGGCCGTCGCCGCGGACCAGCCGGTGCTTGGCCATTGCCTCGGCGGGCAGTTGCTGGCCAAGGCCCTGGGCGCGCTGGTGACCCGTGCACCGCACAAGGAGATCGGCTGGGGCAAGGTGACTGTGGCCGCCACGCCGCTGGGGCAGGCCTGGTTTGGCGACATACGCGAGTTCGAGTCCTTTCACTGGCACGGCGAGACCTTCGGCATTCCCAGCGGCGCCGAACTCATCCTTTGGTCGGAACTGTGTGCGCATCAAGCCTACGCCTTGGGCAAGCACCTGGGGCTGCAATGTCACCTCGAAATGACCGAAGCCATGGTCAAGAGCTGGTGCGAAAGCGGCGCCGCGGAAATCGCTGCCTCAAGCAGCCCGGGGGTGCAGAGCCCTGAGCGCATCCAGGCCAATCTCGAAGAACGTGTGGCGCGGCTTTCGGCGGTGGCTGACCGCGTCTACACCCGCTGGATCCTGGGCTTGTCGCATGCCGATTAGGGCGCTGCCTGATCTGTTGATCAGTCAGATTGCCGCCGGCGAGGTGGTGGACCGCCCGGCCGCCGCGCTCAAGGAACTGCTGGAAAACAGCCTCGACGCCGGGGCCAAGGAAATCGAGATCGAACTGGAGGAGGGCGGGGTCAAGCTGATTCGGGTCAGCGACGACGGCCTCGGTATTCCCTGTGGCGAACTGGAGCTGGCCCTGGCCCGCCATGCCACCAGCAAGATCGGCGCGCTTGAGGACCTCGAGGCCATCGCCAGCCTGGGCTTCCGCGGTGAAGCCCTGGCCAGCATCGCCGCCGTGGCGCGGGTTTCGCTGGTGAGCCGGCCCGGTGAAGCCGAACATGCCTGGCGCCTCGAAGCCGAAGGGGGCACTGTGGGCTCCCCGCAGCCGGCGTCCGCGAGGACGGGAACCACCATCACGGTGCGCGATCTCTATTTCAACACCCCGGCACGGCGCAAATTCCTGAAGACCGAGGCGACCGAGTGGGGGCATTGCGACGAGGCCGTGAAGCGCATCGCCATCGCCCGGCCGGAAGTCGCGTTCACGGTGCGGCACAATGGGCGAACGGTGCGGCGGCTGCCGGCGCAGGAGGCGCCACGGCGCCTGGCGGGCTTGCTCGGCGAGGAGTTTCTCGCCGCCGCGCAGGGCGTGCGCGAGGCCACCGCGCAGGTTCGGCTTAGCGCCTGGATCGCTACCGCCGGGGTGAGTCTGCGGGAGCCGCAGTATCTCTACGTCAACGGGCGGTTCGTGCGCGACCGGATGCTCGCGCATGCCGTGCGCGAAGCGGCCCGTGAGGTCGCCCACGGCGACCGTGCTCCCGCTTGCGTGCTGTTCCTCGAACTCGACGCGGCGATGGTGGACGTCAATGTCCATCCCAGCAAGACCGAAGTGCGATTTCGCGAAGGCAACGCGCTGTACGGTTTCGTTCGCCACGCACTCGCCCGTGCGCTCGCCACGCGCGGCGGCGAAGTGCTGACCCCCTTGGCGCTGGGCGGGTCTAGGCCAAGCGCGGGCGAGGCAGTGCCGGCCGATCGTTTGGCACCCTTGGTCCCTCCTCGGCAGGAAGCGTTCCCGCTCGGCGCGCGTGAACCGGCGCAGGTCTATCTTGCCGGGCTCGTGCCGACTGCCGCCGAAATCGCCGGCGCTACGACCCCGGCACCTGCGCCGACCGGAGAGATCGCGCCGCTCGGCTTCGCCCTGGGCCAACTGCATGGCATCTACATCCTGGCACAGAATCGCGAAGGCCTGATTCTGGTCGACATGCATGCAGCGCATGAGCGTATTCTCTACGAACGGCTCAAACGCAGCGCCGACGACGCACCCGCGGTGCAGACCCTGCTCGTGCCGGTAACGCTCCGGGTTGATGCCACGGAAATGGCAGTGCTTGAGGCCGCCGGTGAGAACCTCGCGAGCATGGGCTTCGAATTCAGCGTGCTCTCACCGCAGAGCATCGCGCTGCGCGCGGTGCCGGCACTGCTCGCGCCCTCCGACCTGGCCGCGCTGGTGCATGCCGTGCTCGCCGAAATGGCCGAACACGGCGCCAGTCTCACGGCACAGACGCGGCGTGATGCACTGCTCGCCACCATCGCCTGTCATGGCGCAGTGCGCGCGCATCGTACCCTGAGCTTGCCGGAAATGAACGCCCTGCTGCGCGAAATGGAAGCCACCGAGCGCGCCGGGCACTGCAACCATGGCCGGCCGACGACACGCCAGATCAGCCTCGCCGAACTCGACCGCCTGTTTCAGCGTGGCCGCTGAAGACCACCAAGGCGTTACCGACCCCGCACCCCTGGTGCCGGTGCTGGCCGGCCCAACCGCCAGCGGCAAGAGCGTGGCGGCGCTGCGGCTGGCCGATCGCTTCGGGCTGGAAATCGTCAGCATGGATTCCGCCCAGGTCTATCAAGGCATGGATATCGGCACCGCTAAGCCTTCGGCCGCGGAACGGGCGCGGGTGCCGCACCATCTGCTCGACCTGGTGCCGCCCAGCGCTTGCTATTCGGCCGCGCAGTTCGTTCGTGACGCCGAGGTCGCCGTCCGCGATGTCCTGGCGCGAGGCCGGCGGCCGCTGGTCGTGGGAGGCACCATGCTCTACTACCGTGCCTTCACCGCCGGCCTGTCGGACTTGCCCCAGGCCGACGCGCAGCTGCGCGCCGAACTGGAACAGGAAGGTTTGCGGCGCGGCTGGCCGGCGTTGCACGCCGAACTGGCCGGGGTCGATGCGGCCAGCGCCGCGCGCATTCAGGCGACCGACCGCCAACGCATCCAGCGGGCACTAGAGGTCTGGCGTCTCACCGGCAAACCGCTGTCCAGCCTGCAGGGGCGACGCAGCGTGCGGCCAGGCTTGCGCTTCTTGCCGCTATTGCTGGTGCCGCAGGACCGCGCCGCCTTGCATGCGCGCATCGCGCAGCGCTTCGAGGCGATGCTGCGCGGCGGATTGGTGGAGGAATTGGCGAGCCTGCGTAAGCTGCATCAATTGTCGGCGGAACTGCCGGCGATGCGTGCAGTGGGCTATCGCCAAGCCTGGCAGTTCCTCGAAGGTGAGATCGATGCGCGGGCACTGCATGAACACGGGATCCAAGCCACTCGGCAATTGGCCAAGCGCCAGATCACCTGGCTGCGGGCAACCGCCGGTGAGCACTTCGATGCTTTCGGCGAGACCCTCGAAACCCTGCTGGAGGAGCGGCTAAGACCCTGAGTATGAGTGCGTCTCAGCCCTTTGCGCAGTGCAACAAACGGGCGGGTTTGTGTCATAATTCGCAACTTCCGCCCTTGCCTCGCAGCTCAGAATGCCCGGCCAAACGCTTTACGACAAACTCTGGAACAGCCACGTCGTGCGCACCGAGGCCGACGGCACGGCGCTGCTCTACATCGACCGGCACTACGTGCATGAGGTCACCAGCCCCCAGGCCTTCGAAGGCTTGCGCCTGGCCGGACGCCAACCCTGGCGCGTCGGTTCGATGGTGGCCACGGCGGATCACAACACCCCCACCAAGGATTGGCAAGACGGTATCACTGATCCGATTTCGCGCACCCAGGTCGAAACCCTGGACGACAATATTCGCGCTTTTGGGGCCAAGGCCTACTTCCCGTTTCGCGATCGGGGCCAGGGTATCGTCCATGTGATCGGCCCGGAGCAGGGCGCCACCCTGCCGGGTATGACCGTGGTTTGCGGAGATTCACACACCAGCACGCACGGGGCGTTGGCCGCGCTGGCCTTCGGCATTGGCACCTCGGAAGTCGAGCACGTGTTGGCGACGCAGTGCTTGCTGATCAAGAAAGCCAAGAGCTTCTTGGTCCGGGTCGAGGGCGTGCTTGCGCGCGGCTGCACGGCCAAGGACATCGCCCTGAAGTTGATCGGCGAAATCGGCACTGCAGGCGGCACTGGCTGCGCCATCGAGTTCGCCGGCAGCGCCATCCGCGCCTTGTCGGTGGAAGCCCGCATGACTCTGTGCAACATGGCGATCGAAGCGGGTGCCCGCGCCGGCATGGTGGCGGCGGACGATCGAACCATCAAGTATGTACAGGGACGGCCCTTCGCGCCGCGCGGCGCTGATTGGGAGCGCGCCGTGGCCTATTGGCGTACCCTCAACAGCGACGCCGACGCGGTCTTCGATCGGGTGCTGGAACTCGATGCGGCGCGAATCAAGCCCGCGGTTACCTGGGGCACTTCACCCGAAATGGTGGCGAGCGTGAGCTGCAAGGTGCCCGATCCCAGGAAGGAAGCCGACCCCGTGCGCCGCGAGGCCATGGAACGGGCGCTCGCCTATATGGGGCTCACTCCCAACATGCCGATCACTGACATCAAGGTGGACAAAGTGTTCATCGGTTCCTGCACCAACTCGCGCCTCGAAGACCTGCGCGAGGCGGCGGCAGTGGCACGCGGGCGGCGCAAGGCGGATAACGTGCGCCAAGTTCTGGTGGTGCCCGGCTCCGGTCTGGTCAAGACCCAGGCCGAGGCCGAGGGGCTGGATAAGGTTTTTCTCGCCGCGGGTTTCGAGTGGCGGGAACCCGGCTGCTCGATGTGCCTGGCGATGAACGATGATCGCCTGGAACCGGGCGAACGTTGCGCTTCAACCTCGAATCGCAATTTCGAGGGCCGCCAGGGCGCTGGCGGGCGCACCCATCTGGTGAGTCCGGCGATGGCGGCGGCGGCCGCGATCGCCGGGCGGTTCGTCGATGTCAGGGAAGTTGTCTGAGTGCTCAGAGGAGTGATCATGAACGTGCGTTTATTGAGTCTGGCGGTGCTTGCCGCTTTCGGATTGGCGCTTGCCGGCTGCAACACCGTGGCCGGCGTGGGCAAGGATGTCGAGAAGGTCGGCGGCAAGATTCAAGATGCCGCCACCAAGAAGTCCAAGGACAAGGAAGACAAGCCTCAGTAGAAAGCGAGACATGCAGGCGTTCACGCAACATCAGGGATTGGTTGCCCCGCTCGATCGGCCCAATGTCGATACCGACGCGATCATTCCCAAGCAGTTTTTGAAGTCGATCAAGCGATCGGGCTTCGGTCCGAACCTGTTCGACGAGTGGCGTTACCTCGACCGCGGCGAGCCGGGCATGGATCAGGCACGGCGACCGCGCAACCCGAATTTTGTGCTCAATCAGGAGCGCTATCTGGGGGCCAGCATTCTGTTGGCACGGGAAAATTTCGGTTGTGGTTCCAGTCGTGAGCATGCGCCCTGGGCGCTGGCCGATTTCGGCTTTCGCGCGGTGATCGCCTCGTCCTTCGCCGACATCTTCTTCAACAACTGCTACAAGAACGGACTGCTGCCCATCGTGCTCGACAGCGCAACGGTCGAGCGGCTATTCCGGGCCACTGAGGCAAGTCCGGGCTTTCGCCTGAAGGTCGATCTGCCGGCACAACGGGTGGTGCTGCCCGACGGCGAAACCCTGCGCTTCGAGATCGACCCGTTCCGCAAACACTGCCTGACCAATGGGCTCGACGACATCGGGCTCACCCTGCAACACGCCGAGGTAATCCGTGAGTTCGAAGCGCGGCGCCGGGCGGAACAACCCTGGTTGTTTTGAGCCATGAAGATCGCCATTCTTCCCGGCGACGGGATCGGGCCGGAAATCGTCACCCAGGCGGTGCGAGTCCTGGAGTTCTTTCGGGCGGAGGGCGAGAAGATCGAACTCGATTGCGGCCACCTGGGGGGTGCGGCTTATGATGCCGAGGGCGATCCTTTCCCGGAATCGACCCAGCGGCTTGCACAGGCGGCCGAAGCGATCTTGCTGGGCGCGGTCGGCGGGCCGCGGTATGACACGCTGCCGCGCGCCGTGCGCCCGGAGCAGGGCATCTTGGGTATACGCAAAGCGCTGGGGCTGTTCGCCAATCTGCGCCCGGCGATCCTTTATCCCGAGCTGGTGGCCTCGTCCACGCTGAAGCCCGAAGTGGTTTCGGGGCTCGACCTCCTGATCGTGCGCGAACTCACCGGCGACATCTACTTTGGCCAGCCGCGCGGCCGACGCGACAACGCCGCGGGGGAAGCCGAGGGCTTTGATACCATGCATTACGCCGAATCGGAAATCCGTCGCATCGCGCGGGTCGGTTTCGAAGCGGCGCGCCGACGGGGGCGACGGCTCTGTTCGGTGGACAAAGCCAATGTGCTGGAGACCAGCCTGTTCTGGCGGGAGATCGTCAGCGATGAAGCCAAGGCCTACCCCGAGGTGACGCTCTCGCATATGTATGTGGACAACGCCGCCATGCAATTGGTGAGGAATCCCAGACAATTCGACGTAATCGTCACCGGTAATCTCTTTGGCGACATTCTCTCCGACGAGGCTTCGATGCTTGTTGGTTCCATCGGCATGTTGCCTTCGGCGTCGCTCGACGCCAACAATAAAGGGCTCTATGAGCCTTGCCACGGCTCGGCCCCGGACATCGCCGGGCGGGATCAGGCCAACCCGCTGGCGACCATTCTGTCGCTGGCGATGATGTTCCGCTTCAGCTTCGATCGCCAGGACCTTGCCGCGCGTATCGAGGGCGCGGTGCGCACGGCTCTGGCGGCCGGGCGGCGCACCGCCGACATTGCTCTGGGCGCGGAGCAGGTAATCGGGACCCGTGCCATGGGTGACGCGGTACTCGCAGCGCTCAAGACCTCCGGAGACGCTGATTAGGGCAGGATTGGTGATTTCGGCGAGAACCGAAATTCCGGAAGTTCAAGAGACTGGACGCTGGCCCTGGCCGTTGTGACGGCTTGATTCAGCGTTTCCCTCGGCGCTGTTCGAACCGCGCTCGGTCGAAGGTAGGCAGTGCGACTGGGCGGGCCTGGTCGAGTGAACCGGGACGGCGCATGGGCTGCCACTTGTGCAGTGGGAGCGATGGTGACGCGCAGCGCTGACCAGCGCGTTCGCGAGAAGCGCTGGCGCGGGTTTGGTGACAGATAACGGGCGAGGGCGATTCCCCGCGATTCAGGAGGCAGTTTCGCAAGACGGGTGCACTATGAAACGAGTTGGTCTGGTGGGTTGGCGCGGTATGGTTGGTTCGGTGTTGATGCAGCGCATGCAGGAAGAGCGCGATTTCGACTTCATCGAGCCGGTGTTCTTCACCACTTCTCAAGTCGGTGGCAAGGGGCCGGCGATCGGCAAGGAGACCGCGCCGCTCAAGGACGCCAACGATGTTGCCGCGCTCAAGGCCATGGAAGTCATCATTTCCTGCCAGGGTGGCGATTACACCAATGCGATCTTTCCGCAGTTGCGCGCGGCGGGTTGGAAGGGTTACTGGATCGACGCCGCGTCCACGCTGCGCATGAAGGACGACGCGGTGATCATCCTCGACCCGGTCAACCGCCAAGTGATCGATGAAGCGCTGGCCCACGGCCGCAAGGACTTCATCGGAGGCAATTGCACGGTGAGCCTGATGCTCATGGCCTTGGGTGGCCTGTTCCAAAACGATCTGGTGGAGTGGGTGAGTGCCATGACCTACCAGGCCGCTTCCGGCGCGGGCGCGCAGAATATGCGCGAATTGCTTCAGCAGATGGGCGAGGCGCATCGCGTGGCCAAGCCGCTGCTTGACGATCCGGCCTCGGCGATCCTGGAGATCGATCGGGAAGTTGCCGGCATTCTGCGCGACGAAGCCTTCCCCACCGCGCAATTCGGCGTACCCCTTGCCGGCAGTCTCATTCCCTGGATCGACAAGGATCTGGGCAACGGTCTCAGCCGCGAGGAATGGAAAGGCGGCGCTGAAGGCAACAAGATCCTCGGCCGCGGCCCTCGGCCGATTCCCATCGATGGCCTGTGTGTGCGCATCGGCGCCATGCGCTGCCACAGCCAGGCGCTGACCATCAAGCTCCGCAGAGCCGCCCCCCTGGCCGATCTGGAGGATGTGATCGCGACCGCCAACGACTGGGTCAAGGTCGTGCCCAACCAGCGCGACACGACCATCAAGGAACTGACGCCCGCCGCGGTCACCGGCAGTCTGCACGTACCCGTCGGACGCTTGCGCAAACTGGCGATGGGCGATGAGTACCTCGCCGCCTTCACGGTTGGCGACCAGCTGCTTTGGGGCGCGGCGGAACCCCTGCGCCGCATGCTGCGCATCCTGCTCGAAGGCCAGGTTTGAATACATTGGCATGAAACTGTTTGTGGGGTGCCGCTCCGATCGCGACGCGGAACCAAGCTCCCGGACCGGGCCGCAGGTTGTGCGGCCCGCCATGGCGGGCCTTTAGGCGGGCACTTTTGCAACACCGTAGGCCACATTGGGCTTGCGGTGATGGCGGTTCGGCTCACCTTGGGGCGGGCCCGCAGGTGTATTCCGCACGGGGCGCCGGGCCCCTAGATATTGCGGTTTCCGATCGCCGGCGCCTCCAGTGATCGTGGTTGCCCCCCGGTTGGGGCGAATCCTTGGAATCCGTGGCACCAAAGCCGTGGAGCTGAGGGAAGGGCCTGGAAAGGGCAAATTCGTTTTCTAATAACGTGGATTAGCTTGCAAGCCTAACTCCATGATGTTAATTTAGCTTCATAGGAGAAAGCTCCAGGGGAAGGCATGAGGCTCAAACCAGTTATTTCGTACGGTCTTTTGGCAGGAGTGCTTGCGCTCCCCGCACCGGTATTGGCGGTGGCACTGGGCAAGCTGGTGGTCAGTTCCGGACTCGGCCAGCCATTGGTGGCCACAGTCGAGATCGTTTCCGCGAGCAAGGAGGAATTGGAGAGCCTTGCCGCGAAAATCGCCGACCCGGCGGCGTACCGCCAGAACGGCTTGGAGTACCAAGCAGCGCTCGGGCGGGTCAAGGTCGCGGTCGATCGCAGCAAAGAAGGCCGCGCGGTGGTCAAGCTGAGCAGCACCCAGGCGATCAATGAACCTTTTGTCGACTTGCTGCTCGAGGTGAATTGGGCAGCGGGGCGCCTGTTGCGCGAATACACCTTCCTGCTCGATCCGCCCGGATACAACCCCACGCCGGCAGCAGTGGCCGCCGCTGCGCCGGTGGCCGCACCCGCTGCGGCACCGCGTGGCCTGACGGTGGAGGCGCCCGCTACCACCACCGCCCCGGCAACCGTCGCCGCTCCCATTGAAGGCACGCCGGCTCCCGAATCAGCGGCGGAGGGCAACCAGTATGGTCCCACCAAAAAGGGCGACACGCTGGGAAAGATTGCGCGTCAGGTGAAACCGGAAGGTGTCACGCTTGAACAAATGCTGGTCGCCCTATTCCAGAGCAACCAGGGCGCTTTCGACGGCAAGAACATGAACCGCCTGCGCACCGGACAGGCGATCAACGTTCCCGGCGCGGATCAAGTCGCCGCGATTGCCAGCAACGACGCGACCAAATTGGTGCGTATCCAGGCCGCTGATTGGCGCAGCTATCGTGATCGTGTGGCGGGTGCGCCCAGTAGTTCACAAAGCGAAGGCATGGGGCAAGCCGCGAGCGGCCGCATCACCACCGCCGTGGTAGACACCGCGGTGGCCGCGCCGGCCGGAGATCAATTGCGAGTTTCGCGGGCCGATGGGGCGGCGGGCGGCAAGACCGGCAAAGGCAAGGGCAAAGCCGCCGCCGCGGCCGTCGCCGAGGATGCGGCAGCCGGCGAACGAGCGCTGCGCGAAGCCAACGCGCGGGTTACCGATCTGGAAAAGACCGTCAAGGATTTGCAGAAGCTCGTCGATCTGAAGAACAAAGAACTCTCCGAACTGCAACAAGTCGCCCAAGCCGCCAAGGCGGCGCCCAAGCCCGAACCGGTCGCCGCGCCGGTTCCCGCGCCGACGCAAGTCGCGGTCGCGCCGGTGGCGCCCAAAGCAGTCGAAGCGCCCAAGCCTGAAATCAAGCCGGAGCCGCCCAAGGCAGAGCCCCCCAAAGTCGAAGCAACACCGGCTGAGCCGCCCAAGGCGGCCGAGACCCCCAAGGCCGAGGACGCGCCCAAGGTGGCGCCACCCAAGCCCGCCCAGCCGGCCAAGGCAGTCGCCAAGGCGCCGGTGCAGCCCGTCGAAGAGCCCGCTTGGTACGAGGATCTGTTTGCCGACCCGATGATGGTTCTAGGTGGTGGCGCGGCAATCGCCGCCCTGGGCGGCGTCTGGGCCGTGCTCGCGGCGCGTCGACGCCGTCCGGCCACCAGCTACGAAGACAGCATCCTCACTGGCACCGACATCAAGACCAACACCGTCTTTGGCAATACCGGCGGCGGCGTGGTCAACACCGGCGACAACTCGTTGACTACCGGATTCAGCCGTCAGGGCCTGGGCAATATCGACACCGACGAAGTCGATCCGATCGCCGAAGCCGAGGTCTATCTCGCCTACGGGCGTGACGCCCAAGCGGAGGAGATCCTTCGCGATGCGCTGCAGAAGGATCCCAATCGCCAGGAGGTCTACCTCAAGCTGCTGGAAATCCAAGCGCAGCACAACAAGGTCACCGCCTTCGAGACCCTCGCGCAAGAGTTCTACGGCGTGTCCAAGGGCCAGGGCGAGGCCTGGGAAAAGGCGGCTGCCCTGGGTCGTCAGCTTGATCCCAAGAACGCCCTTTACGCTGCTGCCGAAGGCGTGAGTGAGCCGGCCACCGAGGCGCCGATCATACCCGACGAGGCAGATACGCTCGTCCCCGCGCAGCCCCTAGGCGCTGCGGTGATGCCCGAACTCAGATTCGCTCCCGAGCGTACCCAAACCTTCACCGTGCCGCCGGCCCTGGCGCCGGAGGAAATACCGGCGCCCTCCGCCAAGAGCACATCGATCAAGGAATTCGAGTCGCTGGACTTCAGCCTCGATGATCTGGCGCCCCGCACCGTGGCACCCACGCAACCGCCGACAACCACCTCGAGGCCGAGCCTGGACGACACCGTCAAGCTCGACGATCTCGACTGGGATGAGCCCAGCTTCAAATCCGCACCGGTCGCCGCGGTGGAACCGAAGTTGCCTGAAATCCGTATCGCGGAACCGGAGCTGGCAATGGCGGGTGGAGCACCGGCTCCCGCCGCTGCGCCCGCTCCCGTCCCCGCAGTCGCTGCGCGTGCTTCGGCGCCAGCAGCCGCGGCGCAGACCACCGCCGGCCTCGATCTCGACAAATTGGATCTGAGTTTCGACCCCGATCGAATTCCCTTTGAAGACCCCACGCCTTCGGTACTCGATGGCCAGTGGCATGACGCAGCGACGAAGCTCGACTTGGCCAAGGCCTACCAGGAAATGGGGGACATCGAAGGGTCGAGGGAGATTCTGCGTGAGGTCCTGCACGAAGGCGACGAGGGACAGAAGAAAGAAGCGCAGGCGATGCTCGATCGCTTGCACTAGCCGCGATTCGCAATTCGGCCGGCGGGCGGTCTCCCCCACCGGCGATTTTTTGCGGTCGCTGAGGCGCGAATTGATCGAGACTGCGCGTGCGCATCGACCATCCCATGCCCGTCCTCCTGGCCTTCTTTCTGGGCGCAACGGCCGCGTCGATATTCGCTCCACCGGAGGCTGCGCTGGTGGCCAGTTGCTATCTGGCTTTTGCTTTCGCGCGCCATGGGCTGATGGCGGTGCTGCGGCGCGCGCTGCAACAGTGGTGGCGCATGAAATGGCTGCTGCTCGCGACCTTGGTGTTCATGGCTGGGCCGGTGCCCGGCGTCCCCCTGGCCGAACGCTTGCCGGAATATCTGCCCAGCCGCGAGGGCTTGTTGCTCGCTCTGGCCCAAACCCTCAGGGTCATGGTGGTGATCCTGCTCTACGCCGCGCTCCCAGGCAGCCTGAATTTGCCCGAACGTCTCGCCGGACTGCAAGGTTGGCTGCGGCATTTCGGCGCAACGGGCAAGCGCTTCTCGCTGCGCCTCGCCCTGACCCTCCAGCAATTGGAAACCATGCGCGGGCGCGACCACTGGCGGATCTTGCGCGAATCCCAGTCGCCCGCGCCCGTGGTTCTGCCAGTGCTGCCGGCGCTGGTGGCGATGGGGCCAGGTGATCGAAGACTGTGCTTTTTTCTGGTGCTTATCTTTGGCCTGGGTCTGGCGCTCGGGCGAGCCTTCTGAGGCCTTAGTTGTCATGAGCCTGAAGCAGCGCTGGGCCCTGGGCATCGAATACGACGGGCGCGCGTTTCTGGGTTGGCAATCGCAGCCTTGCGGCCGGACCGTGCAAGACGCTCTCGAAATGGCGCTGCGGCAGATCGCTGGCGAATCGCTGCGCACCCATCCCCTCGGCCGCACCGATACCGGGGTGCATGCTCGGCTGCAAATCGTCCATTTCGATACCACGGTCCAGCGGCCAGGAAGCGCTTGGGTGCGCGGCGTCAATGCGCTGTTGCCAAGGGGCGTGGCGGTACTTTGGGCGACTGCGGTGTCTGGCGACTTCCATGCCCGTGCCTCGGCTACGGGTCGGCACTATCAGTACTTGTTGCAGAACAGCGCGGTGCGCCCCGGCCTCGAAGCCGGAAGAGTGGGCTGGTACCATCGGCCCCTCGATCTCGAAGCGATGCGCGCCGCGGCCACATTGCTGTCCGGGCGCCATGATTTCAGCGCCTTCCGCGCCGCCGCATGCCAGGCGCAGACCCCAGTGCGCGAGCTACGCCGCGTGGACATCCAGCGGCAGGGCGAGTACCTTGTGTTTTCTTTCAGCGCCAATGCTTTTCTTCATCACATGGTGCGTAATCTCGTGGGCTCTTTGGTCCATGTCGGCAATGGACGCCACCCGCCGCAGTGGCTGGGCGAAGTGCTGGGCGCGCGTGATCGCGCCCGAGCTGCGCCGACTTTCGGGCCGGATGGGCTGTACCTGATCGGCGGTGATTTCCCCAACGAATGGGGCCTACCGCAGACGCTTCGCCCCTGGCCCTGGATGCCCGGCGTGCACCAGGACCAAGCATGGCCAAGGGACAGCGCATGAGCCGGACGCGGATTAAGATTTGCGGACTCACGCGCCCAGACGAGGCGCGCTTCGCGGCCGAGGCCGGGGCTGATGCGATCGGCCTGGTGTTTTATGCGCCCAGCAAACGTTGGGTCGAAATCGCCCAAGCGCAAGCCATCGTCGCCGCGCTGCCGCCGTTCGTAACCACGGTGGCGCTTTTCGTCGACCCGGAACCCGTGGCAGTCACGGAGGTGCTGGCGAAGGTCGCCATCGATCTGCTGCAGTTTCACGGCGAAGAAGGGGCCGAGTTCTGCGCGAGCTTCGGCAAGCCATTTCTCAAGGCACTGCGAGTCAGGCCGGGGATCGATTTGCTACAATACGCCTCCCGCTACGGTCGCGCCCGCGGCCTGCTGCTCGACACCTATCGCGCGGATACACCCGGCGGGACCGGAGCGTGTTTCGATTGGTCCTTGATTCCTTCCTCCTTGCCCCTGCCCTTGGTGCTTTCCGGCGGCTTGCGGCCGGACAATGTCAGCGCCGCAGTGCGTCAAGTGCGACCCTGGGCGGTCGATGTTTCCAGCGGCGTGGAAGCTTCGCCCGGGCGCAAGGATCCGGCGCTCATCACCGCCTTTGTGCGGGGCGTGCTTGATGGCGAATTATGATTACCCGGACGCCCGCGGGCATTTTGGCCCCTATGGCGGCGTCTTCGTCGCCGAAACACTCATGGCGGCACTCGAAGAGCTGCGCGTGCAGTACCGGAACGCCCGCATCGACGCCAGTTTTCACCAGGAATTCGCCTACGAGTTAAGACACTATGTCGGGCGCCCCAGCCCGATCTACCACGCTCGGCGCTGGTCCGAGCAGTTGGGCGGGGCACAGATCTATCTCAAGCGCGAAGACCTCAATCACACCGGCGCTCACAAGGTCAACAATTGCGTGGGCCAGGCGCTGCTGGCGCGGCGCCTGGGCAAGCGCCGGGTGATCGCCGAGACCGGCGCCGGCCAGCATGGCGTGGCGACCGCCACGGTGGCCGCTCGCTACGGTATGGATTGCGTGGTGTATATGGGTTCGGAGGACATCAAGCGCCAGGCCGCCAACGTCTATCGCATGAAACTCCTGGGCGCCCAAGTGGTGCCGGTGGAATCCGGCTCCAAGACCCTCAAGGATGCCCTGAACGAGGCCATGCGCGACTGGGTCACCAACGTTGAAACCACGTTCTACATTATCGGCACCGTCGCCGGTCCGCATCCTTATCCGATGATGGTGCGCGATTTCCAGGCGGTGATCGGGCGCGAATGCCTCGAGCAGATGCCGGAAGTCGCTGGCCGCCAGCCCGACGCAGTGATCGCCTGTGTCGGAGGCGGCTCCAACGCCATGGGCATCTTCTATCCGTACCTCGAACAAACGGCGGTGCGCCTGATCGGTGTCGAAGCCGCGGGGGAGGGGCTCGCCACCGGGCATCATGCCGCTTCGCTAACCGCTGGCCGCCCGGGAGTCTTGCACGGCAATCGCACTTATCTCTTGCAGGACGACAACGGGCAGATCATCGAAACCCACTCGATCTCGGCCGGACTCGATTACCCCGGAGTGGGCCCGGAACATGCTTGGTTGAAGGACAGCGGGCGGGCGGAGTATGTGAGCATCACCGATGCCGAGGCCTTGCAGGCCTTTCATGATTGCTGCCGACTGGAAGGCATCATCCCGGCGCTCGAATCGAGCCACGCCTTGGCCTATGCCGCCAAACATGCCGCCACCTTGCCCCGCGACCAGGTGCTGCTGGTGAACCTCTCTGGGCGGGGTGACAAGGACATGCATACCGTGGCGGAAAAATCCGGCTTGAGCTTTTGAGAACATGAAACGCATCGCCGAAGTGTTTCGCCAACTCGAATCCGCGGACCGCACCGCGTTGATTCCTTTCATCACTGCCGGGCATCCCCAGCCCGGGCTCACGGCACCGCTGATGCACGGCTTGGTGCGGGCCGGGGCGGACATCCTGGAACTTGGGGTGCCGTTTTCCGACCCCATGGCCGACGGTCCGGTGATTCAGCGCGCGTCGGAGCAAGCCCTGGCCCAGGGCGTCAGCCTGACTCTGGTGTTGGCCATGGTGGCCGCGTTTCGCCGTGACAATGGGCACACCGCGGTGGTTCTCATGGGCTATGCCAACCCCATCGAAGCCATGGGGGTCGAGCGTTTCGCTGATGCCGCGGTCAGCGCGGGCGTTGATGGTGTGCTGGTGGTCGATTACCCTCCGGAAGAGAGCGAAGCTTTCGCCCAGGCCCTGATCGCCCGCGCCATCGCCCCGATCTACCTACTTGCGCCCACGACCTCGCCGGCGCGCATGGATGCGGTGGCGCGTCTGGCGCGCGGCTACGTCTATTACGTTTCCCTCAAGGGGGTAACCGGTGCCGGGCATATCGATGCCGACGATGTCGGACGCCACCTCGCGGTAATCCGAAACCACCTGCATCTTCCCCTGGGGGTGGGGTTCGGCATTCGCGACGGAGCCACCGCCAGGGCGATCGCGCAACATGCCGATGCCGTCGTGATCGGCAGCCGCCTGGTCCAGGAGATTGAGGCTGCACCCGAAGCAGAAGTGGTGGTGCGCGCCGCGGAGTGGCTGGCGGGGATACGCCGGGCGCTGGACCTGCCCCCAGAAGATGGAGAGCGATCATGAGCTGGATCCAGAAATTATTGCCTCCCCGCATCAAGGCCTCCACCGGGGTCAAGAAAGCGGTGCCGGAGGGCTTGTGGGTGAAGTGCCCGGCCTGCGAGGCGGTGCTGTACCGCACCGATCTCGAGAACAATCTCTACGTTTGCCCCAAATGCAATCACCATAACCGGATGCGCGCTCGCGCCCGCATCGAACAGTTGCTCGATGCCGAAGGGCGCTTCGAAATCGGCTCCGAAGTCGTTCCCATCGACAGTCTGAAGTTCAAGGATTCCAAGCGCTATTCCGATCGGCTCGATGCCGCTACCGAGGAAACCGGCGAAACCGATGCGCTGGTGGTGATGCAGGGTTCGGTCAAGGCCGTGCCGCTGGTGATGGCAGTGTTCGAATTCGATTTCCTTGGTGGCTCGATGGGCTCGGTGGTCGGTGAGCGCTTCGTGCGGGGTGTCGCTACCGCGGCCGAGCAGCGCCTGCCGTTTCTTTGCATCGCCGCCAGCGGCGGCGCTCGCATGCAGGAGGGACTTTTTTCGTTGATGCAGATGGCCAAGACCACGGCGGCGCTGCAGCAGTTGTCCCACGCTGGCCTGCCCTTCATTTCTTTGCTCACTGACCCGACCATGGGTGGCGTATCGGCGAGCTTCGCCATGCTGGGCGACCTGGTGATCGCCGAGCCGGGAGCCCTGATTGGCTTCGCCGGACCGCGAGTGATCGAACAGACGGTGCGCGAAAAACTGCCCGAAGGCTTCCAGCGCGCCGAATTTCTGCTGGAAAAGGGCGCCATCGACATGATCGTCGATCGTCGGCAACTGCGCGATCGCCTGCCGCAGCTTCTGACCTTGTTGCAGAAGCAGCCCGCTCCGGCCGCTTGAGTCGCCGCCGGTCTCCGCCGCCACCGCGCCCCGCCATTTGAGCCCAGCGACTTCGCCCCGCCGGCTGGCCGATTGGCTGGCGCATCTCGAGACCCTCCATCCCAAGACCATCGCCCTTGGCCTCGATCGCGTGCGCATCGTGTACCAGCGGCTGGCGCTGCGTCCGCAATGCCCAGTGATCGTGGTTGCCGGAACCAACGGCAAGGGTTCCACCTGCGCCATGCTCGAATCGATCTATCGTGCGGCGCATTACCGTACCGGTCTCTACACCTCGCCGCATCTGTTGCGGTACAACGAGCGGGTGCGTCTCCTAGGCGTGGTCGCCAGCGATGCGGCGCTATGCGAAGCGTTCGCCGCGGTCGAGGCGGCGCGCGGTGATCTGCCTCTTACCTATTTCGAGTTCGGCACTCTGGCCGCAATCTGGCTCTTCGCGCGCGCCGAACTGGATCTGTGGATTATGGAGGTGGGTCTGGGTGGTCGCCTGGATGCGGTCAACGTGCTCGATGCCGATTTGGCGATATTGACCGCCATCGACGTGGATCATCGCGAATACCTGGGGGATACCCGTGAGGCGATCGGCGCCGAGAAAGCCGGCATTCTGCGCGCCGGGCGGCCCGCGGTGCTGGGCGATCCCCTTCCGCCGCAAAGCGTGCTCGCAGCGGCGCGGCAAATCGAGGCCGACTTGTGGCTGGCCGGTCCGGATTTCCGTGCCGAAGCGCTCGGCGACCGTTGGAACTACCTCGGCCCGGGCCTGCGGCGCTTCGGTCTGCCCGTGCCCGCGCTGCGCGGCCACTATCAGTTGGACAACGCGGCCGCGGTGCTGGCGGCGGTGGAGCGTCTGGGCGGGGTGCTGCCGGTCGATACCGGCGCGATGCGACAGGGACTCCTGAACGTGGAATGGCCGGGCCGCTTTCAGGTGCTGCCCGGACGGCCGAGCTTGATCCTCGATGTCGCCCATAATCCGCAAGCGGCGCGAGCGCTTGCCGCCACGCTCGGGGCGCGCAGCCCGGGCCGCACGACTTGGGCGCTGTTCGGAATGTTGCGCGACAAGGATATCGCCGAGGTGATTGTGGCCATGGCAGGCGCCATCGATCGCTGGCTGGTCGCCGACCTGCCCGGGCCCCGGGGTGCCTCGGCCGCGGATCTCGGTCGGGCGCTCGCCAGCGCGGGCATCGCGCCGAGCGCAGTGACCACCTGCGCCAGCATTGCCGCGGCCTACGACCTGGCTTGGGAGCAGGCGACTGATGCTGATAGAATTGTCACCTTTGGTTCCTTCCTTACCGTGGCCGCCGTGTTGAGCCGGCGTGCCGAATCCAGACTGCCCTAGCCAGATGTCGGAAAACCGCAAGGACTTGGTGGATGACCAGAAACGTCGCGCCCGGCGGCGCCTCGTCGGCGCGGCAGTGCTCGCACTCGCCGCGGCGGTAATCGTGCCCCTGTTTCTCGAAAGCGAACCCAAACCTTTGGGGCAGGACGTGCAAATCCTGATTCCTGCGGTCGAGGGCAGCAAGTTCGTCAACCAGCTCTCACCGGCGGCCGAGGCTACCGGCAAGCACGCGACCACCGCAGTCTTGCCCGCACCCCTCGCGGCCAAGTCCGAAAGCGCCTCGGCGGCCCTGGCAGCCTTGCCCGAAAAGCAGGCCGAGATACCGAAGCAGGAGGCCGCGATGAACCCGCCTCCCGCCGCAAAGACTTCGGCGCCCGCCACTGCGTTGGTGGCAAGCCCCAAGCCGGTCACGCCGCAGCCCCTGAAGAACGGTTCCAAGCCTGAAGCATCGGTCGCGCCCACGGTTCCGGTTAAGGCGGCCGATTCCAAGTTTGTCGTGCAGTTGGGCGCCTACGCTGATGGCAAGGTCGCCGGTGAACTGCAATTGAAACTGAAGAGCGCGGGATTCCTCGCCTATGCCGAAAGGGTTGAAACCAGCAAGGAAAAGCTCCACCGCGTGCGGGTGGGCCCCTACGCCAGTCGGGACGCGGCCGAAACGGCCAGAGCTCAGCTCAAGGCCAAGGGGCACAGCGGCATCGTGGTGCCTCTGTCCTGATCGCCGGCCATGACCGCATTCGACTATCTGGTCCTTGGCCTGATCCTCGCCTCCGCCCTGTGGGGTTTATGGCGCGGCGTGGTCAAGGAGATTCTTTCGCTGCTGGGCTGGGTGGTGGCGCTGGTGGCGGCGGTGGTCTTTGGCGGCGATATGGGGACGCTGCTGCCGGACGGGGTGCAGAACCCCGCCTTGCGCTACCTTTTGGGCATGCTGCTGGTGCTGATCCTGGTGCTGCTGGTCGCCTGGCTGCTGGGACTGATCCTGCATAAGCTGCTGCATGCCGCCGGCTTGGGCTGGCTGGACCGCGGCCTTGGGGTCATATTTGGCTTGATGCGGGGCGTTCTGGTCGTGCTGGTGCTGGTTTTCGCGGCTGGGCTGACCAAGCTTCCGCAGGAACGCTGGTGGCGGGAGTCCCTGCTGGCGCCACATTTGCAGGTAGCGGTACTGGGTTTGCGTCCGCTCTTGCCCCAGGAAGTGAACAAGCGGCTCAAGTTTCAAGGCACTTAAGTCCATCCGGCGCGGAACATGGCGCCCGCGGCGTTTTCCAAGGATAGGCCGCCAAAATCGCAAAGAGGTGCGGGATGTGCGGAATCATCGGGGTCGTGGCTCACACGCCGGTCAACCAGCTCTTGTATGACGGTTTGCTCGCGCTCCAGCATCGTGGACAAGACGCGGCGGGTATCGCCACCATGTCGGGCAGCATGTTTCACATGCACAAGGGCAAAGGCATGGTGCGCGATGTCTTCCGCACGCGCCACATGCGGGAGCTCGAAGGCAACGTCGGCATTGGCCATGTGCGTTACCCCACCGCGGGTTCCGCCTCCAGTGTTCTCGAATCGCAGCCTTTCTATGTCAACTCCCCTTACGGCGTATTGCTTGGCCACAACGGCAACCTCACCAACAGCGAAGCGCTGCGCCAGGAACTCTTCCGTCTCGATCTCAGGCACGTCAACACCAATTCCGATTCGGAAGTGCTGCTCAATATCCTCGCCCATGAGCTGCAGGTGGCGGCGCGCGCGCGGGGTAGCCTCGACACCGAAGCGATCTTCGCCGCCGTGGCGGGGGTGCATCGGCGCTGCCGCGGCGCCTATGCCGTGGTCGTGATCATCGCCGGTTATGGGCTTCTGGCCTTCCGCGATCCTTACGGCATCCGCCCCCTGATCATCGGCCGCTCGGAGAGCCTGGGCGGCAGCGAGTATTTGATCGCATCAGAGTCGGTGGCGCTGGACATCCTGGGCTTCGAAGTGCAGCGCGATGTCGAGCCCGGCGAGGCGGTGCTGGTTGATTTCCTGGGACGCATGGAAAGTCGCCAGTGCGCCGAGCACCCCACGCTCAATCCGTGTATTTTCGAATTCGTCTATCTGGCACGGCCGGACTCCATGATCGACGGTACTTCGGTTTACGAAACCCGAGTGCGCATGGGCGAGCAGTTGGCCGAGCAGATTCGCCGCCTGCCCGAAGCGAACGACATCGATGTCGTGATCCCGATTCCCGATTCCAGCCGGCCCTCGGCTCTGGAACTGGCCAAGCGGCTGAATCTGCCGTATCGCGAAGGTTTCGTGAAGAACCGCTATATCGGGCGTACCTTCATCATGCCGGGGCAGGCGATTCGGCGCAAATCGGTGCGCCAGAAGCTCAACCCGGTGGGCGTGGAATTTCGCGGCAAAGTGGTTCTGCTGGTCGACGACTCGATCGTCCGTGGCACGACCAGCCGCGAGATCGTCCAGATGGCGCGCGAGGCAGGTGCACGCAAGGTCTATTTCGCCTCGGCCGCGCCCCCGGTGCGGTATGCCAATGTCTACGGCATCGACATGCCCACCCGCGAGGAACTGATCGCCAGTGGCCGCAACGATGCCGAAATCTGCCGCGAGATCGGCGCCGATCTTCTGATCTACCAGGATCTCGAAGCCCTGAAGACCGCCGTGCGCAAAGCTAATCCACGCCTGTCCCAATTCGAGGCCTCTTGCTTCGACGGCAGCTACATCACTGGTGACATCACCGCCGACTACCTCACCAGTCTTGCTTGCGGTCGCGATGGCAGGCGTGGCGGTGAAACCGAGGAAGATACCCGCGACGAACGCCTGCTGGCCACCGGCTGAGCGCGCGGTGGCCTTGCCGCGGAGCTTTTCCCTTGACGCGCCGCGGCCCAGGTATTAGTGTTGCACCCATGCGCCGATTTGACCGTCAGCTTGCGGGCGCTTCATAAATACTGCTAAAGCGCGTCATCGACCCGCTTGGCATCACTGGCGGGTTTTTTGTTTCTTATGGTTCAGTAATGAAAGATCGCGGATTCACCACACGCATTTTGCATTCCGATCGTCTCGCCGGCGTTGAACACGGGGCTTTGCACAAGCCCGTGCATACCTCCGTCGCCTTCGGCTACCAGCGCGCCAAGGAGCTGGCCCGGGTGTTCCAGGGTGAGGCCAGCGGTTATGTTTATGGGCGCCAGACCAATCCCACGGTTGCCGCTTTGGAAGCCAAGGTCAGCGCCATGGAAGAGGGCGTCGGCACGATCTGTTTCGGTACCGGCATGGCAGCGATCGGGTCCGCGTTGTTTGCCCTGCTGCGCCGGGGCGATCATCTGCTCTCGAGCGCCTTTCTCTTCGGCAACACCAATAGCCTATTCAACACTTTCGATGGCCAGGGCGTGGCGGTAAGCTTTTGCGATGCGACCTCGGCAGCCGCCGTCGCCGCGGCGCTGCGGCCGGAAACACGCCTGGTATTCGTCGAGACCATCGCCAATCCCCGCACCCAGATCGCCGATCTTAAAGCGATCGGCGAGTTGTGCGCGGCGCGCGGCCTGGTGTACGTGGTCGATAACACCCTGACCACCCCCTATCTGTTCCGCCCGCGCGAGGTGGGGGCGAGCCTGGTGGTCAATGCCCTGACCAAGTACATCGGCGGCCATGGCAATGCCCTGGGCGGTGCCATCACCGACACCGGCCTATTCGACTGGTCGGCCTTTCCCAACATCAGCGATAGCTATCGCAAGCTCAAGCCGGCGGTCTGGGGGCTTACCCAGATTCGCAAGAAAGGCCTGCGCGATTTTGGTGCCAGCCTCGCCGCCGAGGCGGCTCACCACATCGCCGTGGGGGCCGAGACTCTGGCATTGCGCATGGAGCGAGCCTGTGAGAACGCCGGCGGTCTGGCGCGCCACCTGGCGGACCATCCGGCGGTGGCGCGGGTGTATTACCCGGGCCTGGCGGAACATCCCCAGTTCGCGCGCTGCCAGCAGTTGTTCCGGGCGCCAGGGGCCTTGCTGAGTTTCGAGCTGGCACCAGGATTCGATCCCTTCGAGTTCCTTGATCGCCTGCGGGTCGTGGTGCTGTCGAGTAACCTTGGCGACACCCGCAGCCTGGCGATCCCGGTAGCGCATACGATCTACTTCGAAATGGGACCGGAGCGTCGTGCCAGCATGGGGATCGCCGATTCCTTGATCCGCCTTTCGGTGGGCATCGAGGATCTTGAGGACTTGGTCGAGGATTTGACGCAAGCGCTAGCCGAGCCGCCGACCTGATCCGCGTCCTTCCGCGGCAACGGGGGAAAGGCACATCAAGCGCACCCGCCCGGCCGCCCGAAGGGGGCGCTAGCCAATCACCGGAGCGGGCGGGGCCCGCGAACCGTACTCACCCCCTTCCCCTGGAAGGGGGCTGGGGGGAAGGTTCGTCACCCCCCCGCCCGGCCGCCCGAAGGGGGCGCTAGCCAATCACCGGAGCGGGCGGGGCCCGCGAACCGTACTCACCCCCTTCCCCTGGAAGGGGGTCGGGGAAGGCACACAACACCGACGCACCTCAGCGCGAATCGGTCGGGGATGGCCAGGGCCGCGGCCACAATCCCCCCGGAGTGCTTTCCAGATAACCACCCGGCGGTCCCCAGGCCGGTAGGACCCAGCGCTCGCAGCGCACCCCATCGATCGAATGCTCATGCCGCGCCGGCCGGTGGGTGTGGCCATGAATCAGACGAACCTGCCCGGCGGCGCGCAGCGCGGCGGCCACCGTATGGGCGTTGACATCCATGATCTCGGCCGGCTTTTCCGCCTTCTGGGCGCTACTGGCGGCGCGCAGCTCTGCGGCCAGCAGGCGGCGTTGGTCGAGCGGTAGAGCGAGGAATTGCGCCTGCCACCTTGGGTCTCGCGCCTGCTTGCGCCAAGCAAGATAAGCGTGGTCTTCGGTGCAGAGCTGGTCGCCGTGCATCAGGAGCGTGGTTTCGCCCTCGATGGTGGTGAGTTCGGCCTCCGGCATGAGCCGCGCGCCACAGGCGCGGGCAAACGCTTCGCCGAGCAGGAAATCGCGGTTGCCGTGCTGCACGTGCAGGGCCGCGCCACCATCGCTGAGATGGCGCAAACCCTGAATGATCGGCCGCCAGGCCGGGTGCGCCAAGTCATCGTCTCCCAGCCAGGCGTCGAAGAGGTCGCCCAGGATGTAGATGCCCGAGGCTTCGCGCGCCGGGCCGCCGAGAAAGCTCAGGAAGGCGGCGCTGAGATCCGGCCGATCCGGGGCAAGGTGGATGTCGGAGACAAAAAGTGTCGTCACCAGACCGCGCCAGAGCTATCCGCGTTGCCGGGACCCGCACCGAATAGTCTGGCGCGGTTGCGCCGGCACGCGCTCAGGCCGCGACTTCCTCGGCCCGCAGCAACAGCACATCGTCCACCGGCACGTCCTGGTGTCCGGAGCGCGAGCCGGTCTTGACGCCACGGATCTGGTCAATGACATCCATCCCGGCGGTGACTTTGCCGAAAACACAGTAGCCCCAGCCCTGCGGTGTGGCATTGCGGAAATCGAGAAAGGCGTTGTCGGCCACGTTGATGAAGAACTGCGAGCTGGCCGAGTGGGGGTCGGGTGTCCGAGCCATGGCGATGGTGTAGCGGTGGTTCTTGAGCCCGTTCTGGGCTTCGTTGGCGATGGTCGCCCGAGTCGGCTTCTGGCGCATTCCCGGCGCGAAACCGCCACCTTGGATCATGAAGTTGTCGATCACGCGGTGGAAGACGGTGTTGTCGTAGTGGCCCTCGCGCACGTAGTCCAGGAAGTTCTGGACGGTGAGGGGGGCTTTCTCAGTGTCGAGTTCGAGCGTGATGTCGCCCAATGAAGTGTGCAGAATGACCATGGTTGTCCTATTTGTCGGAATTGCGCAGGCTGGCTTTTTCGATCACCACCTTGTCCTTGGGCACGTCGCGCGGGAAGGGGCCGCCGGGTCCGGTCGGGGTCTCGGCGATCTTGGCGACCACATCCATGCCGGAGACCACTTTGCCGAACACGGTGTAGCCCCAGTTGCTCGGGCCGGAATAGTTGAGCGGCGCGTTGTTGGCGACGTTGACAAAGAACTGCGCCGCGGCTGAATGCGGGTCCGGGGTGCGAGCCATGGCGATGGTGCCGGGCAGGTTGGAGAGCCCTGCCTTGGTGCTGGATTCGCCCTCATTGCGAATTGGCGCTTGCGTGGGCTTTTGCTGGAACTCGCTGGTGAACCCCCCGCCTTGAATCATGAACCCCTTGATCACGCGGTGGAACTGGGTGCCCACGTAATGCCCGCTTTTGACATAGCCGAGAAAGTTCTCCACCGTCTTAGGTGCGGCCTCGGGGTAGAGCTCTAGCACGATGGTGCCGGCGCTGGTCTGCAACTCGACTTGGGGATTCGCGGCCAGGGCGATCGTGCTGGCACAAAACAGGGCCGTGGCGGCGAGGGTCTCGAAAAACTTCATCCATCAACTCCTTTTGGTCTTGGGTGGTTTGCGCGACCACTTGGCCGCGACCTTGATCAAGCCTCCGCGCGCTTGCGCAACCGCTGTGAGCGGTGCCGCGGCGGGGCCTTCGTAAATGATTTGCCAGCGCCCATCGAGCTTCTGCCAGTACTGTTCCTTGCGCATCCGGTTGCTGAGTTGGTCGCTCTGGTAGTCCTGGTCGAAGCTGACTACGGCAAGCGCGTCATGGCCGGGATACTGAAAGACCGACAGGTTGCTGACGCCCACTCGGATGTAGCGCTTCTGCGCGTTGACGCTTTGCTTATGCACGCGCCAAGCGGCGAGATCCTTGCCCTGTGTGCGGAAGGTGAGCGCGTAGTGCCGCAGGTAGCGCTCGGTGTCCAAGGACTCCCAGTCGTCGCGCCAAGCCTCGAAGTCCCGCCGGAATTCGCTGGTTCGGGCGCTGATTTGTTCGGGCTCCGCCCACTCCAGTCGGGGCGTGATGATCACCGGTATCGAGGCGTCATCAAGACGAGCAGCGAGTTCCTCCAATTCACGATTGGCCAGTACCACGCAGCCGTCCGAGGCGAAGGGCGGCCGGCTATAGGTGTCGCTGGGCGTGCCGTGCAGCCAGATGCCATGGCCGCCGTGACCTTGGCGTCGGTCCCACTCGTTGGGGTAATTGAGCGGAAAGGCACCGCTGCCGTAGAAGTCGGTCAACTTTGCCGGGGAAATGCTGCCCGTGGTGTGATAGATCCCAACCGGCGTCTTTTGATCGCCTTCACGCGTCTTCCCGGCGCCCAGGCGGCCGATGCTCACATAATAGTCGGCGACGCGTTCGAGCTTGCCCTGCTGATTCTCGAAAACGAAAAGTCTGGAGGTGCTGGTGTCCACCACCAGCAAGTGCCTTTCGTGCGTGGCCAGTTGCCAAACACCTCGCGGCAGCGCGCCAGGCGGGGGCGGCTCCCAGGCGCGCCGCGCGCGCGCCACTGCTTCGGCGCGCAAGGCGTCGATCCGCGTACCCGAGATCCGCGCCCCATCACCCATGCCGGAGAGCGGGCGGGCGTGGGCAAGCAGCAAATCACCCTTGATCAGGTGTCCCAGGCGGAAATTGGGGAAGCGGCGCAGGAGTTCATCGACTTGCAGCTCCGCGGCGCGAATGCGACTCGCCTGAATTTCTTGCAGGGCGCCCAAAAGCATGGGCTCGACTTCATTGGCCCAGGCGGACAGGCTGGTGACCAGCAGCGCGGCGAGTAGTGAGGGGCGCCCACATCCGGCGCCCGGCAGGCGCGACTGGAGTTTCACGGGCGACCCGGGAGCGGGGCGATCGAGCCGCCCTGGTAAGGCCAAGGCCGGCGTGCCACGCGCGCGCCTTGGCGGATCGTGCAGCGGGGCCGGAGGATTGCGGTCCGGCGCATGCTCGCGCTCACTTGCCCGATTGCTCCCGGCTAATTCGCCATTGCCCACCCTGCTTTTCCAGAGCCAGGGACTTGCTCGAACTGGTCGACAGGCGATCGGACTTGTAGTCCTGCTTGAAACTGACCTTGGCGTGCGTGGCATCAACCATCGTCACTTTGGGATTCAGAATCTCCACGCTGATGCGCTTAGGCGCGAGAATTCGATCACGCCTGGAAGACTTCCAGGCGTCATGCGTTTCGCCTGGAGGGTGATAATCCGCGACATAAGATCCGAGGTAGGCCTCGAGATCGCGGCCGGACCAAGCTTTTGCCCAGGACATCACCGCGGTCAATACCGCCTCGCTTTCATTCGCGCCGGCCAAAGGCTTGGCGGGGATGGCTGCCGGCGCACTCACCGGCGCGACGCTCGCCGGAGCGCTGGCCGCGGGAGCGGCCGTGCTGGCGACCGCCGCCGGCGTCGCTGCATCGGGCGTGGCGCTGGCCACGCTGATCGGAGCGCTCGCGCTGGCCGGCGACTTGCGCGCTTCCTTCACCGGCGCGCCGCGCGCGCCATCGCGCTTGCCGTTGGCCGGGAACATGTCACGAATCAAAGAGAGTTTGGTCTCCGCCGACTTATTACTCTTATCGAGTTGCAGCGCCTTGTCGTATGCCGCGCTGGCCATTTTGGCGTAGATGTCGCCGAGGTTCTCGTGCGCCGTGGCGTAGCTCGGGTGGGTTTGGATCGCCATTTCCAACGAGACCTTGGCCTTTTCGAACTGTCCCTTGGTCGCGTAGAGCACGGCGAGATTGTTGTAGGGCTCGGGCAATTCGGGGTACTCCTCGGTCAGCGCCTGGAAGAGACTGATCGCTTCATTGGTCTTGCCCTGCTCCGTGAGCACCACGCCCTTGAGAAATCGCGCCAGCGGATCCTTCGGCTTGCCGGTGAGGTAAGCGTTCAGTTTGTCGAGTGCCTGGGCATGCTGCCCCTGCTTGATCAGCCGATTGATGTCCTGCAGGTCTTGTGCCCGTGCCGGTACCGAGAACACGAGCCCCAGCGACATGCTGAGGAGAAGGGCCGTGGTGATACGCGCGAACCGTGTGAGCATAAGAGCTGCGAATCCGGTCATGACGGGCTTGATCCTTGGCAAAATGGGGCAATTCTAGCAAGAAGCCGGGGCGCCTGCTAGGACGAAAGCGCCTTTTCAATGGGTTTGGGCCGTCGGCCAAGAGGCGCTCTGGCGTATAATACGCGGTTCACTTTGCCTCAACGGAGCGCGCAGGAAATGGAAGCCGAACAAGTCAACCTGATCGCCAACACCCTCGCCGACCTGCGCCGGCGCTGCGGCGCGTTGCGGAGGTATCTTTGACTACGAGGTCAAGCACGAACGACTTGCCGTAGTCAGCCGCGAACTCGAGGATCCCGCCATCTGGAGCGACGCCACGCGCGCCCAGGAGCTGGGACGGGAAAAGAAGACGCTCGAGACCGTGGTGAACCAGATCGAGAGGATCGAAAGCGGCATCGCGGATTCCGAGGGCCTGTTCGAGCTTGCCAAAGGCGAGGCTGACGACGAAACGCTGCAAGCCGTGCACAGCGATGTGGCGGCGCTGGTCAAGCTGGTGGAGGACCTGGAGTTCCGCCGGATGTTCAGCAATCCGATGGACCCCAGCCCCTGTTTCATCGACATTCAATCCGGCAGCGGGGGCACTGAAGCGCAGGACTGGGCCTCGATGCTGCTGCGCATGTATTTGCGCTACTGTGAGCGCCGAGGCTGGACCGTGGAAGTGCTCGAGGAATCACCTGGCGAGGTTGCCGGCATCAAGAGCGCCACGGTCAAGGTGAATGGCGATTACGCCTTCGGCTATTTGCGCACCGAGACTGGTGTGCACCGCCTGGTCCGCAAGTCGCCTTTTGATTCGAATGCGCGGCGGCACACCTCGTTTGCCAGCGTCTTCGCTTATCCCGAGGTGGACGATTCCATCCAGGTCGATATCAATCCGGCGGACTTGCGCATCGACACCTTTCGCGCCTCCGGCGCGGGTGGTCAGCACATCAACAAGACCGATTCGGCGGTGCGCATCACGCACCTGCCCACCAACATAGTAGTGCAATGCCAAAACGATCGCTCGCAGCACCGCAATCGCGCCGAGGCCATGGCGATGCTGAAGTCCAGGCTCTATGAACTGGAGTTGAGAAAGCGCCAGGCCGAACAGCAGAAGCTCGAAGACTCCAAGACCGATATCGGCTGGGGTCACCAGATCCGTTCTTATGTGCTCGATCAGTCCCGCATCAAGGACTTGCGCACTGGCCATGAAGTCGGCAATACCCAAGCCGTGCTTGATGGCGACCTCGATGATTTTATTGCCGCCAGCCTCAAACAAGGCGTCTAGACCGCCATCCTTTTCTTGCGAGTTCCACCATGACCGACGCCAATATTCCCAGTGAAACGCCGGACGAAAACCAGATCGTCGCTGAGCGCCGCGCCAAACTGGGCGCGCTGCGCGCCCGCGGCAACGCTTTTCCCAATGACTTTAGGCGCGATGCCCTGGCTGGGGATCTACACGCGGCGCACGGTGCGAAGGAAATCGCCGAACTTGAAGCCGCCCGGATCGTGGTCGCGCTCGCCGGCCGCATGATGCTTAAGCGACTGATGGGGAAAGCGAGTTTCGCCACCTTGCAGGACGTCTCCGGGCGACTGCAAGCCTACATCACCAAGGACGCGATCGGCGAGGATGGCTATGAAGCCTTCAAGCACTTCGACCTGGGCGACATCCTCGCCGTCGAGGGCCACTTGTTCAAGACTCGCACCGGCGAGCTCACCGTCCACGTTACCGCGCTGCGGCTGCTGGTCAAGGCGCTGCGCCCGCTGCCCGAGAAATTCCACGGGCTCACCGATACCGAGCAGAAATACCGCCAGCGCTATCTCGATCTGATCACCAACCCCGACGCGCAGCGCGTATTTCGGGCGCGTTCGCGAATTCTGCAGAGCATTCGCGAGTTCTTCGTCGAGCGGGACTACCTCGAAGTCGAGACGCCGATGATGCACCCCATTCCTGGAGGTGCCGCGGCTCGGCCGTTTGTCACGCACCACAACGCGCTGGACATGGAATTGTTCCTGCGCATCGCGCCCGAGCTCTATCTTAAGCGCCTGGTCGTGGGGGGCATGGAAAAGGTCTTCGAGATCAACCGCAATTTCCGCAACGAGGGTATTTCCACGCGCCACAATCCGGAATTCACCATGATTGAGTTCTACGAGGCCTACCAGGATTTCCATTACCTCATGGACCTCACCGAAGCCCTGTTCCGCGAAGTCGCCCAAAAGGTCTTGGGCGGCACAGTGGTGAACTACCAGGGGCGCAGCATGGATCTCGCTCGGCCTTTCGACCGCTTGACCATGCCGCAAGCGATCGCCAAGTACAACCCGCAATGGAACCTGCAACAGCTCGATGACGCGGGGTTCCTGGTCGGGCAGTTGGCCGCGCGCAAAGTGGAAATCAAGCACGGCGCCACGTTGGGCGAGTTGCAACTGCTGTTCTTCGAGGAAACCACCGAAGAGCAACTGTTTGACCCGACCTTCATCATCGATTATCCGCAAGAGGTCTCGCCCCTGGCGCGGCGCAACGACGCCAACCCCGCCATCACCGACCGCTTCGAGCTGTTCGTGACCGGCCGGGAAATGGCCAACGGCTTCTCCGAGCTGAACGATCCCGAAGATCAGGCCGCGCGCTTCATGGAACAGGCGAGGCAAAAGGAAGCCGGCGACGCCGAAGCCATGCACTACGACGCCGACTACATCCGCGCCCTGGAATACGGACTGCCGCCCACGGCTGGCGAAGGCATAGGGGTGGACCGCCTGGTGATGCTCTTGACCGACAGCCCATCGATTCGGGACGTGATTCTCTTTCCGCAGCTTCGCCGCGTGGACTGAGATGAGTGTGGCGGCCAGCAAGACTGTGAGCGCCACGGTCGATCTGCGCATTGCCGGTATGACCTGTGCCGCTTGCGCCGCGCGCATCGAAAAGGTTCTCAACCGCAGCGAGGGCGTGAGTGCGGCCGTGAACCTCGCCACGGAAACCGCGCACGTGCAGTTCGACCCGGCCCGAAGCAATGTCGAGGCCATTGTTGGCATGATTCGGGACGCTGGTTACGGTGCTACGCCTGCGGCGGACGCCGCGGCGGCGCTCGCCGACTCAAGCTCCGGCAAGGAAGACACCACCCTCGCCGAGTTCTGGCTGGCCGCCTTGCTCACACTGCCTTTGGTATTGCCCATGGCGGCCATGGCACTGGATCGGCACGACTGGATGTTGCCCGGCTGGTTGCAGTTCCTTCTGGCAACACCGGTGCAGTTCTGGGTTGGACGTCGCTTTTATCGGGGCTCTTGGTCAAGCCTGAAGGGCGGCAGCGCCAACATGGACGTGTTGGTCGCCCTGGGCACTTCGGTGGCCTATGGCTTCAGCCTCTACGTCTGGCTGGCGGACGCACCTGGCGGCCAGCTATATTTTGAAGCGAGTGCGGCCATCATCACCCTGGTGCTGTTGGGCAAGTTGCTCGAAGCCCGAGCGCGGGCGCGCACCGCCGAGGCACTCACCAGTCTCATGCGCCTGCAACCGGCGACGGTGCAGCGGGAACATGAGGGTCGGATCGAGGAGGTGTCGGTGGCCGTGGTGCGCCCCGGAGACCGCTACCTGGTTCGCGCCGGCGATGTGGTGCCGATCGACGGCCGGATCGAGGAAGGTAGTTCCAGCATCGATGAATCCATGCTGACCGGTGAAAGCCTGCCGGTGGAAAAGAGCCCCGGCAGCACGGTCTTCGCCGGCACCCTCAACCAGGCCGGTAGCCTGCGCTGCGTGGCCACCGCGGTCGGCAGCCAAACGTTGCTGGCGGGGATCGTGCGGCTGGTGGCGACCGCACAGGGCTCCAAGGCCCCGGTGCAGCGCCTGGTCGATCAGGTCGCCGCGGTCTTCGTCCCGGTGGTGCTGGTCATCGCCTTGACGACCTGGGTGCTGACCTGGTGGCTGGGTGGTGATTTCATCGCCGGCGTGGTGCGTGGCGTTTCGGTGCTGGTCATCGCCTGCCCCTGCGCATTGGGTCTGGCCACACCGACCGCGCTGATGGTCGGAGTCGGACGCGGCGCCCAGGCCGGCATACTGATTCGCAACGCCGCGGCGCTGGAACACGCGCAGCGAGTCGATGTGCTGGTGGTAGACAAGACCGGAACGCTTACCGAGGGTGCCCCCAAGGTGACCGGCACCTATCCGCTGGGTGCAAGCGATGCAGCACAGCTTCTGGCACTTGTTGCTGGCCTGGAGCAGGGCACCGTACACCCGTTGGCCAAGGCAATTCTGGCCTACGCCGAGCAGCGTGGCGTCGTGCCCTCGGCGGTCGAGGATCACCGCACCACCGCTGGCATGGGGGTCGCCGCGCGGCAGCAGGCGGACACCGTGCGCCTGGGTTCGCCGCGCTACCTCGCCGACCATGGTGTGAGCTTCGACAGCGCCCGGATCGAGGCGTGGCAAGACGCGGGGCAGACCGTCGTCGGGGTTTCGCGCAATGGCGATCTTCTAGGTTGGCTGACCCTTGCCGACACCTTGCGTCCAGGAGTGCGGCCTGCGGTCGAGGCCCTGCAGCGCGCCGGTTCCCGCGTGGTCATGTTGACCGGGGACCATGCTGCGACGGCTTCGGCCGTCGCTCGGGCGGCGGGTCTGACCGAATTCCAGGCGGGCTTGCTGCCTCAGGCCAAAGCCGAGGCGATCAAAGCCTGGCAGGCACAGGGCTTGCGTGTCGGCATGGTGGGCGACGGCATCAACGATGCGCCGGCTCTGGCCCAGGCCGATGTGAGCTTTGCCATGGGCGCGGGTTCCGGCAGCGCCTTGGAGACCGCGGACGTGACCCTGCTGCGCAACGACCTGGGCAGCGTGATCGCGGCCATGAACCTGTCGCGCGCGACGGTTCGAAAAATTTGGCAGAATCTCTTCTTCGCCTTCATCTACAATGTCCTGGGTATTCCCCTCGCGGCCTTCGGCTGGCTCAGTCCGGGCCTGGCCGGCGGCGCGATGGCGATGAGTTCGGTGTCGGTCGTCACCAGTGCGCTGCTCCTCAAACGCTGGCGGCCGCCCAAGTTCTGAAAGGAACCATCATGTTGCAGAAATTCGCGGTGCAAGGTATGACCTGCGGCGGTTGCGCCAGCAGCGTCACCCGTGTCATCAAGGCCCTGCCGGGAGTAAGTGAGGCGACGGTAACCCTATCGCCAGGAGGCGCCGAGGTCGAATACGATCCGGCCCAGGTATCGCCCGAGAGCATCGCCGCGGCGATCAGCCGGGCCGGTTTCGAGGCTCAGGCGGCCTGAGGGCCTCGCTGCTCGGCTGGGGGACGCAGGGCACTGGCAGCATTCTGCGACCGGACCGCATCGTTCGCGCTCATCTCGGTGTAGGACTTCATCGGTGGTGCCACCGAGTCCACAAGGATGTGCAGGACATCGTGACGGCAATGATAGTCACGCGCTGACGTGCACCGTTAGCAAGCATTCTAACTCGGAGGGCAAGAATGATTATTCGTGCAGTAAAACTCGACGCCGTGCGGGCCACCGAAAAAAGTGTTCGCATCGGCCCGATTCGTCGCTCGCCGCGTGGTATGCCCCGGCCCCACGGTCGGGTGACGGTGCCACGGCCATGATCTCAGCGCCGACTGTGCGGTTCCTGCCCCTGAGCGGAGTCTATGAACCCTCGGCTATCCAGCAACTTGCTGACGGCCGCTTTCTGGTGGTGGAGGATGAAAAGCAGCACCCTTTCAGCCTGGTTTCCGTGGATGCCGCAGGGCGTACTAGCAGCACGACCTTGAGTCCGGGTTGGTTCGAAGGGGACCAAGCCATCTGGAAACTCGATGACCTGGAGGGCCTCGCGGTGGACCGCGCGGGCCATGTCTACGTGCTCACCTCGCATTCGCGCGACGGCGATGGCGACGAGAAGAAATCGCGCGACAGGTTGGCGCGCTTGCGCATTGAAGGCGAGCGGATCGTCGAGTCCGTCGTGGCCGGTGGATTGAAGCGGGCGTTGACAGCCGCGCACCCCTTGTTGGCAGCGGCGGCCGAGATTCGCGACGTCAAGAGCGACGGCGGACTGAACATCGAGGCGATTGACATCAGCCCAGATCAGCAGCGGCTGCTGATCGGTTTTCGCAGTCCTTTGCAGGACGGCCGGGCTATCATTGCCAGTGTCGACAACCCTGGGGCTATCTTCGACGCCGGCGCCTCACCCAGTGTTTCGGCCACCTTGGAAACCTTGGACCTGGGCGGCAATGGCATTCGTGGCATGGCCTACATGCCTGCACTGAATGGCTACCTGATCATCGGCGGGCCGGCAGCGCGCCTGCGGGAGCACTTCGGACTTTGGTTTTGGAGCGGTGCACCGAGTGAGCCCGCGCGCCGCGTCGCGATTGACGGTCTGCCGGGTTTCGAACACGCCGAGGGAATCAGCCCGGCCATCATCGAGGGCACCCACATGGTCATCATCGTCAGCGATGACGGGGACCGGGCCAAAGGGCGTTGTGCCCACTATGTACTGCTGCACGCGGCGCAGCTGCGCGTTGAGCCTTGACCTTAGGTTCGCTGGTCCGCGCGCGGGCTGTAGTACTCAAATGCCGTCGCGGAACACCACCACATGATCGACGTCGAGCTTGATGCCGATCTTCTCGCCGATGGCGTGATTGTGGTGGCTAGGCACGAGCGAGAGCAGGCGTTGTCCGCTGGGTAGGCGCAAGGTGTAGAGGAACTCGGCCCCTCGAAACGCCTTCGCGACCACCTCGGCTTGAATGGGCGAAGCGTCGTCATGCACCACATCGTCCGGCCGCAACAGCACCGAGACGCGACAAGCGCGCGCGCAGCGGGCGCAGCCGGCCCCGCATTCGGTGGGGATGCTGCCGGTGAGCTGCCCCAGTTCGATTTGCACTTCTCGCGGATTGAGCACCACGCCGGCGAGGAACACGCCTTGCCCGACGAAGTCGGCGACGAAGCGGTTGCATGGGCGGTGATAGAGGTTGTAAGGCGTGTCCCACTGTTGAATGCGGCCCTGGTGCATGATGCCGATGCAGTCGGCGACCGCGAACGCCTCGTGCTGGTCGTGCGTGACCAGTACCGCGGTGATTCCAGCGTCCTTGATGATTTCGCGTACTTCCAGGGAAAGTCGCTCGCGCAGATCCACATCGAGATTGGAGAAAGGCTCGTCGAGCAGCAGGAGCTGCGGCTCGGGCGCCAGGGCCCGGGCCAGGGCGACGCGCTGTTGCTGTCCGCCGGACGCTTCGTGGGGAAACTTGTTCCCGGCCCCGGCGAGACCGACGCGCTCCAGGAGTTGCTCGATGCGCTGCGCGCGCGGTCCGGATGCGGTCTTGCGCAGGCCGAAACCAATATTGTCGGCGATGTTCAGGTGCGGAAACAGCGCATAGTCCTGGAACACCATACCGACTCGGCGTTGTTCCGGGGGGCGCTGAAATGCGTGGCGACTGACGACCTCCCCGGCCAGCAGAATTTCTCCCGCTAGCACCGGTTCAAAGCCGGCAATCGCCCTGAGCACGGTGGTCTTGCCGCAGCCCGAGGGGCCCAGTAGGCAGCCGATTTCCCCCGGTTTGAGGTGCAGGCTGAGTTGATCGACAACTTGGGTGGCGCCGTAGGCGAGGCGCAAATGGCGGAGTTCGAGCATACGCGTGCAATCGATTACAATTCTCATTATGCTTGAGAGCGCGCCGCCACGCACCTATTCATGATCGCCACCCCCGCTCCGCCCACTCGCGCCGATCGGCTGAGGATCAACCCCTGGTGGGGGTTCGCTCTGCTGATTGCCGGTTTTCTGGCGGTGCCCCTGCTCGGCGTGGGGGTCAACTTGTTCGCCGGTGGTACCGGCGATACCTGGGCGCATCTCTGGGCGACGGTGCTGCCGGAAATCCTGCTCAACACCCTCGGTCTATGCCTGGGGGTGGGTACCGGCGTGATCGTTTTCGGCGTTGGCACTGCTTGGCTCGTAACCATGCACACTTTTCCGGGGCGGCGTTTCTTCGAGTGGGCGCTGATCTTGCCCATGGCAGTACCCGCTTATGTCCTGGCCTATAGCTATACCGATCTATTGCAGTTCGTCGGGCCGGTGCAGAGCGCGCTGCGCGAAGCGACCGGCTGGAAGAAGGACGACTACTGGTTTCCCGATGTCCGCAGTCTCGGCGGCGCGATCCTGATGTTCACCGCCGTGCTCTACCCCTACGTCTATCTGCTGGCGCGCACCGCCTTCCTGGAGCGCGCCAGTGGCATGATCGAGGCGGCCCGTAGCCTCGGGCTGTCGGCGTGGAGTTCGTTCTTCCGGGTCTCGCTACCGTTGGCGCGGCCGGGGATCGCGGCGGGAGCTGCCCTGGCCTTGATGGAAACCCTCGCCGACTATGGCACCGTCGCCTACTTTGGCGTGCCGACGTTCACCACGGCAATCTACCGCACTTGGTTCGCGCTGGGCGATCGGGTGGCGGCCGCGCAGTTGTCCGCCGCGCTCCTGGGTTTTGTGGCCATGGTCCTACTGTTCGAGCAACTGAGCCGGGGGCGGGCGCGATTTCACGATACCACCGCGCGCAAGCGGGCGCATTTCGGTGCCCCGCTCGAACGCTGGCAAGCGCTTGGCGCCGCTCTGGTCTGCGCGGTACCGCTCATGCTGGGTTTTGTGCTGCCTGGCGGGCTATTGCTGCGTATGGCCATGACTGAAGGCGACGCGCAATTTGGTCTGCGCTTTCTGGAACTGGCGCGCAACAGCTTCAGCCTCGCCGCGCTTTGTGCGCTGCTCGGCGTGGGCCTGGCAGTGGTCTTGGCTTACGCCGCCCGCCTCACCCCAGGCCTAGGTCCGCGCCTGGTCAACCGTCTGGTCGGCTTGGGGTATGCCGTGCCGGGATCGGTGATTGCGGTCGGCGTACTGATTCCGGTCACCCGGCTGGACAACTGGCTGGCGGCGCAAGTCACCGCCTGGACCGGCACCAACCCCGGTCTCATGCTCACTGGGGGCATCGCCGCTCTGGTGTTCGCCTATCTGGTGCGCTTTTTGGCGATCGCCCTACAGACGGTCGAAGCGCGTCTGTCCAAGATCACACCCAGCATGGATGACGCTGCGCGGTCCTTGGGGGCGGGCCAAGGCGAAACGCTGCGGCGCGTACACTTGCCGATCCTGCGCGGCAGCTTATTGACCGCAGGTTTGCTGGTATTCGTGGATGTGATGAAAGAGTTGCCGGCGACCCTGGTGATGCGGCCGTTCAATTTCGATACCCTGGCCACCCAGGCCTATACCTTGGCTTCCGACGAGCGCCTCGCGGAGGCGTCCACCGCAGCCTTGGCGATCGTCGCCGTGGGCATCCTGCCGCTGATCGCCATCACCCGGCAAATCACCCGGCAGGCGACTCGCGGCTGAGCGCGTCCGGTTCTGCGTCGCGACTATTGCCGCGCCGCGCGGGCAGGGCCTGCTTAACCCCAGCCCACGGTCCAATGCTTGCGTTGCAGGTAGCGCCAGACCTCGTGATAGGGTTTGCCGATCATCCAGCGCAAGACCGGTCCGGCATCGATGCAGGTCCACTTCGAGCCACGCTTGCGCCATTGCGCGCGGTCGATAAAGGTGGGTGCGGTGACCGTCATGACCTTTGCGTTCGCCATCGTCGCCATGTCGAGCTCCCAGGAGGTACTCGTAGGTCTATTAACGGCATGATCGCGCGCGGCTTGAACAGGACTGGCCGAGGTGGGCTGGTTTGGCGCGGGAGTCGTGGCCTTTCAAGCGCGCATCGGAGTGGTGACTTAGCGCCAGCCGGCGCGGTCGAACGCCTTCTGCGCCGTGGCAATGTTCTTCCCCAGGTCGCCGACATTCATAGCGTCGGCCTTGAAGCTACCCATTGCCTCCAGGGCAGGGTTGCGCACCGCCGCGCTTTTTGCCACCGGCCACTCGTTGTTGCCGTTGGCGAAATAGACTTGTGCCTCGTCGCTGGCGAGATATTCGAGGAATTTCACCGCGGCGTCTCGGTTCGGGGCGGTCTTGAGCATGCCGCCGCCGGAGACGTTGATGTGCGTGCCGAAGCTCTTCTGATTGGGCCACACCACCGCCACTTGGGCCATGGTCTTCTGGTCCTCAGGCTTTGGCGAACGCATTAGCCGAGCGACGTAATAGGTGTTGGAAATAGTCACGCCACACTCCCCTGCGGCGACGGCCTTGATTTGGTCAGTATCGCCGCCCTTTGGTGCGCGGGCAAAGTTGGCCACCAGCCCACGGGCCCATTCTTCACTCCTGGCTTCGCCAAGGTGCGCAATCAGTGCCGAGCCTAGCGAGAGGTTGTAGGGGTGCGCACCCGAGCGCACGCAGACCTTGCCTTTGAGCTTCGGATTGGCAAGGTCTTGGTAGTCTTGCACTTCGGCGGCGGTGAGGCTCGTCTTGTTGTACACAATCACCCGCGCGCGGGTGGAAAAGGCAAACCAGTTGGTGGTGCGCAGGTTCGGCGGGATGCGTTCTTCCAGGATCTTCGAGCGCAACGGAGCAAATAGACCCAGCGCATCGGCCTGCGCCAGCCGTGCCGCGTCAACGGTGAGGAAAATGTCCGCAGGACTGTTGGCGCCTTCATTCTTGATGCGCTCCAGGAGTTCGTCTTCCTTGCCTTCGATACGGTTGATGCGAATGCCCGTTTGCTTGGTGAAATTAGCGTACAAGGCCTCGTCGGTCTGGTAGTGGCGGGCCGAATAGAGGTTAAGCACCGGCTCCGCGGCGCTGGTGGCACCAGCGCCGAGGCTCAGGGCGAACAGCACGGCGGGTAGGTTGGATTTCATGGTGGATCCTCGTGATTGCGGGAAGAGTGATGCGGCATGTTAGCATTGTTTTTGATCAAATGCGAATCATTCGTATTGGCGTTGAGTCGGGACAATCGCTTCTCCGCCCAGCCTGATCCTCCGTGCTGTTCCCGGTCTCTTAAGCGCGGGACCGGCCACGCCCACGATGGCGAATTGCGCCCGGTGGCTTGCGCGGGTGCGCAGACCCGCTTCGCCTTGGCGTTGCCCCGCAGAGCCGGCAGGGCTCGGCCGAGCGATTTCGCGATTGACCGGCCTAAGCCAAATAGCGATAATTACGGGTTCGGGGTGTAGCGTAGCCTGGTAGCGCGCCTGGTTTGGGACCAGGATGTCGGGAGTTCAAATCTCTCCACCCCGACCAGAAATTCAAGTTTTCGTGTCGCCCGACCAAGCGCCCGTAGCTCAACCGGATAGAGCACCAGCCTTCTAAGCTGGGGGTTACAGGTTCGATTCCTGTCGGGCGTGCCACTATGATGCATGGTGGTGCAGCGGGTTTTGGTTCAGTTCAATGGTGGCTGTAGCTCAGTTGGTAGAGTCCCGGATTGTGATTCCGGTTGTCGTGGGTTCGAGTCCCATCAGCCACCCCAAGTCTTTCGTCGTCCGCAAGGCGTTTTTGCTGGTTTTGGACCCTTGCACCAGGGAGGGGTCCGTATTACAATCGCGGACTTTGCAGAATTCGTAATTGTGGAACGGATTTCGATGAAAACCTATTCGGCCAGGCCCAAAGACATTACGCATGACTGGTTCGTCGTCGATGCAACCGACAAGGTGCTGGGGCGGCTCGCCAGCGCCATCGCGCATCGCCTGCGGGGCAAGCACAAGGCGATTTATACGCCGCACATGGATACCGGTGATTTCATCATCGTCACCAATGTCGAGAAGCTTCGAGTTACCGGCAATAAGGCTGAAGACAAGCTCTATCATCGACACAGTGGCTTCCCCGGCGGTATTCACACCACCAATTTCACCAAGATGCAGGCGCGCTTTCCCAGCCGCGTGCTCGAAAAAGCGGTCAAGGGCATGCTCCCCAAGGGTCCCCTCGGCTACGCCATGTTGAAAAAGCTGAAGTGCTATCGCGGTGCTGAGCATCCGCACGTGGCGCAGCAGCCGAAAACCCTGGACATCTGAGAGTTCCCATGATCGGCAACTACTACTACGGCACCGGCCGCCGCAAGAACTCCGTGGCGCGCGTTTTCCTGAAGAAGGGCACGGGCAAGATCGTCATCAACGACCGTCCCCTGGACCAGTTTTTCGGCCGCGAGACTGGCCGCATGGTGGTGCTTCAGCCGCTGAAGCTTACCAACCATGAAGCGAGCTTCGACGTCATGGTCAATGTCGAGGGCGGCGGCGAATCGGGTCAGGCCGGTGCAGTGCGTCACGGCATCACGCGTGCGCTAATCGATTACGACGCGGCGCTCAAGCCCACGTTGTCGAGCGCTGGTTTCGTCACCCGCGACGCGCGCGAAGTTGAGCGCAAGAAGGTCGGTCTCCACAAGGCACGCCGGCGCAAGCAGTTCTCCAAGCGCTAAGCCGTTCTTTACTGCAAAAGGCCGCCTCTGGGCGGCCTTTTGCTTTGGCTTGGAGCTGGAATGCTACAATCTTCAACTGCATGTGCTGGAGGTTCCATGATCAAGGCTGGTGTCGTTGGTGGTACCGGATATACGGGTGTCGAGCTTCTGCGGCTCTTGGCGCAGCATCCGCAGGTCAGTCTCCAGTGCATCACCTCGCGCAAGGAAGCGGGCCTGGCGGTCGCGGAGATGTTTCCCAGCTTGCGCGGTCGTGTCGATCTGGCCTTCAGCGACCCCGCCACGGCGAGCCTGGAGCGCTGCGATCTAGTTTTCTTTGCCACACCGAATGGTGTTGCCATGGAGCAGACCCCCGCACTGATCGAGGCTGGCGTGCGGGTGATCGATCTGGCGGCGGATTTCCGCCTGCGCGAGGTGGCGGTCTGGGAGCAGTGGTACGGCATGCGGCACGCTTGCCCGCAGCTCCTGCCCAGCGCGGTTTACGGACTTCCCGAGGTCAATCGCCAGGCCATTCGTGCGGCCAGGCTGGTGGCCAATCCGGGTTGTTACCCCACGGCCGTGCAGTTGGGTCTCCTGCCCCTCGTGGAACAGCACTTGGTCGACCTCTCCCATCTCATCGCCGACGCCAAGTCGGGGGTGAGCGGTGCCGGGCGCAAGGCCGAAGTGCATAGCCTCTACAGCGAAGCCGCCGACAACTTTAAAGCTTACGGCGTGCCCGGACACCGGCATCTGCCGGAAATCACCCAGGGCCTGAGCGTGGCGGCCCGGGAACCGGTGGGGCTGACCTTCGTTCCGCACCTCACACCTCTCATACGCGGCATCCACGCCACACTCTATGCGCGACTCAAGGACCCCGGCATCGATTTGCAGGCATTGTATGAGGCGCGATATGCCGATGAGCCTTTCGTGGACGTCATGCCTCCTGGGTCCCACCCGGAAACTCGCTCGGTGCGTGCCGCCAATGTTTGTCGCATCGCTGTGCATCGCCCCCAGGGGGGGGACACCGCCGTCGTTCTGGCGGTCGAGGATAATTTGGTCAAGGGCGCGGCCGGACAGGCGATCCAGAATATGAACCTGATGTTCGGATTGCCCGAAACTACGGGGCTCACGCAATTACCCGTGCTGCCCTAGGGCCTCCTCTTTAGATGTTGCGAACCCTGCGGCGCCACTTCGGCATTTCCGCCCCGCGGTTGGCGGTGCGCACCCACGTCGCCTGGCCGCTACGAGTGATCTGGGGTTTGCTGCTCGGCGGGTTGGTGGTCGCGCTGATCTGGTGGGGATTCGATACCGGGCGTCTGTTCGCCGGTTTCGATAGCAGCGAAGCGGGGGTCGCCCGCAATCGGCTCGAGGGCGAGCTCAAGACCTTGCGCGAAGAAAATACCGGGCTGCGCTCGCGCTTGGCTCAAGTCGAGTCCGAACTGGGCGTGGCGCGGGGCGCCCAAGCCGTGCTCTCGACCCAGGCGCTGGCCCTGCAAAAGGAGAATTCCCAGATCAAGGAGGACTTGGTCTTTCTCCAGAAGCTCTTTGCCGGCAGCGGCAAGGAAGTTGCGCTATCGATCCAGCGTCTGGTGGTGGATCGCCTCAGTCCAACCGAGTTTCGCGTCCGCATGCTGGTGGTCCACGGTGGGCGCAAGAATGAGGAGTTCTCGGGCTATGCCCAAATCGAAGTACGAGGCGCCGATGGACAGAATCTGCTGGTTCTTCCGGATCAGGACAGCTCCACCCAGGCGCCGCTGAAACTCAATTTCAAGTACTATCAGCGCATCGAGTTGAGTTTCCAGGTTCCAGCGGATACCCCCCTCAAGTCGGTCCAGGCGCGGGTCTATGAAAGCGGGAATTCCAGCCCGCGGGCCACGCAGACTTTTTCGTGGTAGGAGGACGCATGTTCGGAGAAAAGAAAGACCACAATCCGCAGAAACGTATCGATAGTCTGATCGGCGTGGGTACCACGATCGAGGGCAATATCAGCTTTAGCGGTGGATTGCGCATCGATGGTCGGGTCAAGGGCAATGTCACAGCGGACGGCGAGGCCGCCTCGACGCTGGTGGTCAGTGAGGCGGCGCGCATCGACGGAGAAATCCAGGTCAGTCATGTGGTTGTCAATGGGGCGGTCAACGGCCCCATCCGCGCCCAGGAATACCTGGAACTGCAAAGCAAAGCGCGCGTCACAGGGGATGTGAGTTATCGGCGCATGGAAATCCAGCTCGGCGCCACCGTGCAGGGCCGGCTTGCCCCGCTCGACGCGGCGGAAACCGCCAGCGTGGTGGAGCTGAAGCGCGGCGCGGGAAATTGACCTGGGTCGGCTTTTTCTCGGATAATTCACGCATCCACTTCAAGGAGCTTTCGCAATGAATGCCGTGACCGATTTCAGCACTCCGCTCAATTTCACTGACGCCGCAGCCGTGAAGGTTAAGCAACTGATCGACGAGGAGGGCAACCCGAACCTCAAGCTCAGGGTCTTCGTCAGTGGCGGCGGCTGCTCTGGCTTCCAATACGGCTTCACCTTCGATGAGGAAGTTGCCGAGGATGACACCTCCATGGTCAAGAATGGTGTCACGCTGCTCATCGATCCCATGAGCTATCAGTACTTGGTGGGGGCCGAGATCGACTACACGGAAGGGCTCGAAGGCTCGCAGTTCGTTATCAAGAACCCCAATGCCCAAACAACTTGCGGCTGCGGCTCCTCGTTTTCGGCCTGAAAAAGGTCGGTTCCGGTGTGCTTCAGAACGGGGGCTGCGGCCCCCGTCTTCATTTCGGGTAGATCGCGCCCAAAATACGCGGGCCGGCCGCGCCGGTGACCGGCGGCAGGTTTCCGGGAAGACCGAGCAGGGTCTGCCGTGCCAGCCAGGCAAACGCCATCGCCTCCACCCAAAGCGGTGCGATGCCCACTTCGCCAGTACTCATGATGGAAACGCCGGGTAGTGAACAGCCGAGCCGGGTCAGCAGATCGGAGTTGAACGCGCCGCCACCGCAAACCAGTACTTCCTCGGTGCCCGGGCAATGCCGGGCGAGCGACTGCGCGATCGATTGTGCGCTCAGCTCGGCAAGAGTCGCCAAGACGTCTTCCGGCGCCTCGCCGCCAGCGAGGCGTGCAGTCAGCCACCCCAGATGGAAGCGGTCGCGCCCGGTGCTCTTCGGTGGCGCGATGGCGAAATAGGGATCGTCCAACAGGTTCCGCAGCAGCCCGGGAATGACCGCTCCGGTGGCGGCGATCGCCCCATCCCGATCGAAATCACGCTGCCAGTGGCGCTGCGTCCAGGCGTCGAGCAGCATGTTGCCGGGGCCGGTGTCGAAACCGCGCACCTCGTCGTTTGGCGGCAGGTCGGTGATGTTGGCGATACCGCCCAGATTGAGCACCACACGGTGGCGGTCGGGGGCGCGAAATACGGCGGCGTGAAAGGCCGGGACCAAAGGCGCACCTTGTCCGCCGGCGGCAATGTCGCGGGCACGGAAATCCGCCACCACGGTGATGCCGATGAGCTCGGCCAGGCGCGCGGGCTGATTGAGCTGCAGGGTGTAGCCGCTCTTGGGGTCATGGCGCACGGTTTGGCCGTGACAGGCGAGGGCGCGAATCGCTTCGGGCGCAAGCCCCCGCGCGGCAAGCAGTTCGCCAGTCACGGCGGCGTAGTGATGGGTGAGCGCGATACTCGCCAACGCGGCTCGATGCAGTTCATCCGAGCCGCACTGATGCAGTTCAAGCAACGTTTGGCGTAGCGGGGCATCGAAGGCGCGGGCGCGATGGGCAATGGCGACCGGTTTTTCCTGTTGAAACTCCACCAGCACGGCGTCCACGCCGTCCAGGCTCGTGCCCGACATCAGCCCGATCAGGTATTCCCGGGATGCCAAATTCATGCTGATTTGCCTCGAATCCGCGCGCGCAGGTTATTTTGCGCTAAAATTCCAACCTTTGTCGCATCCATCTTGATCCCGCGCCCCGGCCGAAGATGCCCGGATTGTAGCAAAGCGCGGGGTGCGAGCCGCCGGTTTTCACATTTCCCCTCCCGCCGATGACCCCTGATATCGTCCAGCAGATGGCCACCTTCAAGCGTGGCTGCGAGGAACTCCTGGTAGAGTCCGAACTGATTGCCAAGCTCAAGCGCGGCAAGCCCTTGCGCGTCAAAGCGGGCTTCGACCCGACTCGTCCCGATCTGCACATCGGCCACACCGTTCTGTTTAACAAGATGCGCCAGTTCCAGGATTTGGGTCATCAGGTGATTTTTCTGATCGGTGATTTCACCGGCATGATCGGTGATCCTTCGGGCAAAAACACCACGCGCCCGCCCCTGACGCGCGAGGAACTCGAGGAGAACGCCAGGACCTACGCCGACCAGGTCTTTATGATCCTTGATCGGGAACGTACCGAAGTGGCCTACAACTCGACCTGGTTCGCGGAGCTGGGCGCCGCCGGCATGATCCGCCTGGCGGCCCAGTACACCGTGGCCCGAATGCTCGAACGTGACGACTTCGCCAAGCGCTATGCGGCGCAGCAGTCGATCGCGATCCATGAATTTCTCTATCCGCTGGTGCAGGGCTACGATTCCGTGGCCTTGCGCGCCGACATCGAACTGGGCGGCACCGACCAGAAGTTTAACCTGCTGATGGGGCGCCCCTTGCAGCAACACTGGGGGCAGGAGCCGCAGTGCATCCTAACCATGCCGCTGCTCGAGGGGCTGGACGGCGTCAACAAAATGTCCAAGTCTCTCAACAACTACGTGGGCATCACCGAACCGGCGACAGAAATCTTCGGCAAGCTAATGTCGATTTCCGACGAGTTGATGTGGCGCTACTACGATTTGCTCTCTTTTCGGCCAAATGCGGAAATTGCCGGCCTCAAGGCCGAAGTCGCCGGCGGGCGCAATCCGCGTGGGGTCAAAGTACTGCTGGCGCAGGAGATCGTGGCCCGCTTCCATTCCCAGGCGGCGGCGGAGCTTGCGCTGGCTGAGTTCGAAGCGCGCTTCAAAGATGGTGCGATGCCCGAGAACATGCCCGAGACCACACTACAGACCGGCGGCCAAGGCATAGCCATCTCCCAGGCCTGCAAACAGGCCTCACTGGTGGACAGCACCTCCGAGGCCCTGCGGCTCATCCAGCAGGGCGGTCTCAGGCTCGACGGTGAGCGAGTGAGCGACAAGTCACTGATGCTCGGCGCGGGGCGCAGTTACGTCATGCAGGCCGGAAAGCGCAAGTTCGCGCGCGTGCAGGTGGTGTAGGAACGGGTGGGCGGGGGGCGAGGAACGCTGGTATCCGTTCGCCCGGACTCACTCGATCAAACAGCGCGCTGTATGACCGCGGGTGCGATCAGTGTACTGTGGCAGTGGCGAGTAGCCGTACCAAGTTGCCGGCCTTCAGCCGATAGATGCCGTCGCCCTGATACGAGGCATCGTCCAGGTCAGAGCGGGTGAGGGCGATTTCCATGTCGCCCAGGCGAGCTTCGAGGACCACGTCGTCCGCGAGGGTGTATTCGTCCGGGCAGCGACGGTATTCGGTTTCAAATACCACACCGTCGAATTGCACGAAGTCAGCGTCGTCGAGTGAGTCAAAAAGGTTCATTGCCGTCCGCACCGATTCCAGCGGAATACCGCCTTGGCCCATAGATGGGGTCATGTCTGCACTCCTTCAAGCGGGACACCCACACCTTCGTTAACGGCCGGAGTCGCGCGGGGTTTACCCCAGTGCGCGGTTTTCTTCTTGGTTTGATTGGCGTTGCCCAGGGAAACTACATCCCTCGGGCAGGGCGCGCCGACCGGCGGGCATCTGGCGGCGGCCTTTCGCAATCTGATGCTTACCATCAAGATTATTGATTATTAAGATTATTGCCGATCCTTCGCGGCTACGCGATAATTCACACTTTTGACGGCAGCGGAAATCCTTGCTCGCCGCACCCTCCCAAGGCCGCTCCCCAATGTCCGATCCCCGTCTCGCTCACGCCATCCGTTTCCTGGCCATGGACGCCGTCCAGAAAGCCAACAGCGGCCACCCCGGCATGCCCATGGGCATGGCCGAAATCGCCGTCGCGCTGTGGCGGGACCACCTCAAGCACAATCCGGCCGATCCGCAATGGCCGGACCGCGACCGGGTGGTGGTCTCCAATGGCCACGGTTCGATGTTGCTGTACTCGGTGCTGCACCTCACCGGTTACGACTTGCCCATGTCCGAGCTCATGCGCTTTCGCCAGATGCATGCGCGCACGCCGGGGCATCCGGAATTCGGTGCCGCCCCAGGTGTCGAGACCACCACCGGACCCTTGGGGCAGGGGCTCGCCAACGCCGTCGGCATGGCCATCGCCGAGAAGGTGCTCGCGGCTCATTTCAATCGCCCTGGGCACAATCTGGTCGACCACTTTACTTACGTGCTGCTGGGCGATGGCTGTCTGATGGAGGGCGTCTCGCACGAAGTGTGTTCGCTCGCCGGCACCCAGCGTCTGGGCAAACTGGTCTGCCTGTACGACGACAATGGCATTTCCATCGATGGCCAGGTCAAGGGCTGGTTCACCGACGACACCGTGAAGCGCTTCGAGGCCTATGGCTGGCATGTCGTGCCGGCCGTGGACGGACATGATGTCGCCGCGGTGAGCCGCGCCATCGCTTCCGCCAAGACCGTCGCCGATCGCCCCAGCCTGATCTGTTGCCGAACCGTGATCGGCCGCGGCTCGCCCAACAAGGCCGGCACGCACGATGTCCACGGTGCCCCGCTGGGCGATGCCGAAATCGCCGCCGCGCGCGCCGAGCTCGGGTGGGATCTGCCGCCGTTCACCATACCCGCCGAGATCGCCGCCGCCTGGGACGCGCGCGCTCAGGGACAAGCCGCGCAGGGCGCCTGGAAGCAGCGCTTGGACGCCTACGGCCGTGCCTTTCCCGAACTGGCCGCCGATTTCGCCCGCCGCCAGGCACTGCGCCTCCCCGAAGACTGGTCGGCCCGCGCCCATGCACTGATCGACGAGGCCCAGGTCAAGGCCGCCAACGTGGCCACACGCAAGGCTTCGCAAATGGCGATCGAAGCGATCGGCCCGGCCTTGCCGGAATTGCTCGGCGGTTCGGCGGATTTGGCCGGGTCCAATCTTACTTTGTGGTCGGGGTCCAAGGGCATCAGCAGCCAGGGTGGAGGCAACTACCTCTACTACGGGGTACGTGAGTTCGGCATGGCCGCCATTATGAACGGCATCGCCCTGCATCGAGGCTTGGTTCCGTATGGCGGCACCTTCCTGGTCTTTTCCGATTACGCACGCAATGCCTTGCGCATGGCCGCGCTGATGAAAGTCGGCAGCATCTTTGTATTTACCCATGACTCCATCGGTCTGGGAGAAGACGGCCCCACCCACCAACCGGTGGAGCATGTCGCCAGCCTGCGCCTCATACCCAACATGCAGGTCTGGCGCCCCGCGGACGTGGTGGAAACCATGGCGGCCTGGGTTTGCGCGGTCGAGCGGCGTGACGGCCCCACCAGCCTGATCCTCTCGCGCCAGAACCTCCCGCCGCAGGCGCGCGGCGCCGATCAGGTGGCGGCCATCCGGCGCGGTGGCTATGTGCTGCGCGAGGCTGTCGGTGGAGCGCCACGGGTGGTGCTAATCGCCACCGGTTCGGAAGTGGCGCTCGTGGTCGCCGCCCAGGAAGCGTTGGAAAAAGACGGCATACCGGCGCGGGTGGTTTCCATGCCTTGCGCGGAGATCTTCGGTGCCCAGGATGCGGGCTGGCGCGCTGGCGTTTTGCCTGACGGCATTCCGAGGGTCGCCGTCGAGGCCGGCAGCACCGCCATCTGGCACCGGTACGTAGGTTTGCAGGGCGCGGTCGTGGGCATGGACACTTTTGGCGAGTCAGCTCCGGCCGGGGAACTGTTCAAGCATTTTGGGTTTACGGTCGAGAACGTAGTGCGCGTCGCGCGCAGCGTGCTCTGAGACGGTACGTTAGATTTCTTGTTAGGAGCATCAATAATGACGATCAAGGTCGCAATCAACGGTTACGGACGTATCGGCCGCAACATCCTGCGCGCACTCTACGAGAGCAAGCGCAATCACGAAATCCAGATCGTCGCCATCAATGACCTCGGCGATGCCAACACCAACGCCCACCTCACCCGCTATGACACCGCCCACGGCAAATTCCCCGGCACGGTGGCGGTGGAAGGCGACCACATGGTGGTCAACGGCGACAAGATCCGCGTCCTGGCGCAGCGCAATCCCGCGGAACTGCCCTGGGGCCAGTTGGGCGTCGATGTCGTGCTGGAATGCACGGGGCTCTTCACCACCAAGGAGAAAGCCTCCGCGCACCTCAAAGGCGGCGCCAAGAAAGTCATCATCTCCGCGCCCGGCGGCAAGGACGTTGACGCCACCATCGTCTATGGTGTCAACCACAAGGTTCTGCGCGCCGAGCACACGGTGATTTCCAACGCCTCCTGCACCACCAACTGCCTGGCCCCGCTGGTCAAGCCCCTGCACGAAAAGATCGGCCTGGTGCAAGGCCTGATGACCACCATCCATGCCTATACCAACGACCAGGTGCTCACCGACGTCTATCACGAAGACCTGCGCCGCGCCCGCTCGGCGACCATGTCCATGATTCCGACCAAGACCGGCGCCGCCGCGGCGGTCGGCCTGGTGCTGCCGGAACTCAACGGCAAGCTCGACGGCTTTGCGGTGCGCGTGCCCACCATCAACGTCTCGGTGGTGGACCTCACTTTCGACGCCACCCGCGCTACCAGCGTCGATGAAGTCAACGCCATCCTCAAGGCTGCATCAGAGAATGAGCTCAAGGGCATTCTCGCCTACAACACCGACCCCCTGGTCTCCATCGACTTCAACCACAACCCCGCCTCCTCGACCTACGACTCCACCCAGACCCGCGTCATCGGCGGCACCCTAGTAAAAGTCCTGGCTTGGTATGACAACGAGTGGGGCTTCAGTAATAGAATGCTGGACACTACTCTGGCAGTGATGGCGGCAAAGTAATTCGAGGAGAGCCCCACTCGTTGCGGCGTAGGCTAACCTGGGCGCAGCCCAGGTTAAGCGAGCGGAAGCGAGCGGCCGAGGCCACAACGTGCCAAACCTATATAATAGGCGTTGGACTCGACAGTGATGGTGGCAAAGTAATTCGAGGAGAGGCACCACTCGTTGTGGCGCAAGCCAAACGGGGAGCGGCCGGCAACCTTTCCCTGGCGGAGCGGGCTTGCCCGCGAACCGCGGTGCAAGCACGAAAGGCCGCTCATGCTTCGATAGAGGTGCCAGACCTTGCGTGACCCTGCTGCCGGAGTTCGAGCATTGGTTCCCTCGCCTGCGACGGGCGGCAGATGGCCCGTCCATCCGCCTAGGGCCGCGGCCGACCCTCAATGGCCGCAGGTGAACTGACTGCCCGGCCGGCACTCAGCGCGCCTCTAATCGATTCCTTTCTCTTCGGGCTCAGTCATGCAATTCAACCGCCTTACCGACCTCAAACTCAGCGGCAAGCGGGTGTTCATCCGCTCCGATCTAAATGTTCCGCAGGATGACGCGGGCAATATCACCGACGACACGCGCATACGTGCCTCGGTGCCCGCGATTCAACACGCCCTCTCGGAAGGGGCTGCGGTGATGGTGACCTCGCACCTTGGCCGCCCGACCGAAGGCGAATGGACCGCGGCCGACTCGCTTGCCCCGGTGGCCAGGCGCCTCGCTGAGCTGCTGGGTTGCGAAGTGCCCTTGGTGCGGGACTGGGTCGATGGTGTCGCGGTCGCAGCGCGCCATGTGGTGTTGCTGGAGAATTGTCGTTTCAACCCGGGCGAAAAGAAGAACAGCGACGAACTGGCCCAGAAAATGGCCAAACTCTGCGACATCTACGCCAACGACGCCTTCGGCACTGCCCACCGCGCCGAGGCCACCACCCACGGCATCGCCAAGTATGCCCCGATTGCTTGCGCGGGGCCGCTCCTGGCCGCCGAACTCGATGCCCTGGGCAAGGCTTTGCACAATCCGGCGCGGCCGCTCTTGGCCATCGTCGCTGGCGCAAAAGTCTCGACCAAGCTCACCGTGCTCAACACTCTGGCGGACAAGGTCGACCAATTGATCGTCGGCGGAGGCATCGCCAATACCTTCATTCTCGCGGCGGGAGGCAAGATCGGCAAATCGCTGGCGGAAGCCGATCTGGTGAGTGAAGCCAAGGCGGTGATGACGAAGATGTCGGCGCGCGGCGCTTCGGTACCTATTCCCATCGACGTGGTCTGCGCCAAGGAGTTTTCCGCCGCGGCCGTGGCCACCACGAAGAACGTGCGTGACGTTACCGACGATGACCTGATACTCGATATCGGCCCGCAAAGCGCGCTGGCGCTGGCCGCCATGATCGCCCGGGCCGGCACCATCGTTTGGAACGGTCCGGTGGGGGTGTTCGAATTCGAACAATTCGCCGGTGGCACCCGCGCGCTCGCGGACGCCATCGCCCGCGCCAGGGCGTTTTCGATCGCTGGCGGGGGCGATACCCTGGCGGCGATCGCCAAGTTTGGCATCGAGAACGACATCTCTTACATTTCCACCGGCGGTGGCGCTTTCCTCGAATTCCTGGAAGGCAAGACCCTGCCTGCAGTGGCCATACTCGAAGAGCGGGCGCAAGCTTGAGCCCAAACGCTCCCGAGGAGCGGATCCGAATCTCCAAGCTGATGTCCGAACAGGGCCTGTGTTCGCGACGCGAAGCGGACGAATACATCGCCCGAGGGTGGGTGTACGTTGATGGCGAACGCGTCACCGAACTGGGTAGTCGCGCTCACCCGACGCAAAAGATCACCCTTACCAAGCAGGCGCAGGCGAGCCAAAGCGCGCGGGTCACGATTTTGCTCAACAAGCCGATAGGTTACGTTTCCGGCCAGGCCGAAGACGGGCACCAGCCGGCGATCACGCTGATTGCGGCGGACAGCCAGTACCACGGCGACACCTCGGGCCAGCACTTTGGTGCCGCCCAGCTACGCGGTCTAGCGCCGGCCGGGCGTTTGGACATCGACTCGACTGGCCTCCTGGTGCTCACCCAGGACGGCCGCATCGCCAAGCTTCTGATCGGCGAAAGCTCCGGCATCGAGAAAGAATATCTGGTCCGCGTCGAAGGCAGACTCGACGCCAAGAGCCTGGCCCTGCTCGGCCACGGCCTGGAACTCGACGGCCAGGCGCTGAAACCCGCCAAAGTGAGTTGGCAGAACGAAGACCAGTTGCGCTTCGTGCTGCGCGAAGGCAAGAAGCGCCAAATTCGCCGCATGTGCGAACAGGTGGGCCTCAAGGTCACGGGCTTGAAGCGCATCCGCATCGGCAGCGTCAAGCTCGCCGATTTGCCCTTGGGCAAGTGGCGCTATTTGCGGTCGGATGAGCGGTTCTAGACCGGTGGCTCCAAGATGCTGACGAACCAGCGTACCAAACGGCCGGGACATCTGCTGCTCCTGCGCGGCGCGCCAGGCGCCGGCAAGACCTCGGTGGGAATCGCCCTACAACGGCTTCGTCCCGAGCTTCAGGTGATCGAGATCGACGACCTCAAGCGTGCCGCATACGGCAGTGCCGGAATCTGCGTACCGACGGTGGATTACCCCAAGGCAGGCACCCTGGCGAGGCAACATCTCGAACAAGGTTTCGACACCGTGGTGATCGAGCCCCTGGCGGACCGATGGCATTTGCGCTCGGTGATCGCCGCAGCCGGACGCTTCCTGAAATCCAGTGATGTCTCGGTGGTATGGCTCGAGTGCTCCTTGGCGACGGCGATCGAACGGAAACGCGGGCGTCTGGAACCGGCGCTCGTGGCTTGGCAGCATTCGTCCGTGGCCTCGCGGGATCGCCCGCGCGGCGAAAGCGTGATCGACACCGAGCGCTACAAGGTCAACGAAGTGGCGGAGCGGGTTGTGCGCCTGTTGTCAGAAAGGACCGTGCCCGAGATCGGCGACTGAAGCGTGCCCGTTTGCTTCAAACAGTAAGGGCCGCGGCGGGCCGACCGAAGGTCTGCGCAATCAACCTTCATCACGATAGCGACGCAGGCGCATGGCGATCACCACCATGGCGGCGCCGGCGGCGACACCGAACCACAGATTCGGCGTCGCAAGCAATTGCCAGGCCGAGGACAGTTGCTCCGAGCCGTTGAAATCGGAGAAGAGAAACTGAAACTTGCCGCGGGTTTGCACCATCCACGAACCCGGCGCGATGCCGACCAGGATGCGCCCGACTATGTTTTTCATGTACCAGCCGGCGTCAAGCGGCAAGCTGAAGAGCCGCGTCGCCCAGGCCAGCAGCATGGCGGAGAGCAGCGGTGCGCCCACCGCCCAGAGCAAGGGCTTGGAACGCGCCCAGGCCGAAACCATGATGAGCCATCCGGCCGCTGGGAGCGCCCATAGCACATACACCGGAAGAACGGCGAGGTAGCGCAAGGGCAGGGTGTAGAGATCGGGATTCGAGAGCATCGCGCCAAAGACGTTGAGGCCGAGCAACAGCAAGGTGACGCCGAGGATTAGGTTCATTAGGATGGCCACCGCGAGCGCCGCCAGCCAGGCGATCAAGGGCGCCAACAACAGCCCGGTGGCTAGCTTGGACAAGACCGTGTCGCGGTCAGAAATTGGCAGTGACTTCCAGAACAGCACGCTGCGATTGCTGCGGTCCTCAAAAAGCGTGCCGATGAAGTAGAAGAAAACCACGAAACTCATGGTCATCATCAGTGGCAGGGCCGCTGCGGCAAAGCTCAGGCTCAGCGCTTCGCCCAGGTGTTCCCGGGTGCTCGGGTCGGCCAGCACTTCCTGAAGGCTATCGGAATCGGCGAACTCGTAGTTGCCGATGCGCAAATGCTGCGCGCTCAAGTCGCCGTTGATCAGCGGTACCGCTACCGAGAGTGTGACCAGCGCCAGGAGCAGCGCCGCCACCACGACCGGCGCCCAGAACAGTCCGCCCTTATGCTCCCAGAATTCGCGCCGGATCAGCCAATGCAGGGTGTTCATGAGTAGGTTCCTTTCATGACGGCGACGAAAAGATCGGCAATTCCAGGGTTGCGGGTTTCACCGAACTCAGCCAGTTGAGCCCGTGGCGCGCCATCGAAAAGCATCACTGCCTTGCCAAACACTTGACGCTCGTCCAACGGCCCCAGCGCCCTGGCGGCTTCGGCCTGCGCCGGGGCAACCATCACCTCGGTGAAGCGTTCGGCCACTTCGTCCATGGTGGCGCAGAGCACAATGCGCCCCTCGCGAATGAACATCAAGTCGGTGAGGATGTGTTCAATTTCCTCAACCTGGTGGGTGGTGACGATAATGGTCTTGTTTGCGTCGAAGTAGTCTTCCAGCAGGTTCTGGTAGAACTGCTTGCGGAACAGAATATCGAGACCCAGAGTGGGTTCGTCGAGCACCAGGAGCTTGGCGTCGATGGCCATGACCAGCGCCAGGTGCAATTGCACGATCATGCCCTTGGACATCTCCTTGACCTTCATCGAAGGCTTGAGCTTGGTCTGCGCGAGATACTTCTCCGCCTTGCTGCGATCGAAGCGCGGATGTACGCCGGCGACAAAATCGAGCGCGTCCCTGAGCTTCAGCCAGCGCGGCAGAATCGCCACGTCGGCGATGAAAGAAACGTCCTGCATCAGCGCATCGCGCTCGCGGTCCGGATCTCTGCCCAGCACCCGCAGTTCGCCCTCGAACGGCGCAAGACCCAGGAGCGCTTTCAGGGTGCTGGTCTTGCCCGAACCATTGGGACCGATCAGCCCGACGATGCGCCCCTGGGGGATATCGAAACTCACGTCATCCACCGCCAACACCTTGCCGTAGCGTTTAGTGAGATGCTTGGCGCTCACCACCGGCGCCGCCACCTGGCCGTTCATCGCGCACCCCCTTTCTTGGCGGTTCGCGGCAATTGGTTCAGGTCCAGATCCAGGCGGCGGATGCGTTCCAGCACCCGGGGCCAGTCTTCGCGCAGGAATCGTTCGCGTTCGCTGGCGAGGAGTTTTTCGCGCGCGCCCTCGGTCACATACATACCTAGTCCCCTTCGTTTTTCCACCAGAGTCTCGTCCGCGAGTTCCTGATAGGCCCGCGATACCGTGATCGGATTGAGCTGATAATCCGCGGCGACCTGCCGCACCGACGGCAGGGCATCGCCCTCCTTGAGCGTCCCTTCGAGCATCATGTCCAAGACGCGCGCCTTGAGCTGGCGGTAGATCGGGGTGTCGTCGGTCCAGGTGATGCTCATAGCGGCAACCTCTTCGGAGTGGGTGCGGCGTTCGCCAATTGCGGCGGCATTGGTGTCTCAAGTTCCAAAGCAGGCGTAGCGTGCCCTCGGGCCGGGGACCAGGCCGAACGTGTTGCCAACGGGGAGGCACCAGCGGAGGGCGCGGGGCGCATCCTAGCCGCAAACAGCCCTGCCGGCGTGACGGCGAGTGCCAGCGTGGGGACTAGATTCGAGAGCAGTCGTTGCACCGAGTGCATGGTCTGGAGAAGCTGGCGTTCAGTGTGGTAGTACAGTAATACACTAATGCAGAAGTTGTCAAGCGTTGGCGCCGAAAATGTTATTCAAGCGAACGGCATGATCCTCCAAGTTGTCAACGCGCAAGCCCCCGGTGCCACCATCGCCTGCCCCTACAACCCGGCCGGATGGTTAAAGTGGTTAAAGGGGCCATGCTCGAATATTTGTGCTAAGCTGCCGCAATCATGCCCCGCCGCCCGCGCATCCACCTCAACAATGTCCCCCTGCACATCGTTCAGCGGGGCCACAATCGCGAGCCCTGCTTCTTTGGTGAAGAAGATTATCAAACCTACCTTCACTGGCTGGGTGAAGCGCTCAAGAGGGAAGGCGGCGTGCTTCATGCCTATGCCCTCATGACCAATCACGTGCACTTGCTGCTGACCCCGGCCAAGGCCGAGGCCGTGCCCCGCATCATCATCGCCTTGGGCCGGCGTTACGTGCAATACATCAACACCAGCTCCCGGCGCACCGGCACGCTGTGGGACAGCCGCTACAAGTCCTCCCTGATTCAGGCCGAGACCTATCTGCTCACCTGCCAGCGCTACATCGAACTCAACCCGCTGCGGGCGGGGCTGGTGGACGAGCCCGCTCATTACCGCTGGACGAGCTACCGGCGCAACGCGCTCGGGCAGCCCAACGCCCACCTTACGCCGCATGCGGTCTATTTGGCCTTGGGTCGCAGCGACAAGGAACGACAAACGGCCTACCGCGCACTATTCCGGGCGCAATTGGACCAAGAGGCCATCGACGACATACGCCTGGCTTTGAACCAGAACCAGCCGCTGGGGAACAACCGCTTTTATGCCAAGATCGAGGCTATGATGGGCGAGCGGCGTGAAGCAAGACCGCGCGGCAGACCGCGGCTTGGAAAGTTCGCTGCCGGCGAGGCGGCGGCGGGGCAGGGTGAATTGCCGGTATGAGGCAAGGAACGGCGAGCGGAACGGAAATGCGAACCTGGCCCCTTTATCCACCTTTATCCAATGAATTGTCCAAGACCATACATGACGTTTCTCCTGGAGTCGGTCAAAGTACCTCGATGCCGCTACTCTGGGCATAGCCGCCAAAGCTAGGCATTTTAATGCCGGGACCCCGCCGGCAACCTCCTCGCAGCTCTGCGACCAACGGATCCCAGGTGGCGCTCATTTGGATAGCAGCCCATGCTCCTGTAGTTGCGGCAAGCGTTGTGACCCATTCGTCCACTACCACGCTGTATGTACCCGCTGTCGGGATTTCAAGGATCAGTTCGGACTGTGCGCTTCGGTGGAGTGCAAAGGCATAGGAGATATGGTTCGCTGCTTCGCTGGAGTCTGCGGATCCAAGGGTTGCGTTCTCTGCGGCGACAAACGTATTGCCCAGAGATGCCGACATCGCTGCCTTGGCGACAGCGGTGGAACGCCCGCCGCTAAGTGCGTTGGCCTCGATCCAAGAGATGACGGCATTCAGCGACGATCTAAACTTCACCGTGCCAGGGTGTGCGGTGGTGAAGGTCACGAGCGATCGAAATCCGCACTTGGCTTCGGAGAGGTGCAGGGTTTCCCGAGTGGCGTTTCCGTTTTCGGCGTAGACCGCGATCCTCAGCCCCTTGGGGGCTTGGGCAACCGCAGCACAATCGGTAGTCCCGTTCCGATAGAACTCGGTGTAAGTGGCCGTCGGCGCAGCGAGAGCCTGGTACTCGCTGCAAGACACTGCGCTAGAAGTGGATGCGTTTCGAGGTGGAAAGATCTTGTCAAAATCAAGGACCGGAATGACCAAAGGTGGCTGCGGTTTCGGCATAGGGGGCCACGGCATGTGCGCAGGGAATTTGACGAACGACGGTTCGGGCGGGGCCGGCAGTTTGTTTGCAAGATCTTGCATGGTCCCGCGGAGGTGCGCAATCTCACTCATGTTAGACACAACGCTCTCTTGGGTTCCGCACAGCAGCAGGGTCAATTTCGCGGTCGCTTCATCCATGCGGGATAGATCGTTGTGAATTGCGTCAATTACTGCAGCATGTTCTGGTACTCGTGACATGGCGGTCTCCTACGATTGAACAAGTTACCTGGGATGACGATTGCTTCGTAGTTTCTCGAAGCGAAAAATGCTGGCGGTTACGGCTTGCGCTGCACATACTCCCTACGGCAACGTCGCGGGTCCAATCGATCACCAACGTGTACCAATTGGCGCTGACGTCGAAGCATGCAGCACCACCGCAGAGCAGTCTTCCGCCCGTGTGCATGTCGAAGACGGCGGTGGCGTAAAAATGCGGACTGCGTCGTCGTCAAGGGCCTAGGGTGTGCTGGGCCGCAACCACTGCAATTCTGACCGGCCCGCCTCAGCAGCCACCCGGCCCCGGCACGTATTCGGTCTCGGCGTTGGCGCCTAGGCCGGTGCGAATGCGCTCCAGCAGCATAATGGCGCCGGGCGAGCCGTGTTTGGCCGCCAGTTCAAGATGGCGCTGCGCGAGATCGAGATCACGCGTGACCGGACCATCCGGCGCTTTTCCTGCATAGCGCATACGGCCGGCAAATTCCGCCGCCCAGTGGTCGCCCGCCGCCGCGAGGCGTTCCAGATTCAAAAGCGTCGGTGAGGTAACGCCTGGTGCTGCAGCGGGGTTCGCGCGAGCGACCAGGGTCTGGGTGAAGGCCGGAGCGGCGAGGCCGCATATGAACACGACCGCCGAGGTGGTCATCAGGAGCTTGAGGTTCATGATGTTCTCCTTTCGCATTTCGTTCGATGTAACGCCCTGGGGTACCCGCAAAGGCTCGGGAGCCTTGCATCAGTCAGATCACTCTGGCGGGCGCGATGCGGTAACAACGTTACACAGGCGCCGTTAACGCATCGTTAACAATCCGCCCCTATGGGTTCATACTGTGTTCGTCGGAGCCGCGAGCGGGGAGACCGCCATGACGCTGCACGTACAGGGAGAACTACGCTGGCGGGACCGCGCGGGGTGTTTCACACCGCTACCGGCGACTTTGCCAATGGCCTTGCTGCTGGTGCTCGCGCGGGACGGCGCCCGTAGGACCCGCGGCGAACTGGCCGCGCTCTTCTGGCCGGATGCGCCAACGGAAGTGGCGGCGCTCAATCTGCGTGTCAACCTGCACAAGGCGCGACGCTTGCTCGTCGAGCTGGGCGCCGCCAACGAACTCGAAACCGATCGGCACACGCTGCGCTGGGCGCCGCCCCTCGACTTGCCCCCACTTGCCAAGGCGACCGGGCCGATCGCCGTCGGCTTCACACTCCCCGGATTCGATCGCTTCGAGACTTGGCTACGTGCCTGGCGCGACCGTTCGTCCTCGCTGTCCTTGGAACTGGTGGCCGAACCCGATGATACGGATGAGATCGCGTCGCCCCTCAGGGCAGCACATTTCTATGGCCGCCGCGTCGAACTTGCGCGCCTGCGCGCGGCGAATTTCGCGGCCCAACTCGTCATCGGCGAGCCGGGTGTGGGCAAGACCGCGCTCATCGAAGCGGCCTTCGCGCCCTGCGTGTGGCTGCGCTGTAGAGAGACTTTGCGCCAGGCATCCTTCTGCGTGGTGGCCGAGCTTTTCTCCAGTCACCCGCAATGGCTCACCGAACTGGGTCCCTATCGTCTCGACCTGGCGCGACTCCTACCGGAGTTGGCGCCAAACGAACCGCTCCCGCCGCTCGACGCGCTCACCGCCCGAACCCGACTGTTCGAAGCCATGGCCAGAGTACTCGAAGCGCAGGTGACCCGCCTGGCGGTGGACGACCTGCAATGGGCCGACCATGCCACAGTCGATTGGTTGGTGATCCTGGCGCATCGGGGGCGGGTGCGTTGGGTCGCCACCGTGCGCCGCGGTGAACTCCCAACCGAGGTACTGGCTGTCATTCGTGGGATGGAGCGGCGCGGTTTACTCGGCGAGTTGGTTCTGGGAGGGCTCGATCGCAGCGCGCTCAATTGCGTCTTGCACGAACGACGCCCCGATTTGGCCGGCCCGCCGGGCGCGCCGGGCGAGCACGCTTGGCTGCACGCGCTTTGGTCGTACACCGGGGGCAATGCCTTCTTCGCCATCGAAATCGCGGACGGGCTGCAAGCGGGGGACGAACCGAACAAGCTGGGCGACTTGCCCCTGCCAGCACGGGTGGCGGTGGCGATCAAACAGCGCCTGGCGGCACTCGGGCCTGAGGCACTGGCGGTGGTGCAAGCGGCCGCGATTTGCATTGGGCAACCCGCATTGAATTTCCTGGCCGCGACCACGGGTCTTGCCCCCGAGGACGTGCTGCGAGCCATGGAAGAGGGCGAGCGTTTCGGGTTGCTTGACAACGGTGGAGTGCGGCACGACGTGTTGCGTGAGGGTCTGCTCGCCGAGATGCTGCCAGCACGGGCCGCCGAGTTGCATCGTCGCGCCGCCGAAGTCCTAGATGCTGCTGGAGCAGAACCCGAAATGGTTGCCCACCACTGGATGGCTGCCGGGCGCCCGGATGCCGCCGCGCCCTGGTTCCTGCGTTGCGCGCAACGTCTCAAGCAGTTGGGCGACAGGGACGGCGCCGTGGCGCTCTTGGAACGCGTGCGGGAATTGAGCACCGACCAAACTCTGATTCTGCGTGTTGAAGTCATGCTTGCTCAAGAACGACTCTTCGACGATTTGCCGGCAGGACGGCAGGCCCTGGAGTCTATTCTCGCGCGGGCCGCCTGCCTGCCTCCAGGTGATGCGCGATGGGCGATCGAGGCGCACGTCTTGGCGGCTTTGACAGACAACGCCGTGTTTGGCGGAGACTTGTCCCAAGCCGTGGTGTACCTCGGGCCCTTGCGTGGGAAGATCGACGGATTGCCCGCGGACGTGCGCGTCGAAGCGCACCAGGTGATCATCGAAGCGGCCATGCGTTTGGATGACTTGGCGCTAGCGAAAGCGTCGCTACAGGCGCTTCGCGAAGCCCAATGCCCATTGCCGGTGATCCTGTCGTTCGAAGCGCAGATTCATTGGTTCGCGGGTGATTTGCCGGCCGCGCGCGCGGTTTTCGAAACCCTGTTGGTGCGGCACGCGGACTATTGCCAGGGCATCACCATCGAGAACGATCTGGCCGTGGTCTATTTCGCCCTGGGTGATCTCGGTGCGGCGGAGGCGATGGCGCGGCGCAGCCTCAAGAGCTGGGCCGGGGTGGCGCACACCGAGGCGCTTTCGCTTCTGGTGCTGGGCGCGACACTGACCAGTCTGGCGCGCTTCGAGGACGCCGCCGCTGCGCTGGATCGGGCCGAGCTTCTGGGTCGCGCGCAAGGGTCGGCGCGTTTCGTGGGCGAAGCGCAGGTGCGGCGCGCCATGCTCTTGTGGGCGCAGGGGCAAGACAAAGCGGCGCAGCGCTGCGCCTTAAGCGCGCGGGCGACTTGCGGACAGACCGTCGAGACGCTGCGCCAGAGCGCCGTTGACCTCGCAATCGTGCTGGGCGGAGGCGCAAGGAAAGACGGGTTGGCCATAGAAGCCAGCGGGCGCCTCGCCGAACTCGTCGAGGGGGCGCGGCACCCCTTGGCTTTGGTGCGATGCTGGCGAGGGATTGGCGCGGCCGCTGAGGCCGCGGGAGACCGCCGCCGGGCACTCCATGCGGCGCGCCGCCAAGAGGCGGTGGCCGCACGTTCTGGCCTTGCCGAGTGGCGCTGCGAAGCGCTGTGGCGCATCGCGCGGCAAGCGGGTGGAGCGGAAGCGGAAGGGGCGCGGGCCGAGGCGTTGGCGCTGGCGCATTCCATGGGCTTTGGCTGCCTGCTGCAACGGTTCGAAGCGAACCAAGTAAGGCGTCACGCACGCGGCTAAGACTCGCGGGAATGGCGCCGAGAATCGGCTAGAATGCCGCTGTTCCCATTTTGCGAGAGCAGCATGCAAAGAACCACCAAGATCGTCGCCACGCTGGGGCCAGCTTCGTCCGAGCCGGCCATCCTGAAAGCCATGTTGGAAGCTGGTGTCGATGTGGTGCGAATGAATTTTTCGCACGGCGCGTCGGGGGAACATATCGCCCGGGCGGAGCTGGTGCGCAAGCTGGCGGCCGAGGTGGGGCGCGCGGTGGGCATCATGGTCGACTTACAGGGGCCGAAAGTGCGCATCGGCAAGTTCGCCGAAGGAAAGGTGGCGCTGAAGCGCGGCGACCGCTTCGTGCTCGATGCCGATTGCGCCCTGGGCAACGAGGAGCGGGTGGGACTCGACTACAAGGAACTCACCACCGACGTCGGCCGGGGCACTGTGTTGCTGCTCGACGATGGGCGGATTCAGCTCACCGTGGACGAGGTCAAGGGGCGGCAGATTTTCACCCATGTCAATCAGGGCGGCACCTTGTCCAATAACAAGGGCATCAACCGCCAGGGCGGGGGCATTTCGGCGCCGGCGCTGACCACCAAGGACATGGAAGACATCCGCACCGCGGCGCAGATGGAAGCCGATTACCTGGCGGTGTCCTTCCCCAAGAGTAGTGCCGACATGTACATGGCGCGCACGCTGTTGCACGCGGCGGGAGGCACGGCCATGCTGGTGGCCAAGATCGAGCGTGCCGAAGCGATTCCGGCGCTCGAAGACATCTTGAACGCCAGTGACGCGATCATGGTCGCGCGGGGCGATCTGGGCGTGGAGGTGGGGGACGCCGCGGTGCCGGCGCTGCAAAAGCGCATGATCCGGCGTGCCCGGGAGTGCAACAAGCTGGTGATCACCGCCACGCAGATGATGGAATCGATGATCGCCAGCCCCATCCCCACGCGGGCAGAGGTGTCCGACGTGGCCAATGCGGTGATCGATGGCACCGACGCGGTCATGCTTTCGGCCGAAACCGCGGCAGGGCAGTATCCTCTGGAAACCGTGCAGGCGATGGCGCGCATTTGTCTGGAGGCGGAAAAGGAGCAGGCCCGCAGTCCCGACGAGGCCTTCCTGCAGCGCGTGTTCACGCGCATCGATCAGTCGATCGCCATGGCCGCGCTGTTCACCGCACACCACCTCAAGGTCAAGGCCATCGTGGCGCTGACCCAATCCGGCTCCACCGCCTTGTGGATGTCGCGCCTCGACGCCGGGGTACCGATCTACGCCCTCACGCCGGAAATCGGCACCAGCCGCAAGGCGGCCATGTTCCGCGGGGTATACCCGGTGGTCATGCAATACCACACCCGCGACAGCGAAACCCTGCTGGCCGAGGCGGAAGAAGTCCTGCTGTCCCATCGCATCGTGCAGGAGGGCGACCTGGTGGTCATCACCATCGGCGAACCCATTGGCAAGTCGGGCGGCACCAATACCTTGAAAATTCTCAAGGTGGGCACACACCGGCAGAAGTAAAGCGCGCGCCGCGGCGGGCGTGGGCGCCAGGGGTCGGGGCTGCGGGGCACGCCAATCGGGTAGTCCAAAACACGCCCCCGCGGGGCGCTATAATTGAGCTTTTGCGGCCTGCGCCCAAGCCACCTTCCAACTGTTACGGAGTTCATCATGCCTTTGGTTTCCATGCGCCAACTTCTCGACCACGCCGCGGAGAACGGCTACGGTCTGCCGGCCTTCAACGTGAACAACATGGAGCAGGTCTGGGCCATCATGGAAGCGGCCGCCGAACTGGATGCGCCGGCAATCATGCAGGCCTCGGCCGGCGCGCGCAAGTACGCTGGCGAGGCGTTCCTGCGGCACCAGATTCTGGCCGCGCTGGAAGCCTACCCGAACATTCCGGTCGTCATGCACCAGGACCATGGCCAATCGCCGGCAGTTTGTATGTCCGCCATTCGCTCGGGTTTCTCCAGCGTGATGATGGACGGCTCGCTCAGGGAAGATGGCAAGTCGCCTTCGAGTTATGAGTACAACGTTGAAGTCTCGCGCAAGGTGGTGGAGTTCGCCCATGCCATCGGCGTCACCGTAGAAGCCGAACTGGGGGTGCTGGGTTCGCTCGAAACCATGAAAGGCGACAAGGAAGACGGCCACGGCGCCGAAGGTACCATGACCCGCGAGCAGCTTCTCACCGACCCCAACCAGGCGGCCGACTTCGTGCAGAAGACGCAATGCGATGCCCTGGCCATCGCCATCGGCACCTCGCACGGCGCCTACAAATTCTCGCGCAAGCCCACCGGCGACATCCTGGCGATTGACCGCATCAAGGAAATCCACGCCCGCATTCCCAACACCCATCTGGTGATGCACGGTTCGTCCTCGGTGCCGCAGGAATTGCTGGCGGAAATCCGTCAGTTCGGCGGCGACATGAAAGAAACCTACGGTGTGCCGGTCGAGGAAATCCAGGAGGGCATCAAGCACGGCGTGCGCAAGATCAATATCGACACCGACATTCGCCTGGCCATGACCGGCGCGATCCGGCGCTACCTGGCCGAGAATCCGTCGAAGTTCGATCCTCGGGACTACCTCAAACCGGCCCGCGAGGCGGCCAAGAAGATCTGCCTCGCTCGCTACCAGGCCTTCGGTTGCGCCGGCCAGGCTTCCAAGATCAAGCCCCTGCCGCTGGAAAAAATCGCCGCGCGCTACCAGAGCGGTGAGCTCGCCCAACTGGTGAAGTAGCCTCCGTCCACTCCAGCCCCGAACCCCGCGACGGAACCCCGTGCCGCCGCGGCGGTCTTCTCGATCATGAATGATCTGACCGTCGATTCGCCGGAATTCCTTGCCGGCATCCGTACCCGCCTCGCCGCCGAGGACGTGCCCCCCGTGGTCGAAGAGGTGCTCACGCCCCAGGCGCGCGCTGATCTGGTGGCCCATATCAAGCACTTGTTGGTGGAGAAGGACGCGACCCTGGTGGCGCACTACTACGTTGATTCGGCGATCCAGGAATTGGCCGAGGCGACCGGTGGTTACGTCTCCGACTCGCTCGACATGGCGCGCTTTGGCACCGAGTGCGCGGCGAGCACGCTGGTGGTGGCCGGGGTGCGCTTCATGGGCGAAACCGCCAAGATTCTCAACCCGGAAAAGCGGGTGCTGGTGCCCGCGCGCGAAGCCGAGTGCTCGCTCGACCTGGGCTGCCCGGCGGAAGCCTTCAGCGCCTTTTGCGACGCCCACCCCGAGCGCACGGTGGTGGTGTACGCCAACACCAGCGCGGCGGTGAAGGCGCGCGCTGACTGGGTGGCGACCTCGGGCATCGCGCTGGACCTGGTGCGTCATCTGGCGCGGCGCGGCGAAAAGATTCTTTGGGCGCCGGACCAGCACCTGGGCGCCTGGATTCGCGAAGAAACCGGCGCCGACGTGCTTTTGTGGCCGGGCGCCTGCGTGGTGCACGAGGGCTTCAAGGCGGCCACGATCAAGCATTTGCAGGTCGAGCACCCGGATGCGCAACTGCTGGTGCATCCGGAAAGCCCGGCTGAAGTAATCGCCATGGCCGACGCCGTGGGCTCCACCACCGGTCTCATCGCTGCCGCCAAGCGCCTGCCGGCGATGAAGTTCATCGTGGCCACCGACCACGGCATCTTCCATAAAATGAGCGAGGCCGCGCCCGGCAAGCAATTCATCGAAGCGCCCTCGATCGGGCGGGGCGCGACCTGTGTCTCCTGCGCGCATTGTCCCTGGATGGCCATGAACGGTTTGGCCGGCATCGCCCATGTGCTGGAAACCGGGGCCAATGAAATCCTCATTCCCGAAGACATCCGCGCCCGCGCCGTGCTACCCATCCGCCGCCTGCTCGATTTCGCGCGCGCCAGGAAAGCGCAGGTCCTGGGCAACAACGATGCTTGAGGCAACGGTGTACGCTGGCGCCCGGCCGCCCGAAGGCGGCGCCAGCCGAGCGCTGCAGCGGGCGCAGTCCGCGAGCCGCACTCGCTTCCTTCCGGCGGAAGGGGGCGGGAGGGAAGGTACACCAGTGGCCATGCCGCCGACGCCTTCGCGGATCGCCCTCACTTGACCTCCGATCAGTCAGCGCGACGCTTCGGCTGGGCGATTACGCCCGAAGCTCTGTGCGCCGAAATCGCCCGCAACGTGTCGGCGAGTCTGGCCGAGGATCTGGGCGGCGCCGATGCGGCGCGCGACTGGACGGCGCAACTCGTGCCCGCGGGGCGGCGCGCCCGCGCCCGGGTGATCGCCCGCGAAGCGGCGGTGGTGTGCGGCGAAGCATGGTTTTCCGGCTGCTTCCAGCGCCTCGATGCTGCCGCGCAATTGCGTTGGCAAGTCGCCGAGGGAGAGCTGGTGGCGCCCGGCGCGGTGCTCTGTGAAATCGCCGCCGACGCTCGCGCGCTGCTCACCGCCGAACGTTCGGCACTCAATTTTCTGCAACTCCTGTCCGCGGTGGCCACGCGCACCCGCGGCTATGCTCAGCGAATCGCCCACACCAGGGCGAGAGTCTGCGATACCCGCAAAACCTTGCCCGGCCTGCGTCTGGCGCAAAAATATGCGGTCGGCGTCGGAGGCGGGGTCAATCATCGACTGGGACTCTACGACGGGGTGCTGATCAAGGAGAATCACATCGCTGCGGCGGGCGGAGTGGCCGCTGTTTTGCGCCGGGCGCGCGAGTTCGTGCCCCCCGAGGTCGGCATCGAAATCGAGGTCGAAACCCTCGAGCAGCTCCGCCAAGCGCTGGCCGAAGGGGCCGCCATGATCCTGCTCGACAACTTCCCGCCCGAACGCCTCGCCGCGGCCGTGCAGATCAATCGCCAAAGCGCGTGCCCGGCAGTGCTGGAGGCTTCCGGCGGCATCACTCTGGACAACATCGCCGTGGTCGCGGAAACTGGGGTCGATCGGATTTCCATCGGCGCGCTCACCAAAGACGTGCGCGCCGTCGATCTTTCCTTGCGCATCGTGGAATGACCATGGGACAACACCCCACCACGCAGTTTCGTACCGACGTGCTGATCATCGGCGGCGGGCTCGCTGGTCTTACGGCCGCGCTGCACCTGACCGAACGCTTCCGGGTCACGGTGCTCTCCAAGGGTGGCCTGATGGACGGCGCCTCGGCGCGTGCCCAAGGTGGCATCGCGGTGGCCATGGATGAACATGATTCGGCCGCCGAGCACTTGCAGGACACGGTGATCGCCGGGGCCGGGCTCAACGACCTGGCGGCGGTGCACGAGGTGGTGGACAACGCCCGTGAAGCCGCGCAATGGTTGGTGGAAAACGGCGTGCCCTTCACGCGCGAGCATGATGATCCGGCGCGCTTTCACCTCACGCGCGAAGGCGGACATAGTGCGCGGCGGGTCATGCATGCCGCCGACGCCACCGGACGCGCCATCCAGGAAACCCTGATCGACAAGGTCATGCAGCACCCGCGCATCACCGTGCGCGAGGAACGCGTGGCCATCGACCTGATCACCGGCGCCAAGCTCTGGCGCACCGGCAAGGCGGCGCGAGTGTGCCATGGTGCCTATGCTTTCGATCGCGCCACACGGCAGGTGGAGACCTACGCGGCACGTGCCACCATTCTTGCCACGGGCGGCGCGGGCAAGGTTTACCTGTACACCACCAACCCCGACATCGCCACCGGCGATGGCATCGCCATGGCCTGGCGCGCCGGCTGCCGCGTCGCCAACATGGAGTTCATCCAGTTCCACCCCACCTGCCTATATCATCCGCAGGCCAAGTCTTTTCTGATCAGCGAAGCGGTGCGGGGCGAGGGCGGCATTCTGCGGCTGCCCGCCGCGCCCGGAGAAACCGGCTACCGCTTCATGCCCGATCACGACTCCCGCGCCGAACTGGCACCGCGCGACGTGGTCGCCCGCGCGATCGACTTCGAGATCAAAAAGCGTGGTCTCGATTGCGTTTATCTCGATGTCACGCACTTGCCGGAAGTGTTCCTGCACGAGCATTTTCCCACCATCGCCGCGCATTGCCGGGAGTACGGCATCGACATCGCCCGCCAGCCCATTCCGGTGGTGCCGGCCACGCACTACCTTTGCGGCGGCGTGGTGGTGGACCTGCGCGCGCGCACCGATGTCACCCATCTTTATGCCATCGGTGAGACCGCTTGCACCGGACTGCATGGGGCCAATCGCCTGGCCAGCAATTCGCTGCTGGAATGCGTGGTGTTCGGCCGCGCGGCGGCGGCCGACATCGCCGCCAGCCCGCCGGCCGAGGTGCCCGACTTGCCGGCCTGGGATGAAAGCCGCGTCACCGATGCCGACGAGGAAGTGGTGATCTCGCACAACTGGGATGAGTTGCGCCGCTTTATGTGGAATTACGTCGGCATCGTGCGTACCAATCGCCGGCTTGAGCGTGCGTCGCGGCGCATCCGGCTTTTGCAGGACGAGATTCACGACTTCTACGCGCGCTTCCGGGTCAGCAATGACTTGCTGGAACTCAGGAATCTGGTGCAAACCGCCGAGCTGATCGTGCGCTGCGCCCAAACCCGGCATGAAAGCCGCGGCCTGCATTTCAACCCCGATTATCCCGACCCCCTGCCCGCGGCGCTGCCGACGGTGCTGACGCCGGAGAACGGGCGATGATGGTGAGGGCGTGGCGCTTGCGGGTTGGTGGCGCGGTTTCGTAGGGTGGATTGAGCGGGCGCGTAGCGGCGGGAAGTCCACCAGCAAGCGCGGCCAGGCGACGGTCTGAGCCGGGGCTGAGGGATGGTGGATGTCGCCCTGCGGGCCATAATCCACCCTACGGTTGAGTGAAAAGGGTCCTGCGGTGGCCAATTCGTCACCGGCGGTGGACTCGGTCGCGAGTTGGAAGAAAGAAGAAAGAAGAGCAGTTCAATGGTGAATCTCGATCCTGCGCAGAAGCGCCTGCGTACCACGGTGCTGCTCCTGGCGGTCGGTGCCTATTTGTTGTCGTTCTTCCATCGCGTTGCACCGGCGGCGATCGCGGGCGATCTGGCGACGGCATTCCAGACCAGCGCGGCGTCATTGGGCGTGTTGGCGGCGACTTATTTCTACGTCTACACCTTGATGCAGATTCCCACCGGCGTGTTGGCCGACACCCTGGGGCCGCGCAAGATTCTCACCCTTGGCGGGCTGGTGGCCGGAGTCGGTTCGCTACTTTTCGGCTGGGCGCCGAGTTTCGAGCTGGCCGTGGTCGGGCGTACCCTGGTCGGCCTGGGGGTGTCGGTGGCCTTTATCGCCATGCTTAAGCTCATCGCGGTCTGGTACGAGGACAGCCGTTTCGCCACGCTCACCGGTATCACCATGTTCATCGGCAACCTCGGTTCGGTTTCGGCCGGCGCGCCTCTGGCTTGGGCGGCGCAGACCACGGGCTGGCGCACGGTGTTCATGGTGGTGGGGGGCTTGTCCTTGGCCATCGGCGTGGCGTCCTGGTTTCTGGTTCAGGATCGGCCCGCAGGCCACGGTGCGGCGCCAACCACCGGGCGGCATGGCGATCGCACCGCCTGGCTGAGCAATCTCGTGATGGTGATGAAGAACCGCGCCACCTGGCCGGGGTTTTTTGTCAATTTCGGCATCGCCGGCAGTTTCTTCGCCTTCGCCGGGCTTTGGGCGGTACCGTACTTGACCCAGGCGCAGGGCATGACGCGGGTGCTCGCCTCGAATCACATCAGCGTCTATTTCATCGGCTTTGCCCTGGGTTGCGCCCTGGTTGGGCCGCTGTCCGACCGGATGCGTCGGCGCAAGCCCTTGATGGTCGGCGGCGCGTTCTTGCACGCCTTGGGCTGGTGGGTGTGGCTCGGCGGCGGCCCTTTGCCGCCCGCAGTCACCTTAGCGTTGTGCGCGGCGATGGGTGTGGTGACGGCGAGCCTCACGCTCTCCTGGGCTTGCGCCAAGGAGGTCAATCCGCCGCTCCTGTCGGGAACGGCAACAAGTGTGGTCAACGTCGGTGTCTTCCTCGGGCCGGCGATTTTGCAACCCCTGGTCGGCTGGGCCATGGACCGCAGTTGGCAGGGCGGCATGGACGGCGGCGCACGCTGGTACACCGCCGCGGACTATCATACCGGCCTGTTGTGCATGGCCGGCGTGGCGGCGGTGGGAGCGTTGGCGACCCTGTTCGTGCGCGAGACCGGGTGCCGGAATATCTGGCGCGAGCCGGATGGAAGCGCTTGAGGCCACGGCTATCCCCCAGAGGTATGAGCCCCAGTCACCAATCGCGGCTATAGACGAAGTGTGCCGCGGCCGGTTTAATGCAGTCTCGAATCAATCAAGCGTGCGCCGCGCCGCCCCCGGCTCGGTTCGGCGGCGCGACTCCATGCCGCAGACCCGACCTTTGAGGCGACCGTCGCAACTCTTTCGCTCCTTTTTCCAGCGCTGCGCCTGGCGTGCACTGGGTGGCGGCCTGCTGCTGGCACTGGCCGCGCCGGCCTGGGCGGCCGGGGGTGCCGACTGGCCATGGTGGTCCTGGCCGCTGGTGCTGTTCGCGGCCTGTTTCGTCATGGGCATCATCGCGGTGCCGGCGGGAATCGGCGGGGGCACGCTGTTCGTGCCCATCGTCGGCAGCTTCTTTCCCTTTCACCTCGACTTCGTGCGCGGTGCCGGGCTGCTGGTGGCCTTGGCCAGCGCCCTGGCCGCCGGTCCCATGCTCTTGCGCAGTGGCCTGGGCAGTTTGCGCCTGGCCCTGCCGCTGGCGGTGCTGGCATCGGCCTCTTCGATCGGCGGGGCGATGCTCGGTCTGGCCCTGCCGCCACAGGTGGTGCAGGTGCTGCTCGCGGTGGTGGTGCTGGGTATCGTCGCGTTCATGTTCTTTTCCAAGAAGTCGGAATTTCCGCAAGTCGATCGGCCCGACCCCATCGCGCAGGCGCTGGCCCTGAACGGTGTGTTTCTCGACGGTGCCACGGGGCGCACGGTGAATTGGCAGGTCCATCGCACGGTGCCCGGTCTGCTGGTGTTTCTGGTGATCGGCGCCTTGGCCGGAATGTTCGGTATCGGCGCCGGCTGGGCCAACGTGCCGGCCTTGAACCTGTTGATGGGTGCGCCGCTCAAGGTTTCGGCGGGAACTTCGGGGCTGGTGCTTTCGCTGGTCGATTCTTCGGCGGCGTGGGTGTATCTCAACCAGGGTGCGGTTTTGCCCATGATCGCCGTGCCTTCGGTGGCGGGGATGATGCTGGGCGCGCGCATCGGTGCGCGGCTCTTGCATGTGCTCAAGGCGGCGGTGATTCGGCGCCTGGTGATAGGCGTGCTGCTGTTCGCCGGCTTGCGCGCGCTCTTCAAGGGTCTGGGTGTGTGGCCTTGAGCAAGGACCAGTGATGACGATCGATGCGCCCGAACACTCCCAAGCCCCCGAGCAGTTGCGCTACGCGCGTCTGCTCGACTGGAGCACACGGGTAAGTTTTGTGGTCCTGGTCCTGAGCTTCGCGGCCTACATGCTCGGCCTTGCCACGCCACTGGTGCCGCCCGAGCGTCTGCCGCAACTGTGGTCGCAACCGGTGGGGCAATACCTTGCCGCCACCGGCGCACCCACGGGTTGGAACTGGGTGCGCCAGCTCGCGCATGGTGATATCGCCGCCTTGCTGGGCATCGTACTGCTGGTGGGCTGTTCGCTCCTGTGTCTGCTGGCCCTTTTGCCGGTGTATGGCCGACGCGGCGACCGGGCCTTTGTCTGGCTGGTGCTGGCCGAGGTTATGGTGATGATACTGGCGGCCTCAGGCCTGCTGAGCGTATGAATGATGTTCGCGCGCGATCCGATTACTGCACCAGTTCTGAGTCGAGGCCACTAGTGTCTCAACCCATAGGTTTCGCTAGGTTCGACGCGTCCCGCATCGCCGGTGGCTTGGTCGCTCATCCTCGCCATAGCTACGGCTATGGCTGCGGTTCGCTTCGCGCCCTCGGCGCGCGGATACGCGTCTGGGCATGTACGCAAACTTATGGCTTGAGACACTAGCGTGAATTCCCCCGCCGCCTGGAGCCTGTTGCTGGCCACCGAACACAGCGAATTCGACACCGGGGCCGAGCGCGTGGCCTTTGCGCTGGCTCGCCGGCAGGGCGTGGCCTTGCCCGTGGTTCTGCCGGTGTTGAGCAATCCCGAATTCGAAGCCGTGGCGCCGCAGCTTGCCGCCAAGTCTGACGCCGAAGCCGCGCGACGCCGGCAGGCCCTGCTGGTCGCTGCCGCCGACCTTGCGCTGGAAGTCGGGGTGCGGCGGGGCGCTGAGCCTTATCTGGAAATCATCGAGGAGGCGCGACAGCGCGACGCCGAACTGCTGGTGATTCGCCGCCGCGGCAAGCGCGGTTTGCTCGCCAACTTGCTGGTGGGCGAAATGGTTAGCAAGGTGGTGGCGCACGCTCCCTGCGACCTGCTGATCGTGCCGCGCGAAGCCCGAATGTGGAGCCGCGGCGTGCTGGCCGGCCTCGATCCGCGCGCACCGGATACCAGCTTGGTGGACTGCGCCGCGCGGGTAGCGAGCACTTTCGGCTTGCCGCTCACCTTGGTCTGCGTGGCCGAAAGCCCAGCTGAAGCTGCCGCGGCGCAAGCCGTTCTAGATGCCGGCTTGGCCCGCGCGCGTGGTCATGGGCTGGCCGCCAGCGGTGAAACACCGCGCGGGCGGGCGCATGAAGCGCTGTTGGAAGCCACGCGTCGCGCTGGCGCCGATCTCTTGATGCTCGGCCGCCATGGCGGCGGACTCGCCCGCGCCTGGATCGGCGGCACAGCCCAGAAGACCATCGGCTTGGTCGAGTGCCCGGTTTGGATTCATCTTGGCGATCAGGGGTGAGCGGCGAGTCGTCGGGTGGATCAAGGCCCACCAGGCCCGAATCGACCAAGCGGTATCGCGCGCCTGAGCTGCTGGTGGATTCCCGTTCGCGGGCGCGATCGCTCAATTCACCATGCGGAGCTTGATTCAGTCCACGGCGCTTGATTCACCACACCGAGCTTCGTGGCCTCATTGCGGGCGGCCGTAACCGCCGCCGCCAGGGGTTTCGATCACCACCACATCGCCCTCCTGCACTTCGGTTTCGAAGCTCGCGCCGAACTCTTCGCGGCGGCCGTCGGCGCGCTCCACCCAATTTCGGCCGACCGCTCCGGGCTCACCGCCGGCAAGCCCAAAGGGGGCGATGCGGCGGTGATTGGCGAGCACCGCCGCGGTCATACCCTGCAGAAAACGCAGCCGCCGCACCGTGCCGTCGCCCCCGCGGAAGGCGCCGCGGCCGCCCGAGCCCCTGCGGATGGCGAAGGACTCCAGGCGCACCGGAAAGCGCCACTCCAGCACTTCCGGATCGGTGAGGCGCGAGTTGGTCATATGGGTGTGTACCGCGTCGCAGCCCGGGAAGTCCGGCCCCGCGCCGGCGCCGCCGCAGATGGTCTCGTAGTACTGGTGGGTTTGATCACCGAAGGTGAAATTGTTCATCGTGCCCTGGGCCGCGGCCATGGCCCCGAAGGCGCCATAGAGGCAATCCGTGATGCACTGCGAAGTCTCGACATTGCCCGCCACCACCGCGGCGGGATAACGCGGATTGAGCAGCGAACCTTCGGGAATGATCAATTCCACCGGCTTGAGGCAGCCCGCGTTCATGGGGATTTCATCATCGACCAAGGTGCGCAGCACATAGAGCACGGCGGCCCGGCAGACCGCCGCGGGCGCGTTGAAGTTGGAAGCCAATTGCGCGCTGCTGCCGCTGAAGTCGATGCACACGCCGCGCCGTTCGCGATCGATACGCACGCTCACGGTGATGCGGGCGCCATTGTCCATTTCGTAGCTGAAGCTGCCGTCGCGCAATTGCAGCAGCACCCGGCGTACCGCTTCCTCGGCGTTGTCCTGCACATGCCGCATGTAGGCCTCGACCACGGGTCGGCCGAAGTGCTTGACCATGCGGCGCAGCTCTTCCGCGCCCCTGGCGCAGGCGGCGACCTGGGCGCGCAGGTCGGCGAGGTTCTGCGCCAAGTTGCGCACGGGGTAGCGCCCGCTTTGCAGCACGGCGCTGATTTCAGTTTCCAGAAAGCGCCCGGCGGCCACCAGTTGCAGGTTGTCGAGCAGTACGCCCTCCTGCTCGACATGGGTGGAACCCGGCGGCATTGACCCCGGCGTGATGCCGCCGATATCGGCATGATGGCCGCGCGAGGCGACATAGAACACCGGCCGCGCGGTGGCGTGCACCTCGAGGAACACCGGCGTCACCACGGTGACATCGGGCAGGTGCGTGCCGCCGGCATACGGCGCGTTGAGCACGAAGACGTCGCCCGGCACCATGCGTCCTTCGCGACGTGCAATGATGGCCTGCACGCTCTCGCCCATCGACCCCAGATGCACCGGCATGTGCGGCGCGTTGGCAATCAGCGCGCCTTGGCCGTCGAACAGCGCGCAGGAGAAATCGAGTCGTTCCTTGATGTTGACCGAGCTGGCGGTGTTGGCAAGGGTAACTCCCATCTGCTCGGCGATGGACATGAAGAGGTTATTGAACACCTCCAGGAGCACCGGATCGGCGGTGGTGCCCAGGGCGTGTTCGCGCCGCGCGGGCTGCCTGCGTTCGAGTACCAAATGGTTCAGCGCCGTGACCGTGGCGCGCCAGCCCGGCTCGATTACCGTGGTGGCGTTGCGCTCGCGCAGAATCGCCGGGCCGTCGAGTCTTTGGCCGACAGCGAGGGTGTCGCGGTCAAATACCGCGGCGTCGTGAAAGGCCCCCTGAGTGAAGATGCGGACCTCGGCCAACGGCGGTGGCAGCGACGTTGGTTGCGCGCCAAGAGTGGGTGCGATCTCCTCGGGGCGCTGCGCGAGACCCACGGCCTCGACGGCGATCGCCTCGATGATGAGTGCTCGCTCGGGCAGCAGGAAGCCGTACTGCTCCTGATAGCGGCGCTCAAAATGCGCGTTGAGCGCAGCCAGATCCTCGATCCAGGGTACTTCGAGCGTGCTGTCCGTGCCTTCGTATTTGAGCCGGGCGCTGCGCCGTAATTCGATGCGATCGGGCGGTTGACCCTGTTCGAGCAATTCAAGCCGCGCCCCGGCGTCGAGTTCGGCGAACGCGGCGCGGTTCTCCAGCAGTGTCGCGGCTTCGAGCCGCGCTTCGAGGGCGCGCTGCCGAAACGAACGCACCTCGGCCAGGCCCATGCCGTAGGCGGAGAGCACGCCCGCCAGGGGATGAATGAAGACCCGCTCCATGCCCAGCGCGTCGGCCACCGAACAGGCATGCTGGCCGCCCGCGCCGCCGAAACTGCAGAGTGTGTATTCGGTGACATCGTAGCCCCGCTGCACGGAAATCTGCTTGATGGCGTTGGCCATGTTGTCCACGGCGATGCGCAGAAATCCGTCGGCGAGTTCCTCCGCGCCGCGGGGGACACCGGTGGCCGCGGTTACCGCAGCGGCGAGGGCGTCGAAGCGCTCGCGGACGACCACCGCGTCGAGCGGCGCGTCGCCCTCGGGGCCAAACACCGAGGGAAAAAATCGCGGCTGAATCTTGCCCAGCAAGACGTTGCAGTCGGTGACCGTGAGCGGCCCGCTGCGCCGGTACGAGGCCGGACCGGGATGGGCACCGGCGCTGCCCGGACCCACACGCAGGCGGCCGGACTCGAAGCGGCAGATCGAACCGCCGCCGGCCGCGACGGTGTGGATTCTCATCATCGGCGCGCGGATGCGCACGCCGGCCACTTCGCTGTCGAAACTGCGTTCGTATTCGCCGGCGTAGTGGGTCACGTCGGTCGAGGTGCCACCCATGTCAAAGCCGATGATCTTGGTGAAACCGGCCGCGCGTGCGACCTCCACGGCGCCCACCACGCCGCCCGCGGGGCCGGAGAGTATGGCGTCCTTGCCCTGGAACTTGTGGGCGTCGGTAAGGCCGCCGGAAGACTGCATGAACTGCAAGCGCACTCCCGCCAGGGCGCCTTCCACCTGGGCGACATAGCGCCGCAGGATGGGCGACAGATAGGCATCGACCACGGTGGTGTCGCCGCGCGCCACCAGTTTCATCAGCGCACTAGCCTGGTGGCTCACCGACACCTGGGCGAAGCCCGTGCGACGCGCCAGCTCGGCCAGTTGCAGCTCGTGGCGGGGGTGGCGGTAGCCATGGAGCAGCACGATCGCGCAGGCGCTCAAACCGCTCGCCCGCGCAGCGCGCAATTCGGCTTGCGCTTGCTCGAGGTCGAGCTCGCGGACGAGTTCCCCGCGCGGCCCCAAGCGTTCGTCGATTTCCGCCACCCTGGCGTACAGCGGCTCGGGCAGGTCGATGCGCCGGGCGAAGATCTTCGGGCGATGCTGATAGCCGATGCGCAGGGCATCGCCGAACCCGCGCGTGATCACCAGCAGGGTGGGCTCGCCGTGGCGCTCCAGCAGCGCGTTGGTGGCCACCGTGGTGCCCATGCGCACCGCCTCGATCATCGCCGCGGGCACCGGGGCATCGGCGGCGAGCTGGAGCACTTCGCGGATGCCCGCGACCGCGGCGTCGGCGTAGCGCTCAGGGTTTTCGGACAAGAGCTTGTGGGTGACCAGACGGCCGTCGGGCCGGCGGGCGACGATGTCGGTAAAGGTGCCGCCGCGGTCGATCCAGAATTGCCAGGCGGCGCTCTGGGAGTTGGTCGGATCGGATAAGGAGGTCATGGGTTGGGCGGCGTGCTGCTGGGGCGATTATACGCAGCGTGGATAGAGCGGGGGGGCAGAAGGCTCAAGGAACCGCACGCTGGTGCCGTTATGGCAGAGGACGAGCCGTCGTCTTCTGGGGGGTACGATCGTGAATGCATTGTTTGCGCCGGCCATGGCACTGCTGAGCCGCCTGCGTTTTACCCGCAAGTTTCTGGTCATCGGCGCCTTGATGGTCGTTGCCGTCGGCGCCCTCACTGCCGTGGTGGTGATGCAGCTGCTGGCCAGCGCGCGCCAGGCGAGCCGGGAATTGGCGGGCATGGAAGGGGTCCAGGCGTCGATTCGGCTGATCCAGCAGGTCCAGCTTCATCGTGGATTGTCCTCCGCCTTGCTGGGAGGCGCGAGCGCCATGCGGCCCAAAGTGGACGCCAAGCAGGCCGAAATCGCCGAAGCGCTGCGTGCCGTCGACGCGGTCGAAGACCGCTATGGCGCGCAGTTCGACACCTCCGCTTCGTGGAGCGCGGTGAAGGCCCGGTGGGAGAAACTCAAGGGCGAAGGCCTGGTGCTCTCGGTTCCCGAGAACCAGGCGGAGCACGCCGCGCTGATCGACAGCATTATCTTTTTCCAGCGCCAGTACGCGGAAAATTCCCTTCTGGTCATGGACCCGGACGTGGCTGCGTATTACATGGTCGACACGGCTGTCGCCAAACTGCCTCCGCTGCTCGAACGGTTAGGTCGACTGCGCGCCAAAGGCGCGGCCACGCTGGTGCAAAGGGAGACCACTTTGCAGGACGGCCAGGAGTTTCGCTTATTCGTTTCAGTCCTCAACTTTCTTGGTGAAAACCTGCGCCAGGACCTCGAACGCGGTGCCAAGCAGAGCCCGAGCTTCGCCGCGGCCGCGGCGCGCCTGAGCAAGGAATTCCCCGGCGAGATAAAAGGTGTCTTGAAGCTGGTTGAGTTCGACATCCTGACCGGCAGTTTCATCACCACTCCCGAGGAGTGGTTCGAGAAGCTCAACGGCGTGGTCGATGCCGGCTACAGCGACATCTTCAATTCACTGCTGCCCGCGGCCAGGCGCCTCATCGAGGCGCGCAAGGCGGCCGCCTATCGCAATCTGATGATTAGCCTAGTCAGTGTGGCGGTGGCCATTCTGCTTCTGGTGTACCTGTTCGGGGGCATGTATTTCGGCATCAAGGGTACCGTGGACGAGTTGTCCGCCGGCGCCGCGCGGATTGCCCAGGGCGATCTTTCGGCACGCATACCGGTGCACACCCAGGATGAATTGGGCGCAGCGGCCGGCAGTTTCAACGAGGTGAGTGATGCCTACGCGCGGCTGCTGCGCAGCGTGCAGCAAAGCGCCACCGAGGTGGAGCGCGCCGCCCGCCAGCTCGCCCAGGTTGCGGTGAAGGTGAAGGATGGCTCCAACCACCAGAGCGAAGCGGCTGCGGGTACCGCCGCCGCGGTCGAACAGATGAGCGTGAGCGTCGATCAGATCGCCGAACACGCGCGCCACGCGCACGGTCTTTCGGCCGAAGCCGGATCGCTTTCCGAAGAGGGCGGGCAGGTGGTCGAGAACACGGTGCGGGAAATCAACGCCATCGCCGCGGCGGTGTCCGCCTCGGCTGGCCGAGTGGAAGAGCTGGGGGCGCAATCTTCGAAGATCTCCGCCATCATCGGCACGATCAAGGACATCGCCGACCAGACCAATCTCCTGGCGCTCAATGCCGCCATCGAAGCGGCGCGGGCGGGCGAAGCCGGCCGCGGCTTCGCCGTGGTCGCCGACGAGGTCCGCCAACTGGCCGCGCGCACCGCCCACGCCACCACCGAAATCAGCGGCATGATCAATGCCATCCAGAGCGGCACCAGCGAAGCGGTCAACGCCATGCAGGGCGGAGTCTCGCGCGTCAACGAAGGAGTGTCGCTCGCCGCCCGGGCCAGCGAGGCGATGAAGCGCATCCACGACGGCGCCAGACAGGTGATCGGTTCCGTCAACGACATCTCCAACGCCTTGCGCGAGCAGAGCCAGGCCAGCACCAGCGTCGCGCGCAATGTTGAACAGATCGCCCAGATGGCCGAAGCGAACCACGCCGCGGTCAATGAGACCGCCAGTACGGCCCAGGAACTGGAACGCCTGGCGAGCGAGCTGCAAGGGCAGATGCGCAGGTATCGTTTGGCCTGAGAATGGCTTGGGTGTGAGCGGGCGCGGCCCGCCCCTGGGGGGGCATTGGCGCTTGATCAGGTTCTCCCCGACACGCGTCCCTTCTCCTCCGCGTGTCCGTTCGGCGCCGGTAACACCGGCGCCGTTTTTGTTATAGTCAGCGCTTTTCCAGAAGCGAGAAGCGCATGGACGGATTCATCATCGCGCGGGCGCTGCATGTGCTGGCGGTCATTTTGTGGATCGGCGGGGTGGCGTTTGTCACCTGGGTGATCCTGCCCAATATCCGTGCCAGCAGGGCGCCCGCGGAGCGGCTGCCCTTCTTCGAGAGCCTGGAGGGGCGCTTTGCCAGCCAGGCGCGCTGGTGGACGCTGCTGGCGGGCCTCACCGGCTTTTACATGCTCCACGTGCTCGATGCCTGGGGGCGTTATGCCCAGGCACAGTACTGGTGGGTGCATGCCATGACCCTGGTCTGGGTTCTGTTTACTTTGATGCTGTTCGTGCTCGAACCGCTGGTGCTCCATCGCGTCATCAGGGCCATGGCGGCGCGCGACCCCGAGGGCAGCTTTCGGCGCCTCGAGCGGCTGCATTGGGTGTTGCTGAGCTTGTCGCTGGTGGCCGCGGGGGGCGCGGTGCTGGGCAGCCACGGCTGGGCATTTTGAGAGCTCCTGGCCGATCGGCGATTTGGTGTTGATGCGCAAGCGCCGGTCTTTCGCCGTCCAGACGCTGCTGGCGGCACGCCCCATCTGAGTGAGACGGTGCGTCTCGCGCTGCTTGGTTTTGCCCTGGGAATCTGCCTGCTGCAGCAACAGGCGGAACTGCTCGATTGGGTCGACTGGCCATTGATCGTGCTGGCGGCGGCCGCTTGCGGCGCGACCCTGATTGCGGCCAACCTCATTCAGCGACCCGCTTGGCGCGGCGCGCTCACGGTGCTCGCCGGCCTGGCGGCGCTGAGCGGGGGGTTTTTCTGGGCGACTTGGCGCGCCGAACTTCGGCTTGCAGACGCCCTACCTCCGGCATGGGAAGGACGGGACGTGCGTCTGGTCGGGGTGGTCGATGAATTGCCCCAGCCCGGTGGTGACGGCAGCCAGCGTTTCGCCTTCGCCGTCGAACAGGTCTTGACTCCTGGGGCGATGCTGCCGACCCGCGTGTCGCTGGCCTGGTACCCGCTGCGGCAGAAGGGCGAACTCACCCCACCCCCGGAACTGCACGCGGGTGAGCGCTGGCAGCTTACGGCGCGGTTGCGCCGGCCCCATGGCAACGTCAATCCGCAGGGCTTCGACTTCGAGGCCTGGGCGCTGGAGCGGCATCTGCGCGCCAGCGGCTACGTGCGGCAAGACCCGGAGAACCACCGCGTCACGGTCTTCGCCGGACGTCCTGGGGATTATCTCGAACGCCAGCGCGAGACCTTTCGGGCGCGCATTCAGCAGGCGCTGCCGGGGGCAGCCTATGCCGGCGCCATAGTCGCGCTGGCGATCGGCGATCAGCGTGCCATCCCGGCGGCGCAATGGCAGATCTTCAATCGCACAGGGGTGGGACATCTGATCAGCATCTCGGGTCTGCATGTCACACTTTTCGCCACTCTGGCCGGCGCCCTCGCGTTTGCATTATGGCGGCGTTCGTTTCGCTTGACGCTGCTGCTGCCGGCGCATCAAGCCGCGGCGGCTCTGGGTGCGCTGGCGGCACTGGCCTACGTGCTGATCGCCGGCTTCCAGGTGCCTGCCCAACGCACGCTCTACATGCTGCTGGTGGCGGCGCTGGGCCTGTGGCTGGGACGCCCGGGTAGCGCCAGCACGGTCTTGCTTTGGGCGCTGACGGTGGTCTTGGGAATCGACCCCTGGGCGGTGCTCGCACCCGGCTTCTGGCTCTCCTTCGGCGCCGTGAGTCTGCTGGTCTATGTGGGCGGGCAACGCGCCGGGGAGCGGGGCGCCTGGCACGCCGCGGCGACGGCGCAATGGGCCATGAGTCTGGGTCTCGTACCACTGACTCTGCTTTTCTTTCAGCAAGTGTCCCTGGTTTCGCCGTTCGCCAACGCGGTGGCGATTCCGGTGGTGAGTTTCGTGGTGGTGCCGCTTGCGCTGCTCTATCTCCTGATTCCCTTCGACCCCTTGCTGGCCCTGGCGCACGGCGTCTTCGCCCTACTCGCGCAGGGACTGGAAGCGGCCTCGCGTCTGCCCACCGCGATTTGGCAGCAGCATGCGCCGCCAGCCTGGGCCATCGCCCTGGGGCTGGCGGGCGTCCTCTGGATGCTGGCGCCACGCGGGCTGCCGGGGCGTTGGCTGGGGGCACTGTGGCTCGCCCCGGCCTTCCTGGTTCTGCCGCCGCGGCCCGAGCCCGGCGAGGCCTGGTTCACGGTGCTCGATGTCGGGCAGGGGACCGCGGTGGTCGTACGCACGGCCAAGCACACTTTGCTCTACGATACCGGGGCGCGCTTCTCGCTCGAGGCCGATGCCGGCAACCGCCTGATTGCGCCCTATTTGCGCGCCAGCGGCAGCCCGCGTTTGGGGGCGCTGGTGGTGAGTCATCAGGACAGCGATCACAGCGGCGGGGCGCGCTCGGTGATGCAGATTCTGCCGATCGATTGGGTCTTGAGTTCGCTGCCGGACGAGCACGAACTCATTGGCGACGCGCAAGCCGCGCGGCTCGATCATTGGCGTTGCGTCGCCGGTCAAACTTGGGATTGGGACGGCGTACGGTTCAGCGTGCTGCACCCCGCGGAGGCAGCTTATGCCAATGTGCGGCTCAAGACCAACGACCGGTCCTGCGTCATCAAAGTGCAGGACGCGCGGGGCGCCATGCTTCTGACTGGAGACATCGAAGCGCAGAGCGAACGCGAACTTCTGGCGCGCCGCCCCGAAGCGCTCGCTGCCGAGGTGCTGTTGGTGCCGCATCATGGCAGCAAGACCTCTTCGACCCGGGATTTCATCGCTGCCGTGGCGCCCCGCGTGGCGGTGGTAACCCTGGGCTACCGCAATCGCCATGGGCACCCCAAAGAAGAAGTGCTTGCGCGCTACCGCGAGCGCGGCATTGCGCTATGGCGCACCGACCTGGAGGGCGCGATCGAACTGCGCTTTGCGCCCGACCGCCCGAGCGTGGCCGGCTATCGCAGCGTGGAGCGGCGATACTGGCGGGAAGTGCCGCGGCGGGAGGAGGCGGGAGAGGCGACGGAGTGATTCAATCTCCTCAGCGCGGGAGGTGCCTGGGAATAGGAGTGCCCCGGGCGGTCTGCCCGGGCCCGCATGGCTTGGTGGTCGATGGTGTGGCCGGCGTCGACATCGACCAATGATGCTTGCGTCAGGCGGCGGCGCTCTTCTACCTGGTCGATTCAACCTGAAAGTGCCCGTTTGACGATCTACCCCCCATCCAACCAATCGAACCTCTACGAACTGCGGAATAATTCTCTGGATTCGGGCGCGAACTCGGTAGAATCAGGCGAGCATTTCACTCGCGGGTGGTCTACGATTCTGGCCACAAGAGACCCCGCGCGACCCTGGGGCCTAAGCGGGCACAGGGCGCCGATCTGGAGGAAGGATGCACCGCACGGCTCCCTTAGTCGGCATCGACCACAGCTATCAACTTTCGCACCAGCTCACCCGTGAGCAGGGTCGCGTGTTTCTTTCCGGCACCCAGGCGCTGGTGCGGCTGGTGCTGGAACAGCGCCGACTCGACCGCGCGCGCGGGCTGAAGACCGCCGGTTTTGTCAGCGGGTATCGCGGTTCGCCCCTGGGGGGGGTCGACCAGGCTTTATGGGCCGCGCAGAGCCTCCTGGACGCCCACGACATCCGCTTTCTGCCGGCGATCAACGAAGAGCTGGGCGCCAGCGCCGTGGTTGGGGCGCAGCGCGCCGGCGTGGACCCGCGCCGCACCGTCGAGGGCGTGTTCGCCATGTGGTATGGCAAGGGTCCAGGGGTCGATCGCGCGGCCGATGCCATCCATCACGGCAATGCCTTCGGCTCTTCGCCCCAGGGCGGTGTCCTGGTGGTGGCGGGCGACGATCACGGCTGCGTGTCTTCATCCATGCCGCACCAGAGTGATGGTGTCTTCCAGGCCTGGAGCGTGCCGGTCCTGAACCCGTCGACGATCGCCGAGATTCTGGAATTCGGGCTCTACGGCTGGGCCTTGTCGCGCTTTTCCGGTGCCTGGGTCGGGCTCAAGGCAATTTCCGAAACCGTCGAATCCGGCGCCACCGTCGATCTGGATCGCCTGCGCCGCGATTGGACCGCGGCCGCCGATTTCGAGCCGCCCGAAGGCGGACTACACATACGCATGTCGGACTTGCCCGGGCTCGCTTTCGAAACCCGCCTGGCGGCCAAACTCGATGCGGTACGCGCCTTTGCCAAGAACAACAGCATCGATCGCCTGCTGCTGCCCGCGCCGCAAGCCGATTTGGGAATTGTCACCTGCGGCAAGGGGCATCTCGATCTCCTGGAAGTGCTGCGCCGCCTGGGGCTCTCGCTCGCGGAACTGGAAGCGGCGGGGCTGCGGCTCTACAAGATCGGCCTCACTTTCCCGATCGAACCTTCGCGTTTGCTGGAATTCGCCCAAGGTCTCCAGGAAATCCTGGTGGTCGAAGAAAAGGCGCCGATACTCGAAACCCAGATCAAAGATCTTTTGTACAACCTCCCCGCCGAGCGTCGCCCGCGCGTGGTGGGCAAACACGGTGTTCTCGGACGGCCGATGATCGCCACCCTCGGCGAACTGCGCCCCTCGCGCATCATGCCGGACTTTGCCGAGTGGCTGGCGCGGGCCAAACCCGCCCTGGACCGCCGCGATCGGGTGGCGGATTTCACCGCGCCGGTTCTACTCTCCAACGAGGGCGACGCGGTGCGGCGCATGCCCTATTTTTGCTCGGGCTGTCCGCACAACACCTCGACCCGCGTGCCGGAAGGCTCGCGCGCCCTGCCCGGCATCGGTTGCCACTACATGGCGACCTGGATGAACCGCGAGACCTCGGGCATGACCCAGATGGGCGGAGAGGGTGTGGACTGGGTGGGCCAGGCGATGTTTTCGAGCTGCGGCCATGTGTTTCAGAACTTGGGCGACGGCACTTATTCCCATTCGGGCCTGCTCGCCATACGCCAGGCTATCGCCGCAAAAGCGCATCTCACTTACAAGGTACTCTACAACGACGCCGTCGCCATGACCGGCGGGCAGCCGGTCGAAGGGCGGCTCTCGGTGCGCGACATCGCGCGCCAGGTCGAGGCCGAAGGTGCGAGCCGCGTCGTGGTGGTAAGCGACGAGCCCGAGAAGTATCGTGGGCGCGACCAGGATTTCCCCGCGGGTACGAGCTTTCATCATCGCCGCGAACTCGACCGCGTGCAGCGCGAGCTGCGCGAAACACCGGGCGTGACGGTGCTGATTTACGACCAGACCTGTGCCGCCGAAAAGCGCCGGCGCCGGAAGCGTGGCGAATTCCCTGATCCCGATCGGCGAGTGTTCATCAACGCCCGGGTTTGCGAAGGTTGCGGCGACTGTGCCAAGCAGTCGAACTGCCTGTCGGTGCTGCCCCTGGAAACCGAGTTTGGGCGCAAGCGCATGATCGATCAATCGAGCTGCAACAAGGATTACTCTTGCGTCGAAGGGTTTTGCCCAAGCTTCGTTTCGGTGCAGGGCGTGCGCCTCAAAAAAGCGCTGGGCGCAAGCTTCGACCCGACGCGGCTCAAGGAGGCGGCCGAGGCCCTGCCGCCGCCGCCCGTTTGGCGGTGGACCGGGCCCTTTGATCTGCTGGTGGCCGGCATGGGCGGCACCGGTGTGGTGACCATCGGCGCGCTGGTGACCATGGCCGCCCACCTCGAAGGCAAGCATGCCTCGGTGCTCGACTTCATGGGTTTTTCGCAGAAGGGCGGGGCGGTACTCTCGCATGTTCGCCTGGCCGACCGGGCGGAGTGGCTGAATCAGGCGCGCATCGATACCCAGCAGGCGGACGCGATCCTCGCCTGCGATCTGGTGGTGGGTGCCTCCACCGAGGCGCTGCAAACCGCGAGCAAGAAACGCACGCAAATCATCACCAGTACCTACCAGGCGCCTACGCCCGCGGTGCTGCAAGATCCGGATGCGCAAATCCACGCCGAGGCGCTGCTCGCCAAGATGCGTTTCGCCGTGCGGGAAGACGCCTTCGCGACTTGCGACGGTCACACGCTGTCCACGCGGTTCCTGGGCGACGCCATCGGCGCCAACATGGTGATGCTCGGTTTCGCATGGCAACGAGGCCTGGTGCCGGTGAGCGATGTCGCGCTCGATCGGGCCGTCGAACTCAATGGTGTGGCGGTGGAAATGAACCGCCAGGCGATCGCTATCGGGCGCCTGGCGGCGGCGCATCCGGCGGCGCTGACGGAGCTGCTGGGCGATCCTGCCGCAGCCGAGGTGCCCGAGGGCGCGCGGGCCGAACTCGATGCCTACATCGCGCGCCGCGTAGCCGAGCTCACTGCCTACCAGAACGCCGCCTGGGGCGCACGCTATGCGAGCGCGGTGGAGCGCGTGCGTGCGGCCGAGGGCGCGGCGGGCAGCGCCGAGTTCCCGCTGACCCGCGCGGTCGCCTTCAATCTGCACAAGCTCATGGCCTATAAGGACGAATACGAGGTGGCGCGGCTTTTCACCGCCCCAGAGTTCTTGGCGAGTCTGGCAGCGCAATTCGAGGGCGAGGCGCGCTTGAGCTTCCACCTCGCGCCGCCTCTGCTGGGCTTGAAGGACCACGAAGGGCGGCCGCGCAAACTTCGCTTCGGATCCTGGATGCTCGGCGCCATGCGCCTCCTCGCGCGGCTGAAAGGCCTGCGCGGCACCTGGTTCGACCCCTTTGGCCACAGCGCCGAGCGAAAGCGCGAGCGGGCGCTGATCGCCGAGTACGAGTCCTTGATCGACACGCTGCTCGCGCGCTACGAGACCGCGAAACTCCCCACGCTTTTGGAACTCGCCGGCCTGCCCGAGCACATTCGCGGCTTCGGACACATCAAGGCGCAAAACCTCGCCGCAGCGGCCCGGCGGCGCGACGAGCTGCTGGCGCGGCTTGATGCCCCCGACGCCCCAACGGCCGTGGCACCCGAAGTACCGGAGCGCGCTGCGGCGTAAGGATCGGCCCGTGGTGGATCAAGCGCTCGCGGCCGCGAGCGCTTGATCCACCACGCGTCGCGGCGCGAGCGTGGACGCTCAAGGCGACGCATGGCGACGGCCACCACGAACCAGGAAGGTCGCCGTGTCCTTTTCCCCTCCCCGCCCTACCGTCCGCGGCGAGTGGGGAGATTTCGCCGTCGCTTTGCGACCATCACGCTCAACCCAAGGTATCCGACATGATATTGCCGAACCAAGCCATGGCGTAAATGCCTTCCACCGCGCTGGCCTCGCTGGAAAGCCCTCCGGCGCCCTTGGCGGCGACCATTTGTTTGCTGGCCAGGTCGTAGCGATAAACCGCGGCGACATGAATGGCGTCGCGGTGGGTGACGAAGCTGTAACAAGTGTTGGCGATCGCGACCTTGGCCACCGGCGCTTGGCCGGCGAGCATTTGGGCGATGGCCGCGGCGCAGACCTTGGCCTCCTGGTTGGCCATGTGCGCGGACTTGGGCATGCCCGGGCTGCCGGCGATAGCGTCGCCCAGAACGTGGATGTTCTTGACCGCGGTGGATTCGTAGCTCAGGAAATCGACCCCGCACCAGCGCTCGCCGACATTGGCAAGCCCCGCCCCGCGCGCCACCTGTCCGGCGCGTTGCGGCGGGATGATGTTCCACAGCTTGGCCTGCACCTTGCCGTGAACACTGAAATCGACGGTGTTGGACCCGGCATCGACGCTTGCCACTTCGGCGTTGGGGACGTATTCGAGGATGCCGGCGTAATGCGTCTTCCAGGCCTGGAGGTAGAGATCGCGCTTGGACTGAATTTCGGGATTGGCGTCGAACACCAGGAGCTTGGACTTCGGCCGATTGGTCTTCAAGTGGTAGGCGATCAGGCTGGCGCGTTCGTAAGGCCCGGGCGGGCAGCGATAAGGCACCTTGGGAATGTGCATGGCGATGGTGGCGCCGTCGGGCAGGGCATGGAGGCGATTGCGCAGCGCCACCGTCTGATCGCCAGCTTTCCAGGCGTGCAGGATCTGATCGCGCGCCGCCGCGCTTTCCATACCCTTGAGGCGGTCACAAACGAAATCGACGCCTGGCGCCACGATCAGGCGGTCGTAGAAGAGCTTCTTGCTGCCGCCCAAAGCGATTTCGCGTTTCTGTGGATCGATGCCGGTGACCGAATCGCGCACCCAGGTGATGCCGTGGCGCGCCGAAAAGTCGGCGTAAGGGCGCGCCAAATCGCGCACGCTCAACATGCCGTGCAGGGTCCGGTTGCTCATCGGGCAGGCGATGAACTCGGCATTGGGTTCGACCAGGGTGATGCGGGCGCGCGGCGCGAATTCGCGCAAATAGCGAATCGCCGTGGCCCCGCCGAAGCCGCCGCCGATCACCACCACCTGCGCTTGGGCCTGCGCCCGCAGCGCGCTGGCCGGCAAGAGCAGCGCCGTTGCTCCGGCGCGAAGAAAGCTGCGTCGATCCATGTCCGGGGCCTCTATTTGATCTTGGAAAAGTGCTCGGCGAGGCTCGTGAGCTCGGGGTCGGTGTAACCCTTGGCATGCTGCTGCATGACCGTGCTCTTGATGCTGCCGCTCTTGAATCCCAGGAGCTTGGCGGTCAAGGCTTCGGCGCTCTGTCCCGCGAGGGGCAGGCCGACCCCCGTGGACTTGCCGTCGAAGCCGTGGCAAGCCGCGCAACTGGCGGCCATGAGCCGGATCTCCAAGTTGGCGGTTTGCGCACCGGTGTTGCCGGCAAGAACCGACAGTGTGAGCAAGGCGGCGGCACGGCGCGCTTGGCTGCCGCCGCAACCGACTTTAGGTCCGCTCATGGGTGGTCTCCTCCACACCGCCATGGGTTCGTGACGGCGGCATTTGTCGAACGCAAAGAGCGCACGCTACGCGCGCGCACTGACGGCGTCGATAACCGAGAAGGGTTATGCGGGGGCAGAAAGTTGCGCCGAACCGAATTGGGGAGACGGCCACCAGTGACCCTCCGCGAAGAGTAGAATGGCGCGCTCGCGCAAGGCTGGGCCATGAACTACACCGTCAAAGAGATCTTTTCCACGCTGCAAGGTGAGGGTGCGCAAAGCGGGCGCGTGGCGGTGTTTTGCCGTTTTGCCGGTTGCAACCTTTGGTCCGGGCGTGAGCCAGATCGCGCCGCCGCCGTGTGCGCCTTCTGCGATACCGACTTCGTTGGCACCGACGGCCCGGGCGGGGGCAAGTTCGCCACCGCGTCGGAGCTCGCCGCGGCGATTGTGGATGCCTGGCCGGCACCGGGCCAGGGCCGGCCCTTGGTGGTGCTCACCGGTGGCGAGCCGCTCTTGCAAGTCGACGCCGAATTGATCGCCGCGCTGCACGAGCAGGGCTTCGAAATCGCCGTGGAAACCAACGGCACGCTGCCCGCTCCTCCTGGCCTCGACTGGATCTGCGTGAGCCCCAAAGCCGGAGCGGAACTGCGCCTCACCTGCGGCGACGAGTTGAAGCTGGTGTATCCTCAAGCGGGATTGGAGCCTGCCGCCTTCGCAGGACTCGCGTTTCAGTACTTCTACTTGCAGCCTAAGGATGGCGATGCGGATGGCGATGTGGATGGCGAGGCGCGCCGAGCCAATACCCGCGCCGCGGTGGCCTATTGCCTCGCCCATCCGCTCTGGCGCCTGTCGGTGCAAACGCACAAGCTCATAGGCATTCCCTGAACCCTTGCCCAACCAGACTATGCTGACCATCACCAAGCGCCTGGAATTCGACGCCGGGCACCGCATTCCCGACCATCGCAGCAAATGCCGCAGTTTGCATGGCCATCGTTATGTGCTGGAGATCACGCTCGAAGGCGAGCCGGTGAACGCCCCGGGGTGTTCCGACCACGGCATGTTGATGGACTTCACCGACGTCAAAGCGATCGCCATGGCCGAAGTGGTGGAGCCCTGGGACCACGCGTTCCTGGTCTATCGCGAGGATCGCGCCATCGTCGAGTTCCTGGCCACTCTGCCGGGGCACAACACCGTGCTCCTCGATCGCGTGCCTACGGTGGAGAACCTGGCGCAAATCGCCTTTGAAACCCTTGCGCCACACTACCAAAGCCGTTACGGTAACGCCTTGCGTCTGGCGCGCCTGCGCCTGTTCGAAACGCCCAATGCCTGGGCCGAGGTGTGCGCCTAGGCTTCCAAGAACACGAAGAAGGAGCAGAGCATGGTCGAGGACCTCAATCCCAGCGGAACTTTCGGCGCTGTCAACGCGCCCAGTGCCGGAGCGGTCAGCCCGGGGGCGGTTCAGTCCCTGCAAGGGACCCAGGGCTGGGTGCGGTTGGTGGGCATCCTGCTGTTCATCGGGGCGGCGTTCGCCGGGCTCGCCGCGGTGCTCATGTTCTTCGGCGGAGCCATGGGCAGCCATTTTTGGGGCCGTGCCGGGGGTGGCGCGATCGCGGCTTTGGGAGTCCCTTACATCCTGATGGCGGTGCTGTATGGGTTCATGGGCAACTTCCTGGTGAACTACGCTTCGGCCATCGCGCGGCTCGTGAAGAGCGGCCTGAACACCGATCTGGAGAGTGCCCTGGAGGCCCAGCGCAAGTTCTGGAAGCTCGCCGGCATTCTGGTATTGGTCATGCTGGCGGTGATGATCCTGGGCATTCTGGCCGCGATCGCCATTCCCATGATGATGGCCTTGCGCTGAGCCGGCACGGATCGAGACCGTCACCCCTGATGTCGAGGTCCGGGAACTTGCTCCAGTCGACCAGACCGCCGCAGGCGGGTGTCCAGGTCGTGGAACGCCCCGGAATCAGGCGTTCGCCGGACCGACGAAGGGAGTACTTGCGGCGGCTGGCTCGGCGCGTATAATCCGCCCCTTCCATCACGGGCAGATCGCCGTCCGGCGTGGGTTTCGGCAAATCGCGGCGGGTGCCCGAGGTTGCTCGCGCAAGCCGCTCTCTTGACCAGCATTGAGGCCACGGCATGAAATTCCGCTTTCCGATTTTTATCATCGACGAGGATTTCCGTTCCGAGAACACCAGCGGTCTGGGGATTCGCGCGCTGGCGCAGGCGATCGAAGCCGAGGGTATGGAGGTGCTGGGGGTCACGAGCTACGGCGACCTGTCGCAGTTCGCCCAACAGCAAAGCCGCGCTTCGGCGTTTATTCTGTCGGTGGACGACGAGGAACTGGGGACCGGCTCGTCCGATGAAGTGGAAGTCGCATTGCGCAGCCTGCGGGCGTTCATTTCCGAGATCCGCCGTCGCAACGCCGAAATTCCCATCTATCTCTATGGCGAAACGCGCACCTCGCGCCACATACCCAACGACGTGCTGCGCGAGCTGCATGGCTTCATCCACATGTTCGAGGATACCCCGGAGTTCGTGGCACGGCACATCATCCGCGAGGCCCGCTCCTACCTCGACAGCCTGGCGCCGCCGTTTTTCAGGGCGCTGACGCACTACGCGGGCGACGGCTCCTACTCCTGGCATTGCCCGGGACACTCCGGCGGCGTTGCTTTTCTAAAAAGCCCGGTGGGCCAGATGTTTCATCAGTTCTTCGGCGAGAACATGCTACGCGCCGATGTCTGCAACGCGGTCGAGGAATTGGGGCAGCTCCTGGATCACACCGGACCGGTGGCGGCTTCGGAGCGGAACGGGGCGCGCATTTTCGGCGCCGACCATTGCTTCTTCGTCACCAACGGCACCTCGACCTCCAACAAGATGGTCTGGCACGCCAATGTCGCGCCCAACGACATCGTAGTGGTGGACCGCAACTGCCACAAATCGATCCTGCACGCCATTACCATGACCGGCGCGATCCCGGTCTTCCTCACGCCAAAGCGCAACCACCTGGGCATCATCGGCCCGATCCCGCTGGAAGAATTCCGGCCCGAGAACATCGCCCGGAAGATCGCCGCCAATCCTTTCGCTCGCGAGGTGATGAATCAGCGCCCGCGTATCCTGACGATCACCCAAAGCACCTACGACGGCGTGCTCTATAACGTGGAGATGCTCAAGGAAACCCTGAACGGCAGCATCGAGACCCTGCATTTCGACGAAGCCTGGCTGCCGCATGCGACCTTCCACGATTTCTATCGCAACATGCACGCCATCGGCAAAGATCGGCCGCGGCCCAAGGATGCGATGATTTTCGCCACCCATTCGGTGCACAAGTTGCTGGCGGGGCTGTCGCAGGCGTCCCAGATTCTGGTGCAGGAGTCGGAGACTCGCAAACTCGATCGCCATCTGTTCAACGAGGCGTATCTAATGCATACCTCGACCTCGCCGCAGTACGCGATCATCGCTTCCTGCGACGTCGCTGCGGCGATGATGGAGCCGCCAGGAGGTACCGCGCTGGTGGAAGAGTCGATCATGGAAGCGCTCGATTTCCGCCGCGCCATGCGCAAGGTGGACGAGGAGTGGGGCGCCGATTGGTGGTTCAAGGTCTGGGGGCCGGACGTCCTGGCGGAAGAAGGCATCGGTTCGCGCGAGGACTGGATGCTGCGCGCCAAGGATAAGTGGCACGGCTTCGGCAACCTTGCTTCCGGCTTCAACATGCTCGACCCGATCAAGGCCACGGTGATCACCCCGGGACTCGACGTTTCCGGCAAATTCGCCAAGACCGGCATACCGGCCTCGATCGTCACCAAATACCTCGCCGAACATGGCGTGATCGTCGAAAAGACCGGGCTCTATTCCTTCTTCATCATGTTCACCATCGGCATCACCAAGGGACGCTGGAACACCCTGGTGGCCGCGCTGCAACAGTTCAAGGACGATCACGACAAGAACCAGCCGCTGTGGCGAGTGCTGCCCGAGTTCTGCCAGAGCCACCCCCGTTACGAACGGGTCGGTTTGCGCGACTTGTGCGACCAGATCCACGAAATGTACCGCAGCAACGATGTGGCGCGCGTGACCACGGAGATGTACCTGTCCGACATCCAGCCGGCCATGAAGCCTTCCGATGCCTTCGCCTGCATGGCGCACCGCGACATCGACCGGGTGGAGATCGACCAGCTCGAGGGGCGCATCACCAGCGTGCTGCTGACCCCCTACCCGCCGGGTATACCGCTCTTGATTCCGGGTGAGCGTTTCAACAAAATGATCATCGAATACTTACGGTTTGCGCGCAGCTTCAACGAGCGCTTTCCCGGCTTCGAGACCGATATCCACGGCCTGGTCGAGGACGAATCGCCGAACGGAACGCGCTACTACGTCGATTGCGTGAAGCAACGCTGACCAGAGTCTTCACACCGGCGAGGACCGGTGCCCAATTCGGTGGCGTCTCAGGATTCCGGCTTTTGCCGGAATGACGAATCCTCATCCAATCGGCGCCGCCCGAAACGTTGCGGTCGGGTACCGCGGCACCGGGTTTCGTTTCTCAGTTGGCGGGCGGGCCGGAATTCGCCGCGCCTTGCGCCTTGGCCGGATGCGCCAGGCTGCCTTCGATCAGCCGGTCCAACATCTCCAAGGGCGGCGGGTTGGCCATATCCAGGAAGTCTTCGGGAATGTTCAGACCCTTTTCCCGCCAGCGCTTGGTTGCCCCACGGTCCCGCGCGGCGCGGAAACCATGCTCGCCGGCCAAACGCTGTAACTCGGAGTCCTCGCGCAAGAGCCGGCCGGCTCGCTCGGCGGGTTCGCTGAGCGCCACCCACACGCGCTTGGCGAAGATTCCCGGACGCGGGTAGAGCAGGAGCCTTTCGGTGGCGGCGAACTCGCCGCGCAGCCAGCGCCCGACGAACTCCGCTTCGTCCACCAACACCAGCGGCAACGCTCCTGGACCTAGTTCCAGATAATCGTTGAAAACGTCCACGCTGGTGGCCTGCCGTACGCCCTGATGGGCGAAGAGCGGCTTGAGTTTGGGCACACTGCGGGCGACTTCCTCGTCTTCGTCGGGGACATCGTCGCCGTTGGCGAGAAATGCCTGTAAGGCGATATAAGAGGCGGCGCTGGAGGACTTGCGCGGATCGGCGGTGGTCACGCGGATCGGCTGGCTGGAGGGAAAGCGCTCGGCCCCTGGCAACGAGATCCAGCGGCGTCCCTCGAGCATCCACTCATCGAGGCGCCGCAGATTAATGCTCCAAAAGCCTTCGGCCTCGCGCGCGACCATGCCGGATGGTGCCAACACCTCGACGACTCGTTGCCAGGAGGCCAGTACCAGGGGCGAGTGGAAGGGCGTGAAGCTACGTCGCGCCGCCGTCTTCTCGGCGATATGCGCCGCCAGCGAGGCGCCGGTGACAAAAGCGAAGCCATGGACCTTGGGATCAAGCTTGGCGGGAATCTCGCGCGAGGGCACCACCTGCACGGCAAGTTCCACCCCCAATGCTTTGAGGCGTTCGAGCACCCGGGGGTCGCGAAAGAAGGCTTCGCTGTCCACGCCAATGATTCCTTCGAGCGCGCTGGCCGCCATCCGCGGCGTTGCCGCGGCGCTCGCGAGCGTGGGGGGCGGCGCCGGCGCGGCGCTGGCGGCGAGCGCCGCCGCTGGTCTTGCGGTGAAATAGAAGTCCCCGGTGAGCGAGGACGATTCCCAGGGCATTTGCTGATCGCCGGTGCTTCGCGCCACATTGACACGCACTTGCTTGAACAGGTCTTCGACCTTGAGGCCGGGCATTGCCATGGCCTGCACGAGCGCACCGGTGTAGATGCCGTGGTCGCCTTCGCCGTCGAGCGCCACCCGCCCCGGTGCCGTCGCGTAGGCGATCAGCGTACCCTTGGGTGCGTCCATCTGCGCCAGACCGCCGCTGCTGCCGCGAAAGCTGCGCTCAAAGGGGTTGTTGCGGCAGGCGTCGAGGATGACGATGTTGAGCGCGCTGCCCGAAGCCTGGAACTGTTCGAGCAGCACATCGACATCCACCGATTCGCTGCGCACCGAGCCTTCATTGGTGATTCTCGCGTCCACCGGCACCAAATAGTTCTTGCCGCGTAACTGCACACCGTGGCCGGCGTAGTAAAAGAGCGCCACCACCTCTGGGCCCAGGCGTTGGCCGAAGGTGGTGATGGCGCGATGGAACTCCTTCTGACTGAGGTTGATGTGCGTATCAACCTCGAAGCCCAAGCGCCGCAACTGCTCGGCCACGGCGCGGGCATCGTTGGCCGGGTTCTTCAGGGGCGCGGCGGCATACGTGGCATTGCCCACCACCAGCGCGATGCGGCTTTCGGTCGCCGCGGCAGCGCCGGTGACCACCAGCAGGATCAGCAGGATTGCGGCATACAGCGGTTTCATCGTTCCATCCCCACGCCCGGCTCGCCAGCCCGCGCCTCCGTCACGGCGTCGGGTCGGTTTTCCAGCGGGCCGCTGGCGCACTTCAGTTTGTCGGCCCAGGCGCAGAGTATCCGCGCCGCAACCGGCCGCGTCAAACCGCGGCCAGGCGAAGTCCCCGAGCGCGAGGTGGTCGAAGTGCAGAGCGGCTGGGGTGCCCGGGGGAGGCGCGGTTCGCGGTATAATGCGCTTTGTCCGATACGCCCTAGCCGCTTTCCTGAGTCAATCCCATGAATGATCCGCGCCTCGACAACCTCAACGTCACGCTCGAACAGCCCATACTCACGCCTGATGCGCTGAAAGAACTCTTTCCGATGAGCGGGCCCGCCAGCGAAACCGTGCTGCGCGCCAGAGAAACCATTCGCGCCATATTCGATCGACGCGACCCCAGGCTGATCGTGGTCGTCGGGCCCTGTTCGATCCACGACCCCGAGGCTGCCCTCGACTACGCCGAACGTCTCAGAAGGCTGGCTGGTGAAGTTGGGGACACGCTCTACCTGGTCATGCGGGTGTACTTCGAAAAACCACGTAGCACCACCGGCTGGAAAGGTCTCATCAACGACCCCTATCTCGACGACAGTTTTCAGGTTGAAGTCGGGCTCAAGAAAGCGCGTGAGTTGCTGCTCAGGATCAACGGCATGGGCCTGCCTTGCGGTACCGAGGCGCTCGACCCGATCACGCCGCAGTATCTCTCCGACCTCGTGAGCTGGGCGGCGATAGGCGCGCGCACCACCGAATCGCAAACTCATCGCGAATTGGCCAGCGGCCTGTCCATGCCCGTGGGCATTAAAAACGGCACCGACGGCAGCCTCACCGTGGCCATGAACGCTCTGGTGGCGATTTCCACGCCCCACAGCTTTCTGGGGATCGATGAGCAGGGCCGCTGCGCGGTGATCAACACGCGGGGCAATCGCTTCGGCCACGTGGTGCTGCGTGGCGGCGCCAAGCCGAACTACGACACCGTCTCGGTGGCGCTGTGCGAGCGTGCGCTAGGCGAGCGGGGACTGGCGCAGAACATCATGATCGATTGCAGCCACGGCAATTCCAACAAAGACCCTAGCCTCCAGCCCCTGGTGCTCACCGACTGCATGCATCAAATCATCGACGGCAACCGCTCGATCATGGGCGTCATGATCGAGAGCAATCTCGAAGCGGGCAACCAGCCCATCCCGAAGGATCTTTCGCAACTGAAATACGGCGTTTCCGTGACCGATGCCTGCATCGATTGGCAGACTACCGCCGAACTTCTGCACAAGACCGCGAACAAGCTGCGGGGGCCGCTGAGGGAACGCGGCGCAATGGGAAGAGACTAGTTGCAAGAGACTAGTTTCTAGACACTAGTTTCTAGTTTCTAGCCACGCCGCTGGAAGCGCTGCATTCGCGCGGCTCCGGTGGCGTCGACTGCGACTTCGGCCTCGAAGTAACCCACATCGACCAGGGCGGAAAGTTCGCCAAGCAGACGCGCGTCGGAGGGCACCATCGCCTCGCCCAGGGCGGCGAGTTCGGCGTCGCCGAACCAGCCAAGCTCGCCTTCGTCGCTCGCGGCGACCTCGCCTGTGGGCGCGTGCAAGCGGCAAAGATGCAGCAGGAAATGCGCCCCCTGGGCGCCGGCTTCGCTGGGGCAGAGGCATTCATCGAGCAGCGCGGCGAGCCCCCGAAACTCAGCGGCGAGACCGGTTTCCTCTTTTGCCTCGCGCAGCGCGGCTTGTGCCAGGGTTTCTCCAAACTCCCACTTGCCGCCCGGAAGCGACCATAAACCCGCGTAGGGCGGATACCGCCGCTTGAGGAGCAGGGTCCGGCGCTCGCCCTGTTCCTCGCGCTGCAAGAGCACGCCGACCACCGCCGCGGGCTGGGCCTGCTCACGCCAGCGCCGCTGGCGGGGGAGGGCGGACAGGTGTTCCCGCGGTGGCGGGGGCACTTGCGGCACACGGAAATCCCCGCCTTCCAGCTCCTCCAGGACCGCGTCCGTGTCCAACACGCGGGTGTATTCGCCCTGCAAGCGCGAGAGCGACAGCTCGTGGATGAGTTCGGCGGCTCGATACTCCCCGTGGCGATCCGGCCGGCCGAAGGTGAAGCAGGCATCGGCGACCACGGTGCTGGCATAACCCAAGTCGCTCGCCAGGCGCGCCGTGGCTTCGACCGAGTTGTCGGTGATCGCGCCGGCGATTACCAGGTTCTGGAGACCCCGCTGCTGGAGCCAGGCGTTGAGGCCGGTGCCGACGAAGGCGGCGTGGACGGATTTGGTGAACACCGGCTCTCCCGGCAGCGGACCCAAGCCCGGCTTGAAGGCCACCCCGGCTTGGCCGGGGCGGTAGGTCGAGCTCGGCTCGTTGGAGAAGTGGCGCAAATGCAGCACCGGCAGGCCGCGGCCACGCCAGGCAGCGAGGAGGCGGCCAAGCTGGATTTCCGCCTCAGGCTGGTTGCGCTGGCCCCAGGAAGGGTGGTCTAGGGCAAGCTGCAAATCGATGAGCAGCAAGGTGGAGGGAGGGCTGGGCGGGGAGGATGGCGGCATGGGAGGGGCGGGGCGGTAATGCGTGCAGCGGGCGGGGGCGCGAGCAGGAAAACAAGCGCCGGTGCGGCTTGCGGCGCAAATTGTCGTTGACAGTGGGGGCAAATTGTCTCACATTACCGGCTCTGGAGAGGAGCGCGAGGCGGGCGACCGGGGCACACCGGCGGTGCTTTCGCGGTGGTGATACACAGCACATCTGGGGAGATGGGCAAAATGATTCAGGCAAGATCCTGGGGGAAAAAAACTGCGCCATGGCTGGTCTTGGCGCTACACTTGTTGGGCACGACCGATGCGCTTGCGGCAGAAGCCGCGCGCGTGGTTTCGCTGCCGCGCCTGAACGCTGGTGGCCTGGCCGGGATGGGCGCGGTGATTGCGGTTGCCGGGCTCATTGCGTTCTGGCGTCGTGGGCGGTAAACGCTAGGTGCCGATCGTCGACGTCACTTCAAATCACTTCTGAGGAGCCGGAAAAAAATGAAGCAAGTCTATCGAGTTGTCCTTGCCTGCCTTGCGCTACTTCCGATGGCCGCCGTCGCGGGTTCGGTCCCGGTCGTGACTGTGCCGACGCTCAGCGAGGTTGCCCTGATCGCACTGGGAGGGGGGCTGGGTGTGGCTGGCCTGCTGGTGCTCTGGCGCCGGCGGAAATAGGCGTTGTCTTTGCGGGTTTTGGGCGCGCAGCTTGGGCGCGGTCGGGTGTCGTCAACAAAATGGGAGGTTCAAATGGCATCAGTAAAGTGGCGTTTGCATCAGCTCCTCATTGCCGTTTTCGTGTTCCTGCCCGCCTCGGCTTGGGCGGGGGGCAATGGTCCGATCCTTGCCGTGCCGGCCCTGGATGAATTCGGGCTGCTCGGCCTGGCCGCCGCGCTGGGTGCCGCCGGGGCGTTCGCGCTCTGGCGCCGCAAGAAGTAGCCCGCCACTGCGCTGCCATGGCCGGCTCATCGGAGTGAGCCGGCCCATTCTCGCCCACTGGGAGGTCGCTTGACCGACCGCAGGGCGCTCTTACGCTGGGGAATTGGCCTGGGGCTGCTAGCAAGCTCCGGCGGACTGCTGCGCAGCCTCCTCTGGCCGCCCCCGCTCGATACCGACGAAACCGCGCTCTTGAAGGCTTATGCCGCGGCGCTGCTGGGCGACGGCGAGGCCGCCGACGCCATTCTCGACGCCTTGGTGGCGCGCGCCAATCAGGATCGCGGCCTGCGCCGCACGGTGCGCCGCGGCTTGAGCGCGGTGGAGCGCTTGGCCAAGGAAGGCGGGCACGCGTCGCTGGGCGCGCTGGCTGCTGGCGAGACGGACACGCTGCTGAAGATCGCCGCAGGCGCCCAGGCCGGCTCGGTACTGCGCATCGCTTACGAAAGGCTGCGTCTCGAGATCTTCGCGCTCCACTTTGCCCGGCCCGAGGTCGTGGCTTCGCTCGCACTTCCCGCTCCGCCGCAGCCCTTGGGCTTTGCCAAGTACGAGGACGCGCCTTGACCCCAACCGGCGTCGAGTCGGCATCGAACACGGCGCAGCGCGACTTCGACGCGATCATCGTCGGTTCCGGTGCGGGCGGCGGGGCGTGTGCCTATGCCTTGACCCGAAGGCAGCTCAAGGTGCTGGTGCTGGAGGCGGGCCCGCGTTTCGATCCGGCGCGCGACTACCCGCTCAGCGGCGCCGATTGGGAAACCCGAAGCTTTCCCGCCCCCGAAGGCTCGCGCTGGGAAATCACCCTGGTTGCCGGAGAAACGCTTGATCCGGCCTACTCCCGGCTGCGTTCCTGGAATCACTTGCGCGGTGAGCTCACCGAGGGTGACCAGCGTGAGTTCGGCGAATACCTGCATGTGCGCGGTGTGGGCGGAAGCACGCTGCATTTCACGGGTGAAGCGCACCGCCTGCATCCCGCGGCCATGAAAATGTATAGCCGCTTCGGCGTGGCCGCCGACTGGCCCATCGATTATGCCGAGCTCGAACCCTATTACCTCGCCGCCGAGCGCCTCATCGGTGCCGCGGGCAAGGCCGACGAAGGGGCTCGCTGGCGCAGCGGCCCTTATCCCCTGCCGGCGCACCCCTTGAGTTTTGCCAGCCGGCGCATCGTCGCCGCGAGCCGCGAGCTGGGCTGGGTGCCCAATCCGCTGGGCGTGTTGTCGCAACCCTTCGATGGCCGGCCCGGCTGCAACTACTGCAATCAATGCAACCGCGGCTGTCCACGGGGCGACAAGGCGAGCGTGGAGGTGACCTTCCTGCGCCAGGCGCTGGCCAGCGGGTTTTGCGTGCTGCAAAGCGGCGCCCAGGTTCTACGCTTGGAAACGGGCGACGACGAGCGCATCCGGCGAGTGATCTACGCCGAAGGCACCGGTGCCGAGCAGGCATGCAGCGCCCCGGTGGTGATGCTCTGCGGCGGGGCGGTGCAAACACCGCGCTTGCTCCTCGCTTCCACCGGCACGCACGCGCGCGAGGGTTTGGGCAACGAAAGCGGCCAGGTCGGGCGCAACTTCATGGAAACCGTGTTCCAGGCCACTGCGGCCTTGGCCCGCGAGCCCCTGGGAACCTGGCGTGGTCTGCCCTCGGACATCATCAGTTGGGCTTTCAACGCGCCCGATGGCATCGCGGGCGCGACCGGAGGCTGCCGGCTGATGCCTTTCACTTCCAGCATGGATCTCGCCGGTCCCATCGCTTATGCCACGCGTGTGGTGGGCGGCTGGGGCAAGAAACACCGCGAGCGGGTGGCAGAGGTGTTCGGGCGGGCCATCGCGCTGGGGGGAATCGCCGAATGCTTGCCGCATCCACAAGCTTATGTCGACCTCGACCCCTGGCGGCGCGATCGCCACGGCATGCCTCTGGCGCGCCTGCACCTGCACCTCGACGCTGAGGCCGCGCGCCGTCAGGACTTCATGGCCAAAAAGATCGCCGAGGTGTTCTCCGCCATGAACGTCGAGGCCATCATCGAGCGCCTGGGGAGTTACGACACCATCGCCGCCAGCCACGTCTTCGGCACCTGCCGCATGGGAGCGACGGCACGCGACAGCGTGGTCGACCGCCACTGCCGCAGCCATCGCTGGCGCAATCTGTTCATCGTCGACGCCAGCGTCTTTCCGAGCAGTGGCGGGGGCGAAGCGCCCTCGCTCACTATCGAGGCGCTGGGCTTGCGTGCCGCGGATTTCGTAGCCGACAGCCTGGCGCGACGCGAGTTATGAGTCTATCCCCCGCTGGCGCGGGAGAGGGGACGCCATAGCGCGCATGCGGTAATGGCGATTTGGTCCGGCAGGAAATCGGCGCTTGCTATTTTCCAAACGGGATAGTGGCGATCGCGGTTCGAGCAACCTTGCAAGCGTGCGCACTCCCTCCCCCCTCGTGGAGGAGGGCCGGGGTGGGGGGAAGGGGCGCGGCGACCTTATCGCTTCAGGGTAGCCGTCGCCATGCCCGTTCAGCCCCGCATCCACTCCGGCTCGCCGCGCAGACCCAGCGCGCGGCCCAGGCGCCGGCCCAGGGCGTAGGTGACAAAGGCAAGCAGCAGCCCGAAAAGCAGGCCCAGGGCGATGCCCAGCGCATCGGCCGCGGCCATGCGCTCCGTGCCTGAGAACAACGGCCCGGCGATGCGAAACAGGTCATCTCCCCGCCAGCCGCTGGTGTTGAGCCCCAGCATCGACTCCCCCAGGCGCGACGCCAGGATCGAACCCAGCTCGTAGTAGTCCCCGGTGAGTGAAAGAAAGGGCGCCCAGGCCAAAGGCAGCGCCGCGCCGAGGAGCAAGAGCGTGGCGACCGAGGGATGGCGCCGGGCGCGCACCAGCAGCAGCAGGGGCACGCCGGGAAGGAGCGTCAGCAAGTAGGGAAAGAACACCGTGACGGCGTAGACGAAGTCGCTGCCGTGGGTGTCGAAGCCCGAGAGCTGGCCCGCGTAATCCGAGCCGACGGACACATAAGGGAAAACGCGTTGCAGCAAACTGCCGCCATAACCCTCGGCGATGTCGAGCCGCGTCACCGTGCCCCCGGCGAGCTGGCAGCCCCAGGCATGCATGAGCTCATGCAGGGGCACATAGACCCACCAGGTGAGCCCGCAAGCCAGCGCCACCCAAAGCATGGCCCACAAGCCCTGGCGCCCTATGCCCCGATCATAGGCGGCCAGAAAATCCGTGAACGGAAAGAGAAAAAAGCGAGACACCGGTCCTCCTCCGGTTGCGGCGGGCACGTCTTCCCCCAAAGTCCCCTCGACGCCTGCCGTGAAACTGCGGGATTTAAGCACGTGCGCCGCGTGGGGGCAACAACGGACTGACTCGGGGTATCATTTCGGCAGTTTTGTACAGGGCACCCATGGAAGAAGATCAGCAGTTCATGCGCGAAGCGCTGCGCGAGGCCGCCGCCGCGGAAGAAGCGGGTGAGGTGCCGGTGGGTGCGGTGGTGGTGCGGGACGGGCGCATCGTCGCGCGCGCCTTCAATGCGCCCATTTCCAGTCACGACCCCTGCGGCCACGCCGAGGTGCGCGCCTTGCGCGCGGCAGGCCAGGCACTGGGCAATTACCGTCTGCCCGGCTGCACGATTTATGTCACTCTCGAACCCTGCGCCATGTGCGCCGGGGCCATGCTGCACGCCAGGCTCGACCGCCTGGTATTTGGCGCGCCTGACCCCAAGACCGGCGCGGCGGGCAGCGTCATCGACCTCTTCGCCGAGCCGCGGCTCAATCATCACACTCGCGTCACCAGCGGCGTTCTGGGCGAGGAATGCGGCAGCTTGCTGTCGGCGTTTTTTGCCCGCCGGCGTGCCGAGGCTTAGACCTAGGTTAAATTGCGCATCGAAATTTCGCTGGCCGATCAGGAACTGGTGTTGTTCGACGACGCCGGCCAGGTGCTGCGCCGCTATCCCGTCTCCACCGCGGCGCGCGGGCCGGGCGAAGGCGTGGGCAGCCACTGCACGCCGCGCGGGCGACACGTCATTCGCGCCAAGATCGGTGGCGGCTCTGCAATCAATACCGTATTCGTCGGCCGGCGGTCCACCGGGGAGACTTACTGCGCCGAGCTTGCCGCCGGACAGCCGGAACGCGACTGGATTCTTTCGCGCATACTCTGGCTCAGTGGCTGCGAACCTGGTTTCAACCGCCTGGGCGAGGTGGACACCATGCGCCGCTACATCTACATTCACGGCGCGCCCGACGAACTGCCGGTGGGTGTTCCCGCCTCGCATGGCTGCGTGCGCATGCGCAACGCCGACATCATCGAGCTTTTTGAATTGGTGCCCGCCGGAACCCCGGTCTCGATCAACGAACTTCCTTGCCTGGAGCAAGCCATGCCCCCGAGCACACCCCTTTTCACCGTGCGTCTGGCCGACTGGAACCGCGACCGCGACGCGCTGCGGCGCATTCGTTATGAGGTCTTCGTGGTCGAGCAAAAAGTCGACGAGGCCCTGGAGTGGGACGGCATCGATAGCCAGTGTCGCCATGCCCTGGCGGTCGATGGCGCGGGCGAAGCCATAGGCTGTGGCCGCCTCCTGCCCGACGGACACATCGGCCGCATGGCGGTTTTGCCCGCCTGGCGCGGCCACGGTGTCGGCCAAGCGCTGCTGCGTTTTCTGATGGCCTTGGGGCGGGAGCTGGGGCACCGCGAATTGCTGCTCAACGCCCAGACCCATGCCCTGGGTTTCTACGCCCGCGAGGGCTTCGAGCCCTTCGGGGAGGAATTTGACGACGCCGGTATCGCGCATCGCGCCATGCGTCTCAGGGTGGCCTGATGCGCCAAGCGCTTGGCCGGGCCGGAGCGCTCCTGGCGCTTGCCCTCGCATGGGCTTGGGCAGGTGGCCTCGCCGCCGCACCGCTGGTGCTCACCCCGATAGCGCCCGCAGGCGTCAGGACTCGTCGTCGCCGTAAAGCCGCCGCAGACGCACCAGACCCTGCCGGAATGCCTCGGCATCGCCATAGTCGAAGAACTGCGGGTAGCGGCCGTGGGCATTGCGCAAGCGGCGCGTGTGCTTGATCGGGCACCAGTATTGTTCGGTACGCGCCGCCACCTCGCGGGTATAAGCGGCAACACCGTTGCAGTAGGAGCAATAGAAGCAGTTGAGCTTCTCGATCAGATTGAGGTAGGGCAGATCCTCGCGATCGAAGACCAGATAGTCGCTACGGCGCACGCGCGGGATGCGATAGACCGGAAAACACAGCGTCTGGTAGACGGTGACGAACAGATCCATCAGCAGGAAGGGAATCCATCCGGCGTAAATGATGGGTGAGGTCAGCGCCACCAGCAGCCGGGTACGCAGCAGGAAGCGAAACAGGCCGATCTTGTAGCGTCGCTGCTGGCGCAGGAATTCGTCGGCGAGCCGGGCGCGCCTTTGGTTCAAGTCGTCCAGCGCTCGGCGATATTCCTCTTCGACTTCGTCTTGCAGGCTGCGAATGCGCCGCAGCAGCTCGTCCAGATGTTCCCTCATGCTTGCCTCTTTCCGTGCCACGTGAGCCGAGATGGTCAGGTGGTCCAGTGGACATGCTAAGGCAAAACGGGTCCATCGGTAGGATCGGCTATTTGGCGCCTTCGCCGGGGGGGCGCTTCGGATGGCCCTCGCGCCAATGTCGCGAGTGCCGCGAGCGGTATGGGCACCAGCGGCGGGCGCAGGCGGTACTGGCCGACTTCTTCGAGGGTGAGGCCGGTCGCTTCGGCCAGGATCTGGGTGACGCTGTCGCCGCACATGCGGCCCTGGCAGGTGCCCATGCCGCAGCGCGAGAAGAACTTGGTCTGGTTGGGACCGCGGCAGCCAAGTTTCGCCATGGCGCGAATGGTGCCGGCGCTGACGTTTTCGCAGCGGCATACCGTCACTTCGTCGGCGGGGCGCAAAAGCCAGGGCGGTGGTGCGTACAAGGCATCGAGCAGCGGACGTAGGGCGCGCTGGCGGCGCAGCAGGCGTTCCCAGTGACGGGCACGGTCAGCCGCTTGGGCTGCGGTGAGCCGACCCGCGGTCAATGCTGCGCCCAGTCCGGCGAGGTGCCCGGCGGCTTCGGCGGCCAGGGCGCCATCGATGCCGGCCGCGTCGCCCACGATGCGCAAATCAGGGCGCGAAGTTTCGCCCCAGCGGCCGACGCGTGGCCGCCAGGCTTGCTGCGCGGCGTCCCAGTCATGCGGCAGGCGCAAAAGGCGGGTGAGCTGGGTGTTGGGAATCACGCCGTGGTGCAGCAGCACGAGATCGGCTTCAAGACTTCGCGGCTGGTCCTGAGCAAAAAAATCGAGGCGCAGCGCGTGTCCCGCTGTCTCGATGCGCGGGGCGCGGTCGAGGCGCCAATGCGGCACCCCCGAAGCCGCGAAGTCGCGCAGAAGACCGAAGCCCTTGATCAACTCCGGCGTTGCTTGCAAAGCGCCTGGCACGTGGGGCAGCGCGCGCCGGAGGCTGCCGCGCGAGCGGGTGTCGAGAAGCCCGCAGATCGCCACGCCCGCGGCCCGCAGTTGCCGCGCGAGCAGCAGCAGGAGCGGCCCATTGCCCACCAGCGCCACCCGGCCGCTGGGCACGAGGCCTGCTTGCTTCATCAGGATTTGCACCGCGCCGGCAAACATAACGCCCGGCAACGTCCAGCCGGGCAGCGGAGAAGGGCGCTCCATCGCGCCGGTGGCCAGAATGATCTGGTCGGCGGGCAGCATTTCGCAACGCGCATCATGCCAAAGCGCAACGCCGGCATCGGTGATGTCCCAGACCTGGGCCTCGCCGACAAGCTTGGCGCCGCAGGCCGCAAACTCAGCCAGCAGCCGATCGCCGCGCACGTAGTCCGGGCCGAGTGCTGCGCGCTGCCGGTCGGAAGCCGTGGCGAGGCCGCGATAAATCTGGCCACCCGCGGCCGGGTTCTGATCGATCACCGTCACCGCCAAACCCGCTTCGCGCGCCGCCAGGGCCGCGGCGAGTCCCGCCGGGCCGGCACCGATGACTGCCAGTTGCGTGCCTGTGCTCATGCCGGGGGCGCGGCCAAAGTTGGTGGCGAATGCGGCCGGACCGACATGCCCGGGCGCAAGGGAGTGAGGCAGGCCAAAACGCTGCCGGTGCCTTCCACCTCGACCAGGCATTCGAAGCACACTCCCATGAGGCACACCGGGCCGCGCGCCTCGCCGCTCAAGGGATGTTTGCGCCAGCTCGACCGGCCGTTGGCCAGCAAGGCGGCGGCGAGGCTCATTCCGGCGTAGCCGCGCAGGGGTTCGCCGGCGAAGAAGAATTCGATCTCTTGGTCGACGGCGGAAAAGTCTTTGAGCTTTCGAAACATGGAAATGTTGCGCTATGAAAGTTGGGTTCTTCGGGGCTTTCGGTGGGTAGCGTGCGGCGTGTCCGTACGCCTCGTGCGCCCTCCCCCTGGGATGGGGGAGGGTTGGGGTGGGGGTGGCAGCATGGGCTCAGTCCTACATCACCCCCATCCCCGCCTTCCCCCATCGAGGGGGAAGGAGTCGAGCCATGGTGGAGCGACCGGCAGACCCACACTAGAGTCTGATGAACGGAATGTTGCAATTTCCGCGGGCCCCGCGCCGCCCAGAATCCAATCGGCGATCGGACCGGCATGGTTGGCCGCGAGCGTGATACCGCTGTGACAGGTCACAAGAAACGCCTTGGGATGCTCGGCGGACGATTCATAAAGCGGCAGACCGTCGGGCGTCATTACCCTGAGCGCGCCCCAAGTGCGTACCACCTTGACGCTCGCGAGCGCCGGAAAACACGCCACGGCGCGCGCCGCCATGTTGCCGATGCCGCCGTGGGTGATGCCGTCGTCGAAGCCCACCCACTCCTTGGTGTCACCGATCTGCACCGTGCCGTCACCGGTCTGGCGCACTTGCATGGTGGGATGGCTCAAGAAAGGGGCGACGCGTTCGGTGATCAGCACCTGGCCGCGTTGCGGCGCCACCGGGGCCTCGAGGCCCACGAGCGGCGCGAGCCAGCGATTGCCCAGGCCGGCGGCGAGCACGATGCGTTCGGCGATGTACCTCCCTTTGGCGGTCTCGACCCGAAATCCCTCACCCGTGGCGCGGATGGTCAACACCGCGGCGCCACTTTGCACGGTGGCGCCGCGGGCCGCCAAGGCGGTGAAAAGCGCGCGCAGGAGGCGCTGGGGACTCACCTGGCCATCGCGCGGGCAATACACCGAACCCCGCACTGCGGGTCCCGCCGCGGGCAGCGCCAGGCGGGTCGCCTCGGCCTCCAGAAGTTCGTACTCATAGGCGCCGTCGAGGCTCTCGGCGATGCCCTGCATGGTCACGCAGGCCGCGTTAAGTTCAGTTTCGGTGAGGCAAAGCGAGAAACCGCCGCGTTGTTCGTGTTGCAAATCGATGCCGGTCTCGGTTTGCAGCGCTGTGGCGAAGTCCGGCCAGGCCAGCGCCGCGCGGCGCGTCCAGGTCGCGTAGGACGGGCTTTGCGCGCCCTTGCCCTGCACCCAGATCAAGCCAAAATTGCCGCGGGCGGCGCGAAAAGCCTCATCGCCTTCGTCGAGCACGCACACCCGCGTGCCGCGTCTGGCGAGGCCCCAGGCGATGCTGGTGCCGACGATGCCGCCGCCGATGATGATCACGTCCGCTTGGTTCAGGCTCGCCATGATGCCGGGCCGAAACTAGCGCATTCGCAAGGCGATTGACGGTGCTGGCGGGCTCACGCCAAGCCACTTCCAAGCCTATGCGCCTGGGCTTCGATCGCTCGGGCGAGTCGCGGCAGCTCACCCCGCCCCGCCTTACAAGGCGACATCAAGTCTCACCACGTATTCGTTCCATGACGCCCGGATTATCGGGCGGGAACGTCCGAAGGGCAAATTGGTGTCGGCCTCATCGTCACCGTTTCCTCTACTCACCTTTGACTCGGCCGCATCGTCTGAGATAGGCTTGGCGCCAACAGTGTCTTCACCGTGTTGTTCAGCGGCAACCTACAGATAGAAAGTGCAAGGGAGCGGGGGAATGCGCGTTGACCACGAGTCGAGTGCAAGCCACGCCGTTTGCGGCGGGGTGGGCGTGACGAAACCCACCCCAGGGGCCGCAGGCCCCGCTCAAGCTTGTGGCGAGGAAGCCCCGCCCTCGCAGGGCGCGTTGAGTCACAGGGGGTGCCAGCGGTACCTTAATACTGCGGTGCCGTGCCGCACGCGCTTTCGCCCTAGCCTCGCTCCAACGCCCGTACGGGCGCGCTTCCTTCCCGTTTCTCGCACACCGATGAAGCGTCGCGACGCTTCCCCGGCGTGGCTTCGTTCGTCGCCATCTTCATTCTTCTCTCCCGGAGGCCTCATGCGCGCCCTGATCTTCCTGCTCGCCCTCGTACCGCTTGCCGCTTCGGCGCAGACGGTGTCGAAGCGGCTCAACGACACCGGCATCGACTTCTGTCGCGACCACGGCACCGGCGCTGATACCACGGTGACGCCCACTACCACCTGCACCGCCGCCCAGGGCGGGCAAGATGCCCGTTACGGCCGCGACCCGGCGGCGCAGCGCGGCGCGCTCACTAAAGTGGGGGGCGGCTCCAAGGGCTTCGACTTCACCAAGATCGCCAACAACGGCGGCACGCTGCCCGCCGGCGCCGCTCTGGGCAGCGGTCCCACCGACTGGGCCTGCACCTATGACAACCACACCGGGCTGATGTGGGAAGTGAAGGTCAACAACGCAGCGCACTTGCGCCACATGAGCCACACCTACACCTGGTACGACAGCGTGCACAACTATGGCGGTAACCCCGGCACTGCCAGCGGCGGCACTTGCGCGACGGCCGGTCGCTGCGACACCGAGAAATTCGTCGCCGACGTCAATGCCACCAATCTTTGCGGCCACAATGATTGGCGTATGCCGACCATTCACGAACTCTTCAACCTGGCCGATCGTAGCATTGCTTCTCCAGGCCCGACCATCGACGTGACCTACTTTCCGAACACCCTCGCGTCGTATTTCTGGTCGGGTTCGCCCGGTGCCGGCGATTCAGACGGCGCGTGGGGCGTGGGCTTCACCGACGGCTATGACGGCTGGGTCTACCGGAGCTACGCCTATCGTGTTCGGCTCGTGCGCGCCGGACAGTGATGGTCCGTTTTGATCGGGACGGACCTTGAGCGCACCAAAGAAACCCGCCATCTGGGCCGACGCGATGTTGCTTGCCACCGAGATCGAGGTCGCGGTGCGGGTGGGCAAGCCGGTAGGTTGTGCCGCCAGGCACAACGACGCGCGGCCCCAACTCTCGGAGCCCTACGGGCCACCCCAATCCGGGGCATATACACCCATCGCTACGAATCGCCTGAAGCTCGAATACGGCCAATCGCCCGGCGCGATGACCAGGCCATGCCTGACGGGGTTCCAATGGATGTAATCGCAATGGCGGGCAAAATCTCCCTCGTCGCGGATGCGGTGCTCCCAATAGCGCCGTTGCCACACTGCACGTTCCCGCCGCTGCGGCATACCCCGGGGCGTCTTCGCCGATTCATTCAACGAGCGGGTAAATGCGCCCTTGATCTGATTCCAGCGCGTCGGGTAGTCATCGTCGCCGTTCGGCAGGGTCCACAGGCAGTGCAGGTGGTCGGGCAGAACGACCATGGCATCGACATGAACAGGGCGCGTGGCCAGCACGGTTCGAAAGGCCGCCCGCAGCCGGGCAACGTTGTCGGAGGCGGCGAACAAAGGCTGGCGTTGCCAGGTCACCAGGGTAAAGAAATAGGTGGCGCCGGCGCTGCGGTCGCGGCGGTAACGCATGGAGACTCGCAAAGCATCAACGGGTGGTTGGATTATCCACGTGTCATTGCGTGTTGTGTGGGTTTCGTTGTGCCTGGCGGCACAACCTACACCTGCTGGATTATCCGCGTGACACTGGGTGTTGTGGGGGGGGGGTTGTGCCTGGCGGCACAACCTACACCTGCCGGCAAGACGAATAGTCAAAGCGAATTCACGTTCACCGAGAAAGGAAAAAAAATCATGAAATGCTTGTTTCGCTGCGCCGCCTTCACCTTGGGCGTGATGCTGTTCTCCGGGCTGGCGCTGGCCCAAACCTGCCCTGCCGGCTACCCCCTGAGCACGCCCAGCAGTGACTTCGCCGACGCCGGCGCCGGCACGGTGCGGCACCTTCCCACCGGGCTCATTTGGAAGCGCTGCGCCGAGGGGCAGGACTGGAACGGCAGCACTTGCACTGGCACGGCGGCCATCTACACCTGGCAGCAGGCTTTCCAGCGTGCGGACGCCGTCAACGCCGGTGCTGCCGGCACCTGGAACGCCGGCCAGACCGATTGGCGGATGCCGAACGTCAACGAGCTGAAGTCAATCGTTGAGTCGGGGTGTTATGCACCCGCCATCAACACCGTGCAGTTTCCTGCGACACCCGCGTCGGGTTTCTGGTCGGGTTCGCCCGTTGCCGGCCTTTCAGGCGGCGCGTGGGGCGTGTTCTTCACCTACGGCGTTGACTACTGGGACTTCCGGGGCCTTGCCTTTCATGTTCGGCTCGTGCGCGCCGGACAGCACTTTTACCATTTTGATGCGGCAGCGGCAGTAGCGGCGGTGGCCGTAGAGTTCTACTATTCCGGTTCGAACCACTACTTTGTTTCCGCAGATCGGAGCGAGGTGGCCATGGTCGATTCCGGGGCGGTTGGGCAGTGGGTTCGCACCGGACAGGAGTTTGCGGTTGATGGCAGTTCCTCTGAGAATGCACCCGCTACGGTTTGCCGTTTCTATTGTCACACCTGCACACCGGGCACCCACTTTTACACCCTGAATCAAGAGGAATGCGCCTGGCTGAAAACCTTGCTGGACTGGCGCTTCGAAGGAGGCGCGTTTTATGCGCGTCAGCCCGCCGGCGGGGGCTGTGTGAGCGGCGCGCCGCTTCACCGCCTGAACAACAAGAGTCTTTCCGGTGCGCCCAATCATCGGTATACAACGTGCGCAAACATTCGAGATGTCATGGTGGCACATGGCTGGGCGTATGAAGGAACCGCGATGTGCGTTCACACCACCAGCGCAGACTGCACGGTGGATACCAGCGCGGGCGGGAGATCCTATCCAGCGGCGCCATGACCTACCCGATTCGGCGCACCCGTTTAAGTGTTTTTGTGGGAATCGGAAAACGCCGGACGAGACATCTGGGCTCGCGAGGAAAGCAAGGCGCCAGTCTCGCCAGTGCATCGCCTGGAACTTATGGAGGATTGGGAGTTATGCGCACGCAATCAGCAGCCCAACAAGATTCAGCCCTTGCCGTAACGGCGCCGCGCGAGCCGCGCATGCCTTGGCGCGTGGTGTTCGTGCAGGCGCTGCCTGGGTTTCGGCTCCAGCTTCGTCTTGTGGACGGCACCGAGGGAACGATCGAATTGGCGGCGATGATCCATTCGTCCGGCGCCGGGGTGTTCGCGTCGCTTGCCGACCCTGGAGTTTTCGCTCAGGTATTTGTCGAACACGGCGCCGTGACTTGGCCGGGCGAAATCGATCTGGCCCCGGATGCCATGTACGCCACGATCAAGAAGGATGAAGCCGCGGAAGGCAAGACCTACGATACACGTTGATTCAGGTGACGAAATCGAATGCGTGCGCGAGATCGCGCAGGAGCCGAACGCATCACTCCGCCCGCAAAGCCTCCACCGGATCGAGCCTTGCCGCGCGCTGTGCCGGCAGCACGCCGGCCAGGAGCCCGATGACCACCGCCAAGGCCTCGGCTGCGAGCACGAACGAAAGTGGCGTATGCACCGGCAGGCTGGGCACGGCCAGTTCGATGAGGCCGGCGAGGCCTAGCCCCAGGGCCAAGCCGAAGAGCCCGCCGAGCGCCGACAAGGTCACCGCTTCGCCCAGGAACAGCCCGAGGATGGTGCGCCGTGGCGCGCCCAAAGCCACCATGAGGCCGATTTCACCGGTGCGTTCGGTGACGGCAATGGTCATGATGGTGACGATGCCCACCGCGCCCACCAGCAGCGAAATCCCGCCCAGGGCTCCCACCGCCATGGTGAGGATGTCGAGGATGTTGGAGAGCGTGCGCAGCATGTCTTCCTGGGTGGTGATGGTGAAGTCTTCGCGCCCGTGACGCGCTTGGAGGAGCTGCTTCACGGCCGCGCTGACGGTGGCCGCGCGCATGCCTTTTTCGTAAGAGACATCGATTTCCATCAGGCCGTCGCGATTGAAGAGCTCCAGGGCACGGGCCGCGGGGATGTAGGCGGTGTCGTCCAGATCCATGCCCAGGATTTGCCCCTTGGCTTCCATCACGCCGATGACCCGAAACTGGTTGTTGCCGATTCTGAGGCGCAGCCCCAAGGGATTGCCCTGACCGAAGAGTTCCTGCTTCAACTTGGCGCCCAGCACCACGAAGGGACGCGCCTGTTCGGCCTCGTCGGCGGGCAGGAACTGGCCGCTATGCACGCGTATCGACAGCACCTCCATCATCGCCGGGCCGACGCCATACACCACGGTGCGGCGCAGCCGGCCATTGGCGCCGACCTCGGTGTTGCCCCAGACGATTGGGGTCACCGCCTTGACCAGAGGAAGGCGGGAGAGCGCCCGGGCGTCTTCCAGGGTGAGCGGGCGCACCGAGGAGGGAATGCCGGTGGGCTGCAAGCCGGTGGTCTTGGTCTTGCCAGGGTTGATGCCGATGACGTTGGTGCCGAACTGAGTGAATTCCGCCAGCACGAAACGGTGAATGCCTTCGCCTATGGAGGTGAGCAGAATCACCGCGGCAATGCCCACACCGATGCCCAAGAGCGTGAGGAAGCTGCGCAACCGATGCGCGGTGAGGGCGCGCAAGGCGAGGTGGATGGAGTCGGCGGGGCGGATCATGGGGACTCGGTGATGCCTGAAGCAAAGGATTCGCCGAATACTGGGAAACGCCGAAAAACTTCCTGATACCAACAAGGGGAGCAACCCCTGGTATATCCCCCGCTCGGAACAAGGGGGCGCGCCCCCTTGCAAATCCCCCTAAACCGGTGCTCCGGTAGAGATCTCATCCAGGAATGCGAAGGGTCAAGGAAGATCATCGTTTAGCCAGCGCAATCACCGGGTCGAGCAAGGCGGCGCGACGCGCCGGCAGCACGCCGAAAAGGATGCCGGTGACCAGCGCCGTGGCCAAACCTGCCAGCACCGCCCACTGCGGCGGGTAGGCCGGAAAGGCGGGGTAGTAGTAGCGCACCAGCAACGCGCCCAATTGCCCCAGGGCATAGCCGACGATGGCGCCGGAAATGGAAAGCAGCACTGCCTCGGCGAGAAAGGCGCGCCGGATCACCGCGGCACTGGCCCCCAGGGCTTTCAAGAGCCCGATTTCGGCGGTGCGCTGGGTCACCGACACCAGCATGACATTCATCACCAAAATACCGGCCACCGCCAGGCTGATCGCGGCAATGCCGGCAACACCCATGGTGAGCGCGCTCAGCAACCGGTCGAAGGTTTCGAGCATGGCATCCTGGGTGATCACGGTGAGGTCTTCTTCGCCATCGTGTCGCGCCTTGATGATGGCGATCGTTTCCCGCGTTGCGGCGGGGATGGCCTGGCGGTCGCGGGCTTCAACCAAAATGCGGAACAGGGTATTGGTGTTGAACATGGCCTGGGCCGAGGCCACGGGAATGATCGCCAGCTCGTCGGTGTTCATCCCCAAACCCTTGCCGCTGGCGGCCAGGGTGCCGATGACCCGAAAGCGCCGATCCCCCAGGCGCACGCGCTGCCCCAGCGCGTTTTCCGCGCCGAAGAGATCGTCGCGCACCTTGGCGCCGAGCACCACCACGGCGCTGCCGTGGTTCCAATCTTCATCAGGCAGGAACTGGCCCTGGGCCAGCGCGAGCTGGCGCACTTCGATGAACTGCGCGGTACTGCCCGCGATCATCACCTCGCGCAACTTGCCCCCGACGCTGATTTCCGAAGTGCCCACCAGCAGCGGCGCCACATTGCGAATCGATCCGGCGCGCAGCAACGCTTGGGCGTCATCGATGGTGAGGTCGCGCACGGTGTTGGTGATGGCGTTGGCCGGGTTGAAGCCGCCGGTTTGCGAGCGCCCCGGGAGGGCGATCACCAGGTTGGTGCCGATGGAGGAAAACTCGTTCATCACGTAGCGTCGCGCACCGTCACCGAGGGCCGTGAGCACCACCACCGCAGCGACCCCGATGGCCATGGCCAGCACCAGCAGGCCGGCGCGCAGCGGGCTGCCGAAAGCTGCGTCGCGAGCGAAGCGCAAAGTGTCGAGGGCGCGCATGGTTCAGGCGTCTTTGCGAAAATCTCCGACCACGCGCCCGTCCTCCATTTGCAGCCGGCGGCGGGCGCGCGCGCCCAGCACCGGATCGTGGGTGACGACCAAAAGCGTCACCCCGGCGGCGTTGAGCTGTTCGAGCCAATGCATCACCTCTTCACCGGTGGCGCGGTCGAGGTTGCCAGTGGGTTCGTCGGCGAGAATCATCGCCGGCTGCATGATGGTGGCGCGGGCAATGGCCACGCGCTGGCGCTGTCCGCCGGAGAGCTGATCGGGGCGGTGATCGGCGCGGTTCTCCAGGCCGTAGGCGGTGAGCGCCGCGGCCACGCGTTTGTGGCGCTCGTCGGGATTGACGCCAGCGAGCATCATCGGCAGGCCGATGTTCTCTGCCGCCGTGAGGCGCGGCACGAGGTGAAAGCTCTGAAAGACGAAACCGATGCGCTCGCTTCTCACCCGCGCCTGTTCGTCGGGGGAGAGCGTGGTCACGTCTCGCCCTTCGAGATGATAGGTGCCCGCATTGGGCCGATCGAGCAGCCCCAGGAGGTTCAAGAGGGTCGATTTGCCCGAGCCCGAAGGCCCCATCACCGCGACGTATTCGCCCGCCTCGATGCTGAGTTGGACGGCGTTGAGGGCATGCACCTCGCTGTCGCCCAGAAAAAAAATGCGCTCGATCCCGGCGAGCTCGATCTGGGCCGCCATTATTTGACCTTGTCGCCGCTTTCCTCGAGGCGATAGAGCGCGCCGGCCTTGACGCCTTCGCGCTCCAGGGAGGTCACCACCTGGTCGCCGGCTTGCAGGCCCTCGAGCACTTCGGTGAACTCCCAATTGGCGATGCCTGCCTTCACTCGCCGCTCGGCCAGGCGCCCGTCGGCGCCCGCCACCAGCACGCGGCCGCCTTCCTGCAGGGCCGAGGTGGGAATACGCAAAGTGTTTTCGCGGGTTTCGAGCACGATTTCCAGGTCGGCGCTGAAGCCCACCAGCAACTGGCCTACGCCCTCGGGCCGATCGAAGTCCGCCTCCACCTCGACCGTGCGCGCCTGTTTTTCCACCGTGGTCACGTAGGGGGCCACACGCCGCACCTTGGCGGGAAAGGCGGTCTTGGGGTAGGCGTCGAGCGTGACCCGCGCGGTCTGGCCGGGGCGTATGCGTGGCGCATCGACTTCGTCCATGGGGGCCTTCACATAGAGGCAACTCGCATCGATGAGGTCGATCGCCGGAGGCGTAGGCACACCCGGCGGCGAGGGTGTGGAGTATTCGCCGACCTCGCCGACGATCTTCGCCACGGTGCCGTCGAAGGGGGCGTAGAGCACGGTGCGCCCTTGTTCCACCTGGGTTACCGCAAGCCTGGCCTCGGCTTGGCGAATCTCCGCCTGGGCCGCTTCGCAGCCGGCACGCTGGGCCTCGGCTTCGGTGCGGGCGGCTTCTTCGCGCGAGCTGGAGACGAAACCCTGCTGGCGCAGCTCGGCCTGGCGGCGGGCCTCGCGCTCGGCGTTGGTGGCCATGGTGCAGGCCTGAGTGGCATGGCGCCGGGCGGAGTCGATTTGGGTGAGAGCGAGCCGGGACTGGGCCTGGCGGTCATCGTCCCAAAGTTTCAGCAGCAACTGTCCTTTCTTGACCCGGTCGCCCTCGCGCACGGTGAGTTTTTCGATCCGTCCGCCGATGATGGTGGACAGGCGCGTGCGCTGGCAGGCTTCAACCGTTCCGGCACGAGTGTTGGTGAGGGTGGTTTCAACCAGGCCGGTATCCACGGTCTTGAATACCACCTGGATCGGCTGGGGACGGCCTGACCACCACAAAGCCAAGGCGATCAGGGCGATGATCAGTACGGCGATGACGGTTCGGCGAAGCAGCGAGGCGGACATGGGGGGAGCCAGGTCGAAGCGAAGGCGCTATTGTGCCCGTGCGCGTCGACATTGCCAAAACCGGCTTGCGGCGTTCGCCGAAAGCCGGTTCTGAACTCGCTCAGGGTTCGCTCAAGGCTCAGGCAGGTGGGAGCTTGGGCTCGACATGTTCCCAGAATTCGGTGGCGCGCTTTTTCTTGCCCATGCCATCGACGGCGTCGCGGATGCGCTCCAGCCGCATTCGGAGCTCCTGGATGTTCTTGCACTTTTCGACCGCTTGGGCCAGCAGGTCGGCGTCGGGGCCGAGCGTTTCGTCCAGAAAGTGTTGTGTGTAATCAACAAGTTCACGTATGGCCGGCTGATCGAGGAAGCTCGGCGCACCAGGCACCGCGAACTGCCCCGTGGCCTGTGCGCCCGCGAATGCGGCGGTGATGAAGCCGGCCTCGACCAGCTTGCTCAGTGTGCCCGGCGCATCCGGCATGAAGGCCGCGGCCTTCAAGAGGTCTGCCACCGTGGTCTTGCCGTTTACCATCACCAACAAGGACCGTTCGCGCATGCCCAGAACCGTGCGATGCGCCAGTTCGTCCAGGCCTTTTTGCGTTTTTCGGTAAATGGCGGTCAGGTCGAATTGCATCCTTCTATCCCTACCCGTGCTGCACTCAGCCTATGATACGGCGTTTTTTTCACCGAGCGCAGGGTCAATTGCAAAATTTCTGTAGCATTTTCGGCCGCGCTTGGCACCAAGGCGATCAAAAACGGCGCTTATTGCCGCCAGGCCCGCCCGGCTTCCGGCGCCGTCAGCGCGCCCTGCTCGTCCCCGAGATATTGACCGTCATGCCGCCTGGCAGCGTCATGTCGCCCGGCTTCTGGCCGGGTTTGCAGGCGCCCAGCCACTTGGCCTCCAGGACCGTCTTCGCTTCCTTCATGCCCATCATGGGCGGCGCGTAGGTGGAGAGCATGTCCATGCGGTAGGCGGTGTCGCCGCTGAAGACGGCGGTTCCTTTGGTGATGGCGGTGGTTTCGCCAAACTTGCACACCGAATGCATGTGTACGCGATGGCCATCGCGCGTCAGATCGTGTTTGCTGCACATTTGCTTCTGCATGGCGCTGCCCATCTGCATCATTTCCTGGCCCACGGAGGCATCGATGCACAGGGTCGAAACGTTGGCCGGATTATTTCCCGACTGAGTACTCATTTGCCACAGCCCGGGTTTGCGCGCCGGCATCTCGAAAGCCGGGGCGGCGGCGGCGCCGAGCAGGGATAGGGCGAGAATCGTGGTGGCGGCGATGTGGCGAGGCATGGCGACTCCCGGTGGGGCAAGGATGCGTAGGACTGGTTCGGCAGTCTGCCGGGTTTTCAAGCTGATGGGAAGAACGCGGCGCGCACTTCCTTGGCGATTGGGGTGCCGACCGCATCGGCGCGGGCGAGTACTTGCCAGTAATAGCGGTAAGAAGCGCGGTCGTGCAGTTCACCCTGGTGCCGGATCGGCCCCCAGTCCGCGGCGCGGGCGGACAGCAAAATGGCCGAGGCGCGAACGAGTTCCGCTTCGTCTGGGGTAAAGGCGCGGGCGATGGCCTCGATTTGCGAAGGATGGATGCTCCACATGCGCAGAAAGCGCGAATTCCTCGCGCGCGCGTTTGGCGTCGGCGTAAACCGATTGCGGATCATCGAGGGCCAGCGAGACGTTGTGCGCCGGCACCACGCCATAGGCCAAGGCGGCCGCTACCATTTCGGTCTTGGCGCGCGCCAGGAGCGGGTGCTCGAACTGGCCGGGACTCTTCATCGCCGCCGCGCCGATGGCGCCCTGGTGGGCGCTGACGAAATCCATCAAGCCAAAATCAAGACTCTGTACGCCGGGCAGCGCGGCAATGGCGAAGACCTCGTGCAGCGCGCCGTGGGTTTCGATGAGTACATGCAAAGGGATGTCGCGCTGCACCCCGAGCCGCGCGCGCTCGGCCTGCAGAGCGTTGAGTGCCAGGGCCACATCGGCCACGCCCCGGGCCTTGGGCAAGGTGATGAAAGCCAGGCGCTCGCCCGCCAATTGCAGGAGGAGGCGCAATTCCTCGCGCCAAACGCGGCTGCTCGCGGGGTGGATGCGCACTCCGACGCGCGCGTCATCAGGTGCGACGCGTATGAATTCGCCAACCCCGGTGGCGTGGCCGATTTCGTCGCCCAATGGCGCCCCATCCTCGCAGTCGCAGGCCAGATCGAATACCCCGCCGAGACGGCTTTGCAGCTCCAGAGCCTTTTGCATTCGCGCAAGCGTGCCGGCGTAATGCACGCAGGGGGGCAGGGCGGGTAGCGGGCGTTCGTCCTGGAAGAGGGCGGCGGGTGGACAGAGTGATCGAGGCATGATGGTGATCGTTTCGGATTGGGCAGCATTCTAGCCTTTCGGGTTTACGGTCGCAGAAAAATGGCCTCCCTGGGCCTATAGATTGAATGGCGGGTTGTTGGGGCACGATGCCTGGGTTTGCCCGGCCACGGTCTCGGTCATGCAAGGCAAGAAGTTGGGCGTGGCGAAATACATGGCGCCATCGGCGGCATTGAAGACGAAGAAGAGGATCGGTACCGGAATGCCCGCGGACAGCCCACCCGGGCCCGCGGCCGCGAAGTAGAGCGGCTCTATGCCTTGCTCGTAGAGCAGCTGCCGGCAGGCCGGATCGCTGCTGAAGACGCAGCCATACAGCACGCCGGTCGGCGTTTGGAACACACGCGCCGCCTGCGCCTGCACATGCTTGTTGAGGTCGGAGAAGGCTTGATCCACCGCTTGCTTGAACTGGGTGAAGGTCTTCTTGATTTCGCCGAGGTTCTTGAAGCGATTTGGGTTGTTGTTCGGGTCGAGGTTCTTGCTGTAGCCTTCCTGCAGGGTGTTGACGAAGTTGGTCGCGGCGGTGAATGTGGATTGGAAGAGATCAGGGCCAATCATGGTGACCACCATCGCTTCCGGTTCTTCTGCGGCGCCGGGTGCTTCCAGCCAGGCTGGCGACTGCTGGAACTCGCGGAAGGACATCGATGCGCCGGAGACGACCTCGACCAGGTCATTCTGCGGGAGGATGGCGCGGAGCGTGCTTGCAGTCGCGGCTACGGCGGTGGTGTAGGCAGCATTGGCGAGCACCTGGGTCACGGTCTCTTTGGCGTTGCTGTAGAGTTCGCTGGCCTGCGACATGATCTTGTCCACCACCCATCCGGTGGCCTGGGTCACGGCCAACTCAGCCAAGGAAGTTTTCGTGGTCGCCAAGTTCCCGGCGTTGTCGCCAGAGGCCTTCAGGTAGGGGTAGCGCGGCGTGCGCGGCGGCATTCCGGCGTGTACCGCCAGGTCTTCCGAGACCGCCTCAAAAAAGGCCGGGATGAGATGTGACACCAGCGTCGCATAGCCCGCTTGACTCGCGGCGCCACCAAACTGACTGATCTCGGTGACCGCCAGTTGCGCGGCCCGGGTGTTGAAGTCATCCCCGAGGGCTTGCAGCGCCGCCAGGGGCGTGCCCGGTGTGCGCAGGGCGGCGATCCAGGCGCGCATCGCGGCGTTGGTTTGGGCGAGCGTGGCGAGGGCGTAGTCGTCGCTCGCCGTCGGGCCGATACTCAAGGCACTCAGACTGGCCGGAGTCGGCGGAAAACCATTGGCGGGCGCAAGCGGCAAGGACAGTCGCAAATCTTCGAGATCGACCGTGCGCCAGATGGTCACCATCTGCCCGAGCAGGCTGCGCATCTGGTTGGTGTCACTGGCATCGAGTGCGGCCTGCATTGGGGCCTTGAGCGCATAGATTGCCTCCAGTGCCGTGGCCAGGCGGGCAAAGGCGGTGCCATGGTTGGCGAATTGCGGGTCACTGTCGGCGGGCGGCAATACCGAGAAATGCGCGGCTACGCTGCGCCCGGCTCCGCCGACTTCGGTGGCAAGCAGCGTGAAGGCACCCAGGGTGGCTGTCACCGTGGAGATGTTGCCCGCTGCGACTGCGGGCAAAGCGCCCAAATAAGGCGTGCGGCGCGGCACCACCTGGTAGTTCATGCTGGGCGGCGCAACGGGATTGCCGGCCAGATCGAAGGCCACCAGGCTGTAAGCGATGGACTGACCCGCCGTCGTCACGGCGCGGTTCAGAGCGAGCTTCAGCCCGTTGCCGGCGGAAATTTCCAACGCTACGGGATTGGCAGGAATCGGCACCAGGGATGTTCCCGCGGCGGGGGCCTGGGAAATCACAATGCCGGCCGGCACGGTGTTCGAGAAGACATACGTGGGCTGCGTGGTGAAGCCCAGGCCAGATAGTTGTGCCAGTGCTGGGTTCTGTGCCTGGCCGACAACGAAAGGCAGAACTTGCGGCGCTGGGCCTTGCGAGACCAGCAGATCGACGGCGCTTTGCAGGCGCAGGCTCGTGCCCGCGGCAGGCGTTTGGCCGACGACTTGGCCCGGCGGGCTGCTGCTGTCGACTCGGACGACCTTGCCGACTTGCAGATCGGCCGCAAGGATCGCGTCCTGCGCGGGCAGGAGGTCGAGCCCGGTCAGGTCAGGAACGCTACGCCACTGATTGCTGAAGGTGGTCGAGAAGATGTGGTCGGTGGTGGCGCCGTGGTTGTCGGTGATGCGCACACCCAGTATGCATACCTGCACCAAGGCCCCGGGCTGCTGATTCACCGACAGTAGCCCGGTGTTGGCATCCACCCAGATATTGGCGGAGTTGAAGCAGGTGTTGGCGATGAGATCAAAGCTCATGGTGTTGCCCGGATCCGGGTCATAGGCGAGGACCTGGTAGGTCCACAGACTGAAGGTGCCGGGCGCCGATGTGGGTGGTGTCGAGGTGACGAGCGGCGCACGGTTCTGCGGAAGAATGTCGATGGTCACGGTGGCTGGCGCTGAATCTCGCCCTGCGGCCGTGGCCTGGTAGGTGAATTGGGTTTGGGTGCGCAGCTTGGGGTCGACGGTATAGGGCAAGGGCGGCTGCTGGCGTGCCCGATTGGTCGCCGGGTCGGTCCAGTAGCGCTGCGGCACGAGCGGCACGGTGCCGGCCGCGTCAATCTGCGTGCCATTGAAATCAAATTGGTTTACCCAACGGCCAGCCTCGCGCCAGGGGTTGGCATCGCCTTCGAGCACCACGAAAAAATTGGTTTGATTCACGTTGACTTCGTGCAGGAAGGCGACCTCGGCGTGCCCGTCGCCATCGAGATCGGCAATCAAGGGATTGAGCATCCATTGACTGGTTCCGGTGCGGTACGTTCCGGGATAGGACCAGCGCGTTTGCAGCGCGCCGTTGTCGCCGCGGAGAAAGAGCAGGTCGTTCTTGCCGTCCTGGATGATGACTTCAAGAATGCCGTCGCCATTGAGGTCATAGACCGGAAGACGCGACTGGCCGGCGGTCTGTTCCCACCAAGGACTGGTCGGTGGCACGCGATGCAACCATTTGAAATGCCCTCGTGCGTCGAGCGCGTAGATCGTTCCATACACCTCGAGCAGGATATCCGGGCTGTCGTCGCGGTCCAGATCGGCAACACTCATGCGGCTGGGGTAGCTGGTGCGATTGATCTCCGTGTTCCAAACACGTGTGCCATCCAAGCGAAAAGCGCGTACGAAGGCCGGCTCATAATAGGGCAGAACGCTGTAGGCGAGGAGTTCCGGGAGGCCATCGCCATCGAGATCGACCAGAGTCGAATCCCAGAACGGGCGGTTGGCCGCGGTGCCATCGAGACTCAGGCGCACGCTCTGATCGGCGACATTCCAGATCGTGCCCCGGAACAGCAGTTCGAGCGAGCCGTCGCCTTCCAAGTCGGTAACCACGGGCGGCGCGGTACCGCGCCAACCGTCAATTTCCGTGCCCTGTTCGGCGGGCAGGTAGACAAACCGGTGGCGAACGCTGCCATCACTGCCATCGAGTGCCCAGACCAGGCGACAGTTCTTGAGATTGCTACCGGCGCCGGCGTGCTGGCACTGGCTTGTGCTTTGCCCCTGGAAATCCATGCCGAAAAGGATGCTGGGGGATTCCCCGGGAGCCAAACGAGCCACGCTGAAAATCACCTCATTGGCAACACTGATGGGCGAGTAGGTGCCGGTCGCTGGTGGAGTCCGTGGCAACTGCTGCGATAGCGGCGGTGATAACCACTTGACCGCCAATTTGGTCGGCGCCGAAGCGTCGTAAGCCAGCGCAGCCACGCGATCGAAACTGTCCCACATGGCGAATGGGCCCGATGGCCAGACTTGCTGGTCGTACCAGCAGTTGACCGGCACGATAATCTCGACTTGGCCATCGTCGTCGATGTCCGCCAGCGCCCGTTTGCCGTTGGCGCGTAGTGGGCTGCAATTCTGGGCAGGCCCGCTGGCGAAGCTACCGTGGTGCTCGATCAACATTTCCGGGTTGGGCTGTCCCGGGGGATTGGGACCCTTGATGGCCAAGATTCCGTCGTTGTAGACGAAGGAAATGAGTTCGCTGCGCCCATCGCCATCCAAATCGCCGGCAAGCAAGTCCATTCCATCCACTATTGAATTCCAGGGCCCATAGCCCAGCCACTTCGCCTTGACATCAAGGGGCGGCTCAGTGGTGCTGGCCGGTGCCTGGTAAGTGAAACCGCCATCGACGCCAAAAGTGCTGAGTGTGCCTTTGTCGGGGTCCGAGAGCTTGCTTGCTTCGAGGGTTTGTCCCAAGGGATCGACGTCATTGGCGAGCACCCCTGCAGGCGCGACACCGAGGGTTTGGCCCAGCGGGATTTCGTAACGATCGTTGCTCGCCACCGGCGGGGTACCTGGCAGCACCTGCACCGAGAAGGACCGCTGATGAGTGAGTCCGCCGGCATCGGCAACTTGAACCACCACGACGTACGCGCCAAGCGGGACGCCGCTGGTGGGCCAGTTCAGCAGGTTGCCCGCGAGGCTCAAACCGGCGGGCGCTGCGACCAGGGAATAGCTCAGGCTGTCGCCTGGATCGGGGTCGGTGGCGGTCAGCGCGCGGCTGAAGCTGGCGCCCTGAACGACTTGCGCGTCGGTCTGTGCCGCGAGAACCGGTGGGCGATTCGCAGGCGTAACCGTGACCACGAAGCTGCCGGTGGCGCTGCGTCCGGCGGTGTTTTGGGCGCGCACGGTGACGGCATTGGGTCCGAGTTGGGATGCCTGGGGTGTCCAATTCAGGCGCCCCGCGCTGGTAATCGTCGCGCCGGTGGGTCCGGTGCTGAGGCTGAAGGCCAGGGTTTGGTTGGCATCGGGGTCGCTACCGCGCACCATCAACGACAGGCTGCTTCCCAGGGGCAAGCTGCGGTCGGCAAGCGGGCCGACTTGCGGGTCTCCGGCTCCCACGTTGATGCTGGTGTCGGCATAGGCCGCGAGCGCGCCGTCATCGACGGTCAGGCGCAGCACATACACGCCGGCTGCGGCAAAACTCGCGGTGGTCGAAGCCGCGGCGGGGTTGCCAAAGGTGACGACGCCGGGGCCGTTCACCGTGCTCCAGGCAAAGGAGAGTGCTCCTGGAGGATTGGGCAGACCGTCATCGCTGGCACTACCGGTAAGGTTCACCAGGGCGGGCAGAGTGATGGCCTGGTTCGGCCCGGCGCTGACCTGGGGTGCCTGGTTGGCGCTTGCTTCGAGGCGCACATCGGCGTCGATGCGAAAGTAGAAGAAACTGGGGTCGCGCGTCCAGAACGCGGCGCTGATGTCGGCATTGGGCGGCGCATCCCCTGCGGGGTCGAGGACCGCGGCGTTGATGCCCAGCCAGTCGCCGATCTGGCCATCGCGCACGATGGTGGCGGCCAACACCAAGCCCGACGCGCCCACGGCGACCAGCAGCACCAGCGTGCGCAGCCCTTGCGGATGACGGCGGTAGCACACGGCGGCCGCGAGAGCCAGCACCAGGCTCAGCAGGCCCGCCAGAGCGGGCGACAGGGGCACGGGAAGCGCGTTCACATCGGCCCAGGCGATGGCGAAGGCTGTGGTGGCATCCTGGCCGCCGCTGCCATTGTCGCTCATGGCCCAGGCAGTGGATGAGCCCGTGGTCGGCAGAACGCTGCGCGGGACCGCGGCCTCGAGCACGGCAAAGCCATGGCTCCCGATGCCCAGACCGGCGGGCCAGGGGCCGTTTTCGATCAGGGCCGGTGCAGCGAAACTGCCGCCAGCGCAAAGGCTTTGCTCCAGACGGGAAACCACCGCCGCGCTGGGGGTGGTGTTGACGGTGAGCTGAAAACGAACATCGATGCCGGGAATCGCGCCATTTACCGTGGCCTGTGTACAGCCGGTGCCCGGATTGGCGTCGCGGTCGAGCAGCAGCCAGTAGCGGTGTTCGGCGGCCTGCGCGCCGCCGAGCGAGGCGAGCAACAGCAGCAAACCCAACACCAGACGGCGCTGGAAGCCAAGCATGACGAAAACGGCCGGAACCATGGTTTACTTCCCCCTGATGGGTGATGCCTGTTGCGCCACCTCCGGCACCGTCCGGCGCAGGATACGGCGCTCCGAACGAGTGGCTCCGAGGATCTCGATTCCTTCCTGGCCTTCGAGTGCACTGATCGGCAGCACCACACAAAAATCGATCATGGCCGGCAGCGCGACACCGCTGAGTCGGCCGACCACTTCAAAAGGAGCAAAGTCCTGGGCAGATTCAAACGAAAGCCGTTCGAGACTGACGCGCAGATCCGCCCAAGGCGCAATCCCGGACACCGCCAGAACCAAGGTGCCGGGAATCCTCCCGGGGAGGATTTCCACCCGGTCGAAGTCCACCCGCCTGCAAGTTTGGGCACACGGCAAATCATCAAAACGCTCGGACAAAATGCTTCCTCCCCCTACGCACCGCTAGCCGCGAATGCGCACAAGGCTATGGTATAAGAGAGCCAGCCAAGCAATACCGCCTCTGAGGTTGCAAGAAGGTTGCAAGGGAGACTGCGATGCCTGACCCAGGTCAAGTGCGCCAAGACATACCCGCCGAGGTCCTTGCCGAAGAACTCGAAAGGCTGTGCGAGAGCCGCGCCTTTCGCCACTCCTTGCGCCAGCAGCGCTTTCTCAAACACCTACTGGAGCGTAAGGCTGCTGGCGAACTGGGCGCGCTCAAGGAAGCGGCCCTCGCCATCGATTTCTTCCACAAAAATGCCAGCAGCTACGACCCCAAGACCGACGCCGTGGTGCGCATCGAAGCCGGGCGCTTGCGCCAGCGTCTCGAACGCTACTACGCCGAGGAGGGACAGACTTCGGCGTGGGAAATTTCGCTTGACCGTGGCAGCTACTTGCCGCGTTTGCGCCGCCGCGACGATTTGGCGCTCGACTTGGCGAGCCTCCCGGGCCTCGCCTTGCGCCTGGTTCAGCCCGAGGCGGTGACGGGTGATCCCGATTTTTTCGAGGTCTGCCAGGAAATCGAGCACACCCTTGGGCGCCTGCCCATGCTGCGCACATTCCGCTTGCCCGCAGTTGGTCCGGTCGATTGGCGAGAGGCGCGGCGCGAAGCCCGCCAGGGCGGCGGCACCCGCTGGGTGCTGCTGGTCGAGCTCGTAGAGGGGCGCGGGCTGAGCTGCACCCTCGCACCGGTTGTCGGTCGGGAAGCGTGCCACATCCAACACCTGGCCTTTGGCGACCGCCGCGGTCTGGAACTCCAAGCCCTGGTGCGACGCGAGCTATTGCGAAGTCTGCTGCCAAGGCTTTGCGCCGAACCGGTCGCCGCCGAATTGGTCGGGGTTCATTCCGGATCCACCGTCGACCCCAAGGCCTACGACGCCTACTTGCGCGCCCGCTACATGCTCAAGCAGCGGCACCACGACTGGCTTGCAAAGGCCATCAAGCTGCTGGAGGAGGCGACCCAATGCGATCCGCAGTTCGCCGATGCCTGGGCTGAACTCGCCGCAGCACAGGTGCAACGGCGACACTTGGTGTTCGACCCCGGGGCACGCAACTCCGAGAGCGCCATTCGTGCCGCGCGTCAGGCGATCGATTTGCATCCCGGCTCTGGCAAGGCGCAGGCCACGCTGGCGCGCATCGCCTACATCGATGACTTTGACTGGGCCGAGGCCGATCGGCTCTTCCAGCTCGCGCTCCGGGCCGCCCCCCGCGATCATGAAGTGCGCGGCGCTTATGCGAGTTTTTTGGTGTTCAGTGCCCGCTTCGCGGAAGCGCTGCGTGAGTTCGACGTGCTGCGTGCCCTCAACCCGCTCGATCTGGCAACGCGCAGCAATCTGGGAGCGCTGTTCTTCTATTGGCGCGATTTCGAGCGCGCCGCCGCGGTGTTGCGGCAGACCGTAGAGATCGCTCCCCAGGACATTTATGCCTTGCTGCTTCTGGCCGATGCGCTGGCCGCGTTGGGCGATGCCGAGGGCAGTTTGGCTGTGGCGCAGCAGATGCTCCAGCGCGCGCCCGATTACGCCAACTCCCACGTCTATCTGGCGCGTGCCCTGCATTTGCTTGGCCAGAGCGGCAACGCCGAACGGGTCATGGGCCAGGCGCGCCAGCGCTTCAATGGTGTGATCACCGGTTACGAAGAGGCGATGTTGGCCGTCGCTTCCGGTAATCTGGGCGCCGCCCTGGGCCAGCTTGGCGCGTACGCCAGCGCCAGGGGTAACGGCGCACACTGCATCCCGGTTGATCCGAGTTTTGCCTGCCTGCATGCTCTGCCAGGGTGGGTCGAGATGTTACAAGAGGCCGGCTTGCCCAACTTTTCCGAGCGCCTCGCCAAGCTTTGATCCCGGCGCGGTGACGCTTCCGTGGTAGCATTTCGCCCTTGTGAAACCGGCATGATCGTCGATTCACGGGGGAGCAAGACTAGCGTGAGAATCATCATTTTGGGTGCCGGTCAGGTCGGCACTTCAGTGGCGGAAAGCCTGGTTTCGGAAGCCAACGACATCACCGTGGTGGATGTCGATGCGGCGCGCTTGGCGCAATTGCAGGAGCGCTTCGATCTGCGCACCGTGGTGGGCAACGCCTCGGCGCCTTCGACCTTGCGCCAGGCCGGAGCGGAAGATGCGGACATGCTGATCGCGGTGACGCAGAGCGATCAGACCAACCTCTGTGCCTGCAAAACCGCGCATGCGCTGTTCAACTTGCCGACGCGCATCGCCCGCGTGCGTTCGGGGGACTTCAACGAATACGCCGAGCTTTTCAGCAAGGAGAATTTCGCCGTCGATTACGCCATCTGCCCGGAGCAGATCGTCACTGACAATCTTGTCAAGCTGATCGAGTTTCCCGAGGCTTTGCAGGTGCAGGAGTTTGCCCATGGCCTGGTGAGCCTGGTGGCGGTGCGCGCTTTCGAAGGCGGGCCGCTGGTGGGGCACCCGCTGAAGGATTTGAAGAAACACCTCCCCAAAGTCGACGCCCGCATCGCGGCGATTTTCCGGCGCGACAATCCGGTCACGCCCGAGGGCGACACGATCATCGAAGGCGGGGACGAGGTCTTCTGCCTCGCCGCCACGCGAGACATTCGGCGCGTCATGCACGAGATGCGCCGCATGGATAAGCCGGTCAAGCGCATCATGATCGCTGGCGGGGGCAACATCGGGTTTCGTCTCACCCGCGCCATCGAGCGCGATTATCAGGTCAAAGTGATCGACCACAACAAGCGGCACGCCGAATGGCTGGCCGAGAAGGTGAGTAAGGCACTGGTCCTGCAAGGGGACGTCACCGACGAAAAGCTCCTCGAGGATGAAAACATCGACCAGATGGACCTTTTTATCGCCCTCACCAACGACGACGAAAACAACATCATGGCCGCCTTGCTCGCCAAGCGTCTGGGGGCCAAGCGCGTGGTGGCGCTGATCAATCGCCGCGCCTACGCCGATTTGGTGCAAGGCAGCCAGATCGACATCGCCATCTCACCGGCGCAAACCTCGATCGGGGCGCTGTTGGCGCACGTGCGCCGCGGCGACGTGGCGGCCGTGCACAGCCTGCGGCGCGGCGCGGCGGAGGCGCTGGAAATCGTGGTGCATGGCGATGAAAAATCCTCGCAAGTGGTGGGGCGGCGCATCGAACAATTGCCGGTGATCAGGGGTGCGACCATCGGTGCCATCGTGCGCCGGCGCTCAGCACGTGAAAGCGCGGTTTTTACCGACGACCTGGGTGAAGAGAACGAGCACAAAGTGATCATGGCCCACCACGACACCGTCATTCGCAGCGGCGATCATGTCATTGTGTTCGTCGTTTCCAAGCGCCTTGTGCCCAAGGTGGAGAAACTTTTCGCCGTGGGTTTCAGCTTCCTGTGATCGCCAGATTCCGGGTCTCACCCGCCACCGAGGCATGAGCGGCAAACATTCGGAGCGCCTGTCGGCCGCGAACTGTTTTTCCCCCTTCGCTGCATGCGGTCGACAGGGGATCTTCGATGCGCTTGGCCTTTTGTTTTGCCGGCTTGAGTAGAACCCGGCCATGACCGCCCACCTTCCCGTTCTGCGCGTTTTTGCGCTGCTCCTGCTGGTTTTTTCGGCAACGCTGCTGGTGCCGGTGGTGGTGTCCAACCTGCTGGGCGACGGCGCCCAATTGGCCTACGCTGGGGCCATTCTGATCACCTTGGCGGTTGCCCTTGTGCTGTGGGGGATCACCCGCCGGCACCGCCGTGAGTTGCGCGTCCGTGACGGCTTCCTGCTGGTGTCACTGGTTTGGGTCGTGGTGCCGGTGTTCGCGGCGCTGCCTTTTTTGTTTCACTTTCCGCAGATGAGCTTCACCGAGGCCTACTTCGAGGCCGTCTCGGGGCTCACGACCACGGGTGCCACGGTGATCGAAGGGCTCGATCAGCTCCCCTATTCGATCAACCTCTGGCGGGCCTTGCTGGTGTTCCTAGGCGGCATGGGGCTGATCGTACTGGCGGTTGCCATACTGCCGCTATTGGGTGTGGGCGGCCGGCAGCTTTTTGCCGCCGAGTCCCCCGGGCCGATCAAAGAGACCACGCTGACACCGCGTATCACCCATGCTGCGCGGGGGCTTTGGGGGGTCTATCTCATATTGGCTAGCACCTGCGTGCTGGCCTATCGCTATGCCGGCATGGACTGGGGCGATGCGGTGATCCACATGTTCACCACCCTGGGTTTGGGCGGCTTTTCCAGCCACGATGCGTCTTTCGGCTTCTTCGATTCGCCGGCGGTGGAAGGGGTGGCACTTGTTTTCATGACCCTCTGCGGCATGAATTTCGCCACCCATTTTCTTGCGCTGGCGGAGCGCTCGCCACGCTGCTACTGGGCCGACCCGGAAATCCGCTGGTACCTCGTGGTGATGTGGGGCAGCGTCTTCGCCGTTGCGTTCTATTTGTGGTGGCGCGGCACCTATCCGGAGTTCGCCACGGCGCTGCGTTTCGCGGCTTTTAATGTGGTGGCGATCGCCACCACCACCGGTTATGCCAACACCGATTTTGCTTTATGGCCTTTTTTCGCGCCCCTGTGGATGCTCTTTTTGTGCAGCTTCGTCACCTGCGCGGGCTCCACCGGCGGCGGCATCAAGATGATGCGAGCGCTCATCGTTTTTCGCCAGATCAAACGCGAAGTCATCCGCACCGTGCATCCCAAGGCGGTGCGCTCGGTCAAGTTGGGCGGAGCACCCTTGCCCAACAAGATCATTTTCGCCGTGCTGGCCTTCTGTTTTGTGTACATGGCGATCATCGTGAGCCTCACTTTGCTGATGGTTTTCTCCGGGCTGGACATCATCACCGGATTTTCCGCCGTGGTGGCGAGTTTCAACAACACCGGACCGGGCTTAGGGCAGGTCGGGCCGGCGACCACCTTCAAGTCGCTCAGCGATTTTCAGACTTGGGTTTGCACTTTCGCCATGCTATTTGGGCGACTGGAAGTCTTCACCTTGCTGGTGGTTTTTTCGCCCACCTTCTGGAGAAAGTGATTGGAGCGCCTGGCCTCCGTGCTCCATGTTTTCGCGGCGATCGCGCTGATTTTCGCCGCCACTTTGCTCTTGCCTATCGGCGTGGCCTGGTGGCAAGCGGATGGGGCGCTGACCAGCTTCGACGAAGCATTTTTGGGCACCTTGTTGGGTGGCGCCGCGCTTTTTGCCGCCACGCGGCGTTTCAAACGCGAGTTGCGCGCCCAAGACGGCATACTGCTGGTGGTGCTCTGCTGGGTGCTGCTGCCGGTGATCGCCGCGGTGCCCCTGATTTTGGCCATTCCCGACCTGCCCTGGGCGGCGGCGTATTTCGAGGCGGTTTCGGGGCTGACCGCCACCGGTTCGACGGCGCTGACCGGACTCGATCGGCTACCGGTTTCGCTCAACCTCTGGCGCACCGAATTGCACTGGATCGGCGGTTTGGGCGTGATCGTGCTGGCCGTTGCCGTGTTGCCCCTCCTGGGGGTGGGCGGACGGCAGCTCCTCAAGGCGGAGACCCCTGGCCCGATCAAAGACAGCGGACTCGCCCCCCGGGTGCATGAGGCCGCGCGCGGCTTCTGGATGATTTATTTCGCGCTGACGTTGCTGTGCTTGCTTGCTTATCACCTCCTGGGCATGAGCTGGCTCGATGCCTTGATGCACGCTTTCAGCACCGTAGCCTTGGGCGGCTTTTCCAGCCACGACGCGAGCCTGGGCTACTTCGACTCGGCAGCGATCGAGGCCGTGACCATCGTTTTCGCCTTGCTCTCCGGGATGAGTTACGTCACTCACCTCGCCGCCTTGACGCGCAAGAGTTTTCGGCCCTATCTGAAGGATGGCGAACTACCGTATTACCTCGGTGTGATCCTTGCCAGCGTGCTGCTCATCGCCAGCTACCTTTGGTTTCACGGCGTTTATGCCGATTTCTCCACCGCCTTGCGCTACGCGGCGTTTAATACCGTTTCCGTGGCCACGACCCTGGGCTACGCCAACACCGACTATGCACTTTGGCCATTGTTTGCGCCTTTGTGGATGCTTTTTTTGTGCAGCTTTTTTACCTGTTCGGGCTCCACCGGCGGCGGGCTCAAGATGATGCGCGCCATCATTCTCTACAAGCAGGTGTTTCGCGAAGTGGTTCACGCCATCCACCCGCATGCCACCACCTTCATCAAGCTCGGGCGCGCCATCGTTTCGAATCACATCATCCTGGCGGTGTTGGGCTTCGCTTTTCTTTATATGGCCAGCACCATCTTCTTCACCCTGGCGCTGGCCGCGAGCGGACTCGACATCCTGACCGCCTTTTCCGCCGCCATTGCCTGCTTCAACAACACCGGGCCAGGGCTGGGGCAGGTGGGTCCGGCCGGCAATTACGGTGGCTTCGACGCGCTGCAGCTCGATTTGTGCAGTTTCGCGATGCTGCTGGGGCGGCTGGAGATCTTTACGCTGCTGGTGGTGTTGACGCCGGCTTTCTGGCGAAAATGAGAACTCGCGGTTTACCGCTCCGGGCGTTGCGTGTTTTGCATTGTTCAGGGAACATCCAAAGTTCCCATAAAGGATGACCGCTGTTTGAGGCGCACGCGCCGACTTCAATTCAGCTCGGATCGCACTCAGCTAAGGAAATGGATAACCCGCCCCTATGGATGGCCTCACTCAGCGCCCTGCCTCAGGCCCGCCTCTTGCCAAACTGACCGCACCAAAACCCGAAGGCGTTTTAGCGCGCGAGCGGTTGTTTCGGGTGCTGGATGAAGCGCCGGCGATTGTGTGGATCGCCGCCCCAGGCGGGGCCGGCAAATCAACCCTGGCCGCGAGCTGGCTCAAGGCGCGTGGAGTCGACAGCCTATGGTATCGGCTCGATTCCGGCGATGCCGATTCGGCGGCCTTTTTTGCCTATCTCGGTAACGCGGCGGCGGGCTTGGCCGCAAATGCAGGCGCTCGTCTGCCGGCTCTGACGCCCGAGTATTACCTCGGGCTCGAGATCTATGCGCGCAATTTTTTCCGTCGACTGTGCGCTGAATTTGCCCCGCTGTCGGGTCTGGTTCTGGATGACTACCACGAGTTGCCGGAACAAGCGCAACTGCATTCCTTGTTGAGCAAGGGTCTGGAGGAAATTCCGAGCGGGTTTCGTGTTTTCGTCATCAGTCGCGGCGAGCCGCCACCCGAGTATGCCCGCTTGCGCGCCAATGGCCGCATGGCGGTGCTGGGCTGGGGCGATCTGCGCCTCACCGCGCAAGAGGCCCGCGCCGTCGTCGAACTGCGCGCGGCGGGTCTTGCCGACGAGGTGGTGCGGGACCTGTACCGGCACTCTGAGGGCTGGGTAGCGGGTCTGATTCTGATGCTGGAACAAGGGACGCCGAGGGGGTTTTCGCCTGACGCCCCCTTGGTGTTTGATTACTTCGCCGCCGAAATCCTTGCCGACCTCGATCAGGCGACGCGACGCTTTCTTACGGCCACGGCATTGCTGCCGACGGTGCGGGCCACGAGCGCGGCCGCCCTCACCGGCGCTGGTGATGCCAGCGACTTGCTGGCCGGTCTCGCGCGGCGAGGTTTTTTCGTCACCCGTTGCGGCGATGCGGGCGAAGATCGCTATGAATATCACCCCTTGCTTCGTCGCTTCCTGCTTGCCTCCGGCAGCGGTGCGCTGGGACTTGATGCCTGGCGCCGGATGAAGCGTCAGGCCGCGCAACTGCTCGCGGCGGAAGGCGAGAGCGAAGCCGCAATCGACTTATTTACCCAAATCAGCGATTGGCCCGAAATGGCCAAGGCGGCTGCTACTGCGGCCCCCGCGCTGCTGGCTCAAGGTCGGCATCAGACCTTGCGCTTGTGGCTCGAGCGCTTGCCAGCCGCGCTGGTCGATCAATCGCCTTGGCTCGAGTATTTCGCCGGCCATTGCGACTTGCCCATTTCGCCGGCGCGCGCCAGACAACGCTTCGAGCGCGCCTACGCCGGTTTCAAAGTTGCCGATGATGTGCTTGGGCAGTATTCTTCCTGGGCCTATATCGGCACTTGCTTCACGCAGGAGTATTACCATCTGGCCGAGGCGGATCGGTGGATCGATGAGCTGGCGCGGTTGCGTGAGCGGCACCCGGTCGTTCCGCCGCAAGTCGAAGTCCAGGTGCTATCCGCCGCGGTCGGTCTGATTCCCCTGCGCCGACCCGACTACTTCGGCCTCGACGAAATGGCCACGCGACTCGAATCTCTGGCCGGCCAGTGCGAAAACGTCTCCATTCGCCTGTTTGCGGCCGCTCAGCTGCTTGCGTTTTACAGCTATTACCGCGGAAATCTTGCGGCTGCGCATGATGTGACCCTGCGCTTCGAACCCGGCGCCGATGCCCAAGAGAGTGCGCCCCTCGCCCTCCAGTTCTGGGATGTCTGGCGCATGTATTACGGCCGCTCCAGCGGCAACCTGGACCAATACCGCGAGGCTTTGGGCCGGGCGCAGGCCACGGCTCAAGCGAGCGGCGTGCTCTGCTGGGCGCTGCATCATCGCCTCAACGCGATTTGGGACTTCGCCTACGCCGAAGCCTGGGATGAGGCCGAGCGTTTGCTTGACGAGTGCGGTGCCCTGGCTCAGGCGCGACCCTACGATGTCCAAATGTACCATTTCTACGGCCTGCTCTTTGCCGATGCCAGCGGCAACTTGGTGAGGTTCCGGCATGCGGCGCGCGAATTCCGGAGGGTCGCTGAACAAAGCGGCACCTTGACCGCGGAAGCTTATGTCGCCCTCCTATCCGTCCTGGAGTGTCATGCGACGGGTGAAATCGAGAGCCTTTGGCCGGCGCTGGAGTGTGCCCAGGCGGCGGCCCGGCGTTGCGGCGCGGTCACTCCGCAAATCGATGTCGCGTTCACCGGCGCGGATTTGGCGCGGCGTTTGGGGGACGCCCCCCGCCTGAACTCCCTAATTCGCGATTTTTTCGAATTGGGTGCTCGTCACGGCCGAGTGGGCGGTTATTTCCTGGCCTGGAGGCAGCGCGGTTTGGCGGAACTGTGTGTGCTGGCCCTGGAAAAGGCCATCGAGCCCCAATTCGCAAGGCGACTGGTGCGCTTGTTGCATTTGGTCCCGGAGTCGTCCCCCAGCCACCTCGACGATTGGCCTTGGCCGGTGCGCATCCTGACCTTGGGCGGTTTTGAGATTCTCATTGACGACCAGCCGCTGGCGTTTTCCGCCAACCGCGCGCCGGTCAAGCCCATCGAGTTGCTCAAGGCGTTGATCGCACTGGGCGGCAACGAGGTTGCGCCGGAGAAATTGGCCGACATACTGTGGCCGGAATCCGATGGCGATGCCGCCCGTCGCGCTTTCTACACCAACCTCGACCGGCTGCGCGGACTGGTCGGTAGGGAAACCCTGACCCTGCGGCAGGGAAAGCTGAGCCTCGATCCTCGTCGCGTGTGGACGGACCTGGCAGCGCTGGACAGCGCCGCGGCCCGATTGCGCTCTGCCTCGCCCTTCGAGGCCAAAGCCTTGGCCCAATTCGTCGACCAAGCCCTCGCGCGATACGCCGGAACCTTTCTTCCCCATGAAGAACCTCTCCCTTGGTTGTCGGAAGCGCGCCGCGGCATCGAGAAACGGCGTGCGGCGTTCTTCAAGGAACTCGCGCGGCAATGCGAGTTGGCGGGCGACTCCGTGCGTTCGGCGCGCTGCCGCGAAGCTGCCGCCGGTTGAGCGCGTTATCTGTATACGATCTGTGTAATCCCTTGCGTTAACCTCCCCCGGTTTCCGGTTTCCGGTTGCGCGGCGACCGCCGCTATAAGAAGAGGAGATGCGCATGTTTCGCCGTTTGCTGGGAATTGGCCGGGGTCTGGTGTTGCTATTGATAACGGCCACGGCCCAGGCCGCCATCGTGAGCGTCACCGGGGTCGGCGACACGGTGGCCGTGAATGGGGCCTGCACCTTGCGCGAGGCCATTACCAGCATCAACGCTGCGGCCAGCGTCAATGCCGACTGCCCGAACACCGGGGCGGCGTTCGGCACGAGCGACGAAATCCGCTTCAATATTCCCGGAGCCGGCGTGCACACTATCGCCCCGACCTCGGCGCTGCCGGTGATTACCCGCGCGGTGCTGTTGGACGGTTATAGCCAGCCGGGGGCGGTGCAGAACAGCGCGGCGACGGGATGGAACGGCAGCATCCTCATCGAGATCGACGGAGCGGCAGCCGGGGCTTACCTCGATGGCCTCACCGTGGCAACCGATAACGCCACGATCCGGGGCCTTGCCATCGGCAGGTTCTCATTTGGCGTGGTCATCGGGGACGGCGGGAGCGGCGCGGGCGGGACTGCGAACCTCAATACCGTGGCGGGGAACTTCGTCGGCCTGCGGGCCGATGGCAGCACGTTCTTCCCCAACCAGAATGCAGCCGTGGTGGTCGGCGGCTGGGTAGGCGCATGGGCGAACACCATCGGAGGCGCCTTTCCCGCTGACCGCAATGTCATTTCCGGAAACGACTGGGATGGAATCGTGATCATGAATTTGGGCTTGGGGGGCTGGGAGACCGCTGTCCTGAACAACTATATCGGCACCAATGCGTTCCTGACCGCGGCACGGCCCAACCAGCGACACGGGATCAATATCACCGATGCAGTCGACAACAGCATAGGGCGCAACGTAATTGCCTACAACGTCGGGCACGGCGTAACGGTCGAGGGGACCGTCGCCACGACAGGTAACACAATTACCGCGAACTCCATCTACGACAACACCGACATGGGGATCAACCTCGACGCTAACGGCGTGGCCCCGAACGACCCAGGGGATACCGATACCGGCCCCAATAGCTTGCAGAACTACCCCTTGCTGACCTCCGCCAGCGCCTGGGGTGTCGTCGCCGGGTCGCTCAACAGCACGCCGAACACCGCGTTCACGATCGAGTTCTTTTCTTCGCCGGCCTGCGACGGTTCCGGTTATGGTGAGGGTAGGACTTTTCTTGGTCCGCAAGCGGTGACCACCGATGCGGGCGGCAACGCGGCCTTCACTTTCTCTGGCCCCGTCTTGACCTCCGGCCACGTCGTCACGGCGACCGCCGCTGCGCAGGTGGCGCAGTCTACTTCGGAATTCTCCGCCTGCGTCACCGTTTCCCCGGCACCGGAGATTGGAATCAGCGGCAATAGCGTGCCGATTGCCGATGGCGATACGACGCCCTCGCTTGCCGATCATACGGATTTTGGCACCAGCACCGTCGGCACCCCCGTGACGCGAACCTACACCATCCTCAACAGCGGAACGGTGACGCTGAATCTGGGTGCCAACGCAGTAAGCCTGTTGGGTGCCGCCTGCGGCGAGTTCGCGGTGAGCGTTCAGCCGTCGACCACCGTGGCGGCTTCGGCGTCGACCATCTTCGCGGTGCAGTACACACCAGTCGATGCCGGCACCGACCTCTGCCAGGTCAGCATCAACAACGATGACCCCGATGAGTCCCCCTACGAGTTTAATGTCCAGGGCACCGGCAGCCCCGCCCCGCCAGGCTCACCGCCGGTGATGGGCGACGTACCCAACCAGAACGCCACTGTCGGCAGCGCGTTCAATCTGGCCCTGGTGGGGTACGTCACCGCCACCAATGGCGACCCGATCCTCAGCTACGCCATCGTTACCGGCGCACTGCCGCCGGGCCTGACGATTGCCGCCTCTACTGGCGTGATTTCCGGCACGCCCACCACGGCCGGCACCTACAACATCACCGTCGTCGCCGGCGACAAGGACGGCTGGAGCAACGCCGACGCCATCCAGTTCACCGTGACCGCGGCCGCGGCGCCAGACGGAGCGGTACCGGTACCGGCGCTATCCCCGTGGGGGCTGCTGGTGCTGAGTCTACTTCTGTCCGCATTGGTGTTGCTACACCAGCGGGGGTGGATGTCGTCCGACCGTCGAACGCGGAGGAACGAGTCGCCCTGACGTTTATGGGAGCGACGGCCGCTGCGAAGGTTATTTCAATGCAGCTTTCGGCGCGCCCGCCGGTCGACGCGGCAGCGCAGTTTAGGTCTTGGCTCGCGCTGCTCGGACCGTGAGAGTTATTGCGTGTGCTTGCACAAACAAAACGGCCAGCGTGGCTGGCCGTTTCGAGGTGTCGAAGGATGCGCGGGGACTAAACCGTCACGCCGCCCGAAACCTCGATCACCGCGCCATTGATGTAGCTCGCTTCGTCTGAAGCTAGCCAGGCGTAGGTGTTGGCAATTTCTTCCGGCTTGCCCAGGCGGCCCATGGGGACCTTGTCTTCCATCATCTTGATGACCTTGTCGGGCATGGTCTTCAAGATCGGTGTCTGGATGAAGCCGGGGCAGACCGCATTGGCGCGAATGCCCTTGCGACCCAGCTCGCGGGCCCAGGTCTTGACCATGCCGATGACGGCGAATTTGGTGGCGGCATAGTTGGTCTGGCCGAAGTTGCCGTACAGGCCGACCACCGACGAGGCGTTGAGGATGCAGCCCGATTCCTGCTCCAGCATGATGTCCACTACCGCGCGGGTGCAGTTGTAGACGCCTTTGAGGTTGATCTCGATAACGCGGTCGAACTGGTCCTCGGTCATCTTCTTCAACTGTGCGTCGGCGACGATGCCGGCGTTGTTCACCAGGGTGTCGATGCGTCCCCAGGCTTCGACCACACCGGCCACCATGTTCTGAATGCTTTCCTTGTCGGTAACATCCACCCGAAACCCCAAGGCTTCGCCGCCCTGATCCTTGATCAGGCGGACGGTTTCACAAACCGATTGTTCGTTGACGTCGCAGACCGCGACCTTGGCGCCCTCGCGGGCGAATTTCTGTGCGGTGGCTTGGCCGATGCCCTGGCCAGCGCCGGTGATGATGGATACTTTGCCTGCGAGTCTCATCGAGATCTCCCGAAATCACATGCCATAAATCCCCCCGAAGCTCAGCAGCATGTAATAGAACCACCAAATTGCTGCAATGCGGCGCACTCTAAACGATTTTTTTGCATCGCACAATAGGTGTTAACCACAAGCTTAATTGGAAATCCGGGTCAATTCTCGAAAACCGCTTCAGGATTGGCTTTCCGTCGGATTGATGGATGTTTTCCGAGGGTGTTGCCGGGGCCGATAGAAGGGACTTTCGCGGGCCTTCTCGGGCAGCACGGCAGGCTCCTTGCGCTGCGCCGCAGCAGCGCCACCGGCACGCCCACCCCCGCGGTCGGGGCCGGGCCTGTTAACCCTGGGACGCAGTACTCTCGTGGTGGCATGCACTGGTGTGCGTTCGTCCCGCCCCCTACCGGCGGAGGAGGGGACGGTTCGCGAACCGCGCCGAATTCCGAAATTTCCCAAGCTTGAGCCAGCCCTGGGCGGTCTTGCGGCGGCGCTCAAGCGGCCTGCCAGTGCTCCAGTACCAATTGCAGCCTGGCGCTGCCCTGATAGACATTGCGCTCGGGGCGATAGACCGCGCGGATGCGTTCCGGCAGCGCTTCGCGTTGGCGAAACAGCATCGCCTCAAAGACCTTATCCTCCCGCGCCAGGGTGAGGCGCAGGTGCTTCTCGCCCACCGGACGTTGGCGCAGCACTCGAAATTCATCCACGAAGGCTGGCGCCGGGTAGGCTTGGCCCCAAAGCGGCGTGGCGAGCAACTCGGCCAATTGCAGGGTAATTTCCCCGGCGGCGAGGGAACCATCGGTTTCCACCACCCGCGCGAGATCGGCTGGGCTCAGCAGTTCGCGCGTGGCCTGCTCGAAGTACTCGGCGAAGCGGGGCAGGGCGTCCGTGGGCAGGCTGAGTCCGGCCGCGGCTGCATGTCCGCCGAAACGGGTGATGAGTCCGGGCGCGAGTTTGCTGACGCGATCGAGGGCATCGCGCAGGTGCAGGGCGCGAATCGAGCGGCCGGAGCCCTTGAGCTCGCCCGGAGCGGCCTCGGCGAAGACGATTGCCGGCCGGTGATAACGGTCCTTGAGGCGCGAGGCGACGATGCCCACCACACCCTGGTGCCATTCCGGGCGATACAGCACCAGACTGTAGTTCTCGTTCGCCGGCAAGTCCTCCAGCGACGCCAGTGCTTCTTCGTGAATGTCCGCTTCGAGACTCTTGCGCTCACGGTTGAGGCGGTCGAGTTCCATGGCCATGGGCAGAGCGCTGTCTTCATCCCCTGCGAGCAAGCAGTTGATGCCCAAAGACATGTCGGCGAGCCGCCCGGCGGCATTGAGCCGCGGGCCGAGCACAAAACCCAGATCGAAGCCGGAAAGTCTCGCCGCTTCGCGCCCCGCCGCGGCGAGCAGCATGCGCAGACCGGGGCGGGCACGGCCGGCGCGCAGGCGGTGCAAGCCCTGCTGCACCAGGATGCGGTTCACATGATCGAGTTTGACCACGTCGGCGACGGTGCCCAGGGCGACGAGGTCGAGGTATTCAGCCAGCTTGGGCTCCGGGCGCTGATTGAACCAGCCTTGGTCGCGCAGGGTCGCGCGCAGGGCGAGCAGCAGGTAGAACATCACCCCGACACCCGCCAGATTCTTGCTCGGAAAGGCACAGCCGGGTTGGTTGGGATTGACGATAATGGCCGGTTCCGGCAACCGTTCGCCGGGCAGATGATGATCGGTGATCAGCACCTCGATGCCGCGAGCGGCGGCCTCGGCCACGCCGTCCACACTGGCGATGCCGTTATCCACCGTGACGATCAGCGTCGGCGCGCGCGTGGCGGCCAGGGCCACGATCTCGGGGGTGAGACCGTAGCCGAACTCGAAGCGATTGGGCACCAGGAAATCGACTCTGGCGCCTAGGGCGCGCAGTGCCAAAACCCCCAGCGCGCAAGCGGTGGCACCGTCGGCGTCGTAGTCGGCGACGATCAGTACCGGTTCCGATGCCCGAATGGCATGGGCAAGCCGTGCCGCCGCCGCCTCGATTCCTTTCATCGTGCGCCACTCGGGAAGGTCGGTCAGCGCCAGATCGAGCGCGCGCGCTTCGACGATGCCGCGCGCCGCGAATACCCGTGCCAGGACCGGATGAACCCCTGCGGCAGCGAGGCGGCGGGCCGCTTCCAGGGGCACGTCGCGGGTGAGGAGGCGGGTGCTGGTCATGCCGCGTCGCGGCTCCCGAGGGCATCGACCAGGCGCGCCAACGTGCTCGCCGCGTTCGGCGTTTGCTCGGGCCAGAAGCGCCGCCATCCCCGCTTGGGCCGAAACTCGAAGTCGCGCATTTGGTCGCGGGAAAACGCCAGCAACCTAAGCGCCGAGATCTCGCCTGCCTGCGCCCGCTCAGTCAAGGGTGCGAACCAGTTCCTTTCCAAGGTCAACAGTGCGGTCTGCCAGGCCTCGATGTCGCGGGTGGCGTGCGTCGTGTCGAGGGCATCGAGCCAGACCACGGTGTCTTGGTCCCCGATCGCCAGATCGTGCGCCAAGGCGGGCAGGGCCAGCCGTTCAAATCCGCAGGTCTTGGCCAGCGCCTCGCCCAGAGCATCGCCGCCCACCAGACGAAAACGCTCGCCGGGCGCAATCTTTGGGAACGCGCCGCCGCCCCAGAACCAGAGGCTGTTGAGCGGCGCCTCGCCGCGCTCCTCGCGCGCCCGGTTGACCGGGTGTTCGAACAGCAGCATCTGGAGTTCCGTCAGCGCGCGCGACCAACGCCGGGCATCCCGCCCCTGCGGTAAATGGCAACGTACCGGACGACGCAAGGCTTGCCGTGGCGCAGTGGTGCACAGCGCGGGAGCCTCCGACAGGGACAGATACCAGCGTCCGCTCGCGCCGCACCAGAAGCGCCAGCCATCCTGCGCGAAATGGCCATTCAGAACCGCCAACAAAGCCTGCGCTTCCATTTGTGGCAACGGCCCCAGACGGCGCTGAAAAATCACGTCATCATGGCCGATCTGGAAGTGCACCGCTTCCGCCAACAACCAATAGCCCTCGTGCGCCGGGAGATCGTCGGCCAGCGCGAGCACGGCGGCGAAGGGGTAATCGTTGTCGCGCACCAAGCCGCAGCGCTCGGCCAGCCAGTCTTCGGGGCTCAGGGAAGATCTGGGCCTCGCGATCGCATCAGCCAGCAAGCGACACAAGCCGGGCGCCGCCAAGGTGCGTTCGTCAGCGCCGAGGGCCTGGCGCCACAGCAGGGACGGCACTACGAGCGAGAGTCTCATGGAGTAAGCGAGTTTAGCATGGTGAAATTCGGCCACTGCCTAGGAGATCCTGTCGAGAACAATACTGACTCCTATCGGCAGTATTCAATATCCTTACAGGGGGTAACCTTCAACGCCTTTCAGGAACCACTCCTTAGATTTTTGCGAAGTCAACATGCCAGCGAGGTTGTTCATCATGCAGGGCGAGACTCTCCGCAGGGCTTTCGGGGCACGCCTGAAGGCTTTGCGCAAGCAGAAGAATTGGGCGCAGACGGAGCTGGGTCGGGCAGACCAGGGCAAGCTGCTGGCGGCATCAGCCGACCGGCCTGGCCAGCGCCCAGGCGCGCATCATGTCGGCGCGGAAAGCGGCGCGCCGCGAACGTGAGCAGTACGAGAACGAACCTCGATGGGTGAGATCATGAGCCAAACCCCATACGACGACGATAGGCCAGTCGAAATTGATTTCTCAAGGGGAACGCGCGGCACGTTCTCCCACAGCGGCGCCAAGCTGAATCTGCCCCTGTATCTCGATGAGCCGGTTCAAGGCATCGCCGAAAGCGCTGGAGCGGGTGGCGGTAATTCGACTCCCGACCCCGTTTGCCGCCGTTTGCGACCGCCCGTTTGCGACCCCGTTTGCGCGCTTTGTCCCGCAATACACCCCCCCGGTTGCACTCCGAGCGAATTCAAAACAAACTCGGCCTCTGGCTCGGCCAGCTTCGAATAGTGGTTCACCTGAACGGCTTGACCTCCCTCGGCCTTCGAGGGAGTTTGAGGGCTACGAGAATACGCTACTATGATGATCAAGCCTCCCTCGTTCCGCCAGACTTCGATGAAGTTCGAGACAGCCCGCTCGCCCCCATCTGGCGTGAGCTCGCGATAGTGCAGCCACGGCTCTGTCCTTAGCTCGCACCGGTACCAAGCTTGGTTCTTAAGCAGTGAGAATGCAACCTGCGCTATTGCGACCTCGGGAGGGGCTGTAGGGCTTCGGTAGGTCAGCCGATGGACTCTACCGTCCTCGGATTGGACCAACTTCACCTCAGTCGCTCTTGTCGGCACAAACTGCTTCAAGTCGATCGATACCCCGGCAGCGAAGGCGGGTGACAAAGATACTGAAAGAAGACCGACCAGATGTCGTAGGCTCATGGTTCAATCATAGAATCCGGGCGGCGCCTTGCATTCGCATCCAGTTTGCGGCCCGGGTTTGGTGATGCAGCTGCATGTGTCGCCAAAGTCCCCACGAGGTCCACCTGGTTGTCCCGGTTTGCCAGGCCTATCCGGTTTATCTGGGCTGCGCCTCGGTGATTCGACTGTCCCGCCACCAGTGTAGGTGACTATCCCTCGCGTCCGGGGCAGGTCGCGGAAGTTCCGGCTCCATATTGATGGTGCGAAGCAGTCCATGCAGAGCCAATAGCACCAGCAGAACGGAGCAATAGGATTGGTCAACGCCGCATAGGTACCGACCTGCCGATCAGTGCCGGCCAGTATCCATTCCCCTTTGCATGCAATCAATCCGGAAGGATCAACATGTGTCAGCGGTCGTGACCCCACATAGGCATATTGATTTGGCCCGCCCCCCTCCAACCCAATCGGATCACTTTGCAAATACCTCCCGATCCCCGGCTCATAATCCCTAAAGTAGTTGTAATGCCCCCCCGTCTCCCCATCAAAATACTGCCCCGGAAACCGCAGCCCGTAGGCAAACGCCCCCAGCCCCGAGGGATTCTCATCCACAACGTTATTGCCAAACGGATCGACGTTTGGCCAGGCCCACACCTTCTGATTGTCGGCGGGCCGTGTGATCACGCGCGGGGTACCCAGGTGATCGGCATGCACGTAGAAGAGATCCACCTCG
>JACPUX010000002.1 GCA_016192065.1 Betaproteobacteria bacterium
CGAGGCCCGCCCGGCCGCCCGAAGGGGGCGCAAGCCCATCACCGGAGCGGGCGCAGCCCGCGAACGCACTCACCCCCTTCCTCGGGAAGGGGGCCGGGGGGATGATTCGTCGAGGCCCGCCCGGCCGCCCGAAGGGGGCGCAAGCCCATCACCGGAGCGGGCGCAGCCCGCGAACCGCACTCACCCCCTTCCCCAGGAAGGGGGCCGGGGGGAAGGTTCGTCCACCCCCGCCCGGCGCTCGGACCAAAACCAGGCCGGCCTTCCAACTAGCCAGTAAAGGAGCTCTAGGCTCCCAGGCCCAGCCGCGCCATCCTCTTGGCGAAGCGCTGGGCGATCATTTTCTCGCGCTGGTGCCGTCCCTCGCGCACCACGGCGTGCCCGGCCACATAGACATCGGTGATCGGGCTCTCGGCGCCGCTGGAGAAGACCAGGGCGTCGAGCCAATGCTCGGGCGACAGACCCAACAAGGCGCGATGCGCCGGATTCAGCACCAGGAAATCGGCCCGCTTGCCGACTTGCAGCGCTCCCACCGGCTGGCCCGCCGCACGGGCGCCGCCAGCATGGGCCTTTTGCACCAGCATGGCGCCGGTGGATTGCCCAGCGTCCAGGGCAGCGACATTGCGCCCCTCGATGCGTAAACGCTGGCCATATTCCAGCCAGCGCAATTCCTCGAAAGGGTCAGCGCCGAGATTGCTGTCCGAACCGATGCCAAAACAGCCCCCGTCCTTCAGGAACTCTCGCAAGGGAAAGAAACCGTCGCCGAGATCACCTTCGGTGCTGGGGCACAATCCGGCCACAGCACCGCTTCGCGCTAAGAGTTCGCGTTCGGCCCCGGCCAAATGCGTGGCATGCACCAAACACCAACGCTGGTCTACTGGCATATGATCGAACAGCCAGGCCACCGGTCGCTGCCCCAAAGCGCCGATGCAGTCCTCGACTTCACGTTGTTGCTCAGCGACGTGAATGTGGATGGGCGCACCGGCATCGAGCGCACTCACTCCGGCGATGAGTTCCTGGAGCGCGGCCGGGGGCACCGCGCGCAACGAGTGCGGGGCGACGCCGATGCGGCATCCGGATGCGCCGCCGAACTCGCTCCGCAGCGCTTCGAGCCCGCGCAGAATCATTTCGGGAGTTCCCCGAAACCGCTCCTGCGACGAGCTCAGCGGCTGGCCGGCAAAGTCGCCGCGCATGTAGAGCACCGGCAGCAAGGTCAGGGCGATACCCGCGTCCCGAGCCGCCTCCACAAGCAAGCGCGCGTAGCGTTCGGGAGGCTCGGTCAGAACACCACCGGCGCCGCGGTGCAGGTAATGAAATTCGCAGACCGTGGTGTAGCCGCCACGCACAAGTTCGGCAAAGTTCTGGGCGGCGATCGCCAGGTAGTCCTCTTCATCGAGCGCGGCCACCAAACCGTACATGGCCTCACGCCAGGTCCAGAAGCTGTCTCCGGAGCCACTGGCGATTTGTGTGCGCCCGAGCAAGGCGCGTTGAAAAGCGTGGCTATGCAGGTTGGTAAACCCCGGCAGCACCGGCCCGGCCAGCGCCCATGCGCCGGCAGGCGCGGCGCCGCGGGAAACCGAAACAAAGTCGCCCGAGGGGCCAACCTCAAGCAAAACGTCGCGCCGCCAACCCTCGGGCAGCAGCGCGTGTGGCGCGTGAAAAATCAATTGGGTGAAGCGGTGCCGACGTTGATCGACTGACGGTTATTCAGACCGGATTGAGTCTGCTGGGCATCGGTGTTGCGGACGTCCATGTGCTGCACGTTGTGTGCGCCGCTCTGGGTCTGGTTCACCCGCGAACTCGCGGCCACGGCGCTTTGCCTGTTATGAGTGCCGCTCTGGACTTGGCGGGCGGTCGCGTCATTGCCGTCTAGTTCCTGCACGTTGCTCAGGCCGGTCTGGGATTGCAGCGACCGGGTCTTGATGCCGCGCATGACTTGGCTGTTGTTGCGCCCCGCCTGCGCCTGCGCGGCCTGTGAACCGATTGCCTGAATGGTCTGCCGATTGTTGCTAGTGTTGGCCTTGATACTGGGTGCGGCTTCGGTCTTGGTTTTGCTCTTCTCGATCTCGACGCCAGCACCGGCGACCGCGGCGATCACTAGCAGCAATCCGAAGCTCAGAATCTTCTTCATGTCTCGCTCCAAAGTCCCGGTCGAAAATCCTGGCCCACGTTGCCGCAGCTCGCGCGCCCCAAAAAAGCACCCGGGTTGATTTCCTGGCAGGCTACTAGCCTGGGCATATTCATCATACTCCGCTTTTTCGGGGCGGAGATCGTTTCACTGTGTGGCAGTCCGCGCGGCATTCGTTCACAGAATCGCCGCACCAGCTGCCGCCCACCCTCACCGCCGCGCGGCGCAGGGCGCGCTCGCGCCCCGATCTGCTTGAGGGGTCTCGAATGCGCTCGGTCACGCTCCCGGCACTGTGGCGGCGCGAGACACCGCGCGCGGGAATCCGCTCAGGCCAGGTGCGCCTGGGCCTCCATGACCATGAATCCGTCCGCGTCAACCGCCCAGAGTCGCGCGGTCCGTCCTTCGGGCTCAGTGTTGCCGGCGAGGCGCAAGGCTCCGGCGGCGTACACCGGGCGCAAGGCGCGAAAGTCGAAGCGCTCGATGGCGCGGTCGGGCAGGTGCCGGCGCAGCAGATCGAGCAAAAGTGTGGCGCACAACGGCGCATGCACGACCAGGCCAGGGTAGGCCTCAACCTGGGTGACGTAGTATTGGTCGTAGTGGATGCGGTGGCTGTTGAAGGTCAACGCGGAAAAGCGAAACAAAAGCACTTCGTCGAGCGCCACCTGGCGATGCCATTGGGCATTCGTCGGTGGCACGCACCCGGGCTGCGGTTGCGCTCCGGGCTCAGGCATGGCGCGATAGACGATGTCATGGTCCTCGGTGACCGCCAGGCCGGCGGCGTTGCGAATTTCGTGACGCACGGTGACGAACACCAGTTCACCGCTGCGCCCCAATTTGAGCTGAATGTCGGCGATCACCGAGGTACGCTGCACCGGCTCGCCAACCCAAAGCGGGTGAAAGAAGCGCACCCTGCCACCCGCCCACAGGCGCCGAGGCAAGGGTATCGGCGGCAGGAAACCGCCACGCTTGGCGTGGCCGTCTGGCCCCAGGTCGGACTGCACGGTGCGCGGCAGGAAATAGAGCCAATGCGCGAGCGGCGGAAGCGCACTGCCGGCGGGGGGCACGGGTTCGTCGCGGTCGAGTGTCGCGGCCAGGGCACCGACCGGCCAAGCGGTAAGCGTGTCGGTGACGACATCGGTCTTGCCGATCCACTGGCGCCAAAAGATCTCGTCTTGGGTCATGTCCAATTTCCTGGAGTTCCAGATCGCTCGTCTCAAACTCGCGTCAGCATGGCGCGCAGGGCGGCGAGCTTGGCGCGGCCGTCGGCCTTCTCCTGCACGGCATCAACCGGCGCCGCGCAATCGCCGACAAAATTCAAATCGTCACGCACCAGTTCGTCGATGAAGCGGCTGGGCGCGCAGTCGCTCATCTCCCGGGCGCGGCGGCGACGCCGGCAATGGCTGATCCAAAGCGTGCGCTGCGCCCGCGTGATGCCCACGTACATCAGGCGGCGCTCTTCTTCGACCTGCCCCGCGGCAATCGATTCCCGGTGCGGCAGAATGCCTTCCTCCACCCCGGCTAAAAAGACGTGCGGGAACTCCAGCCCCTTGGCCGCGTGCAGCGTCGACAGTCGGACCGCATCGGTCTTGCTCTGGTCATCGCTGTCGAGCATGTTCAAGAGCGCGATGGTCTGGGTGAGTTCCAACAGGCTCTTACCCTCGGCCTTGCCCTTCTGGTCCAGCCAGTCCGCGAACTCGCGCACGTTCTTCCAGCGTGCCGCGGCCACCGGCGCATCGAAACTCGCGCGCAGATGATCCTCGTAGCCGACCCCCGCCAGCAGTTCTTCGAAGACCGCCCCCGCGGGTTCGCGCCCGGCCCGCTCGGCCAGACGCAGGCGGAAGGCGCCGAACTGCTGGAGCGCCGCGGCAGGGCGTTCGCCCAATTGCGCCGCCAGATCCCATTCGCCGATCGCCGCACACAGGCTGCGCTGGCGCGCCGTGCCGAGTTCACCTAGGCGTCCCAGGGTCTCTTTGCCGATACCCCGCCGCGGCGTGGTGATGGCGCGGACGAAAGCGGGGTTGTCGTCTTCATTGAGCAAGAGGCGCAGGTAGGCAAGGAGATCCTTGATTTCGACGCGCTCAAAGAATGAGCTTCCGCCGCTCAGTTGGTAGGGTACGTTGTGGGTGCGCAGCACGGTCTCGAACACCCGCGCCTGATGATTGCCGCGATAGAGTATGGCGTAATCGGCGAAGCGCCCGCGATGTTCGAACTTATGCGCCTGCATGGCGAGTGCGATTCGCTCCGCTTCCGCTTCGTCGTCCGGACAGGCCATGATCGAGATGCGTTCGCCCAAGCCCAGCTCGCTCCAAAGGCGTTTCTCGAACAGTTTGGGGTTGTTGGCGATCAAGGCGTTGGCACTGCGCAGAATGCGTACGCTGGAACGGTAGTTCTGCTCGAGTTTGATGAGCTTGAGTTCGGGATAGTCCTGGGGCAGACGCGCCAGGTTCTCGGCGCTGGCGCCACGCCAGGCGTAGATTGCCTGATCGTCATCGCCGACCACGGTAAAACGTGCCAACGGTTCAGTCAGCAGACGCAGCAGGCGGTATTGCGCCTGGTTGGTGTCCTGATATTCGTCGACCAGAAGATAATGCAAGCGACTGCGCCAGCGCGCCTGGGCGTGCTCATCGCGCGTCAGCAGTTCCACGGGCAGGCCGATCAGATCATCGAAATCGACCGCCTGGTACGCGCGCAGGGTCTCGTTGTAAGAATGGTAGGCTCGCGCGGCGTTCTGCGCTGCTTCGTCGCCCGCCTGGCGCAGCGCTTGCGCGGGCGTGACCAAAGCGTTCTTCCACAGGCTCACCTGGGTCTGCACCGCGCGCACTCGGGCGCGGTCGCTGGTCACCAAAAGTTCGGCGAAGATGCCCTCGGCATCATCCGGATCAAGAATGGAAAAACCGGGGCGCAAGCCGGCCGCCCCAGCTTCCGCGCGAAGAATTTTTAGGCCCAGCGCATGGAAGGTGCAAACCGTCAGGGCTTGGGCCGCCTCGGCCTTGACCGTCCGGGCGACCCGTTCCTGCATCTCGCGTGCCGCTTTGTTGGTGAAGGTGATGGCGGCGATGTGCCGGGCCTGATAGCCGCTGGCGAGCAGATGCGCGATCTTGGCGGTGATGACGCGGGTTTTGCCGCTACCGGCACCCGCCAGCACCAGCAAGGGACCATCGAGATAGCGCACCGCCGCGCGCTGTTCGGAATTGAGGCTCATGGGCTAGAATGTCCGGCGATTCTACCATCCGGGGCGACGCCGTCGGTCTGGCCAACCTGGGCCAAGGAAAAGCGCAAGTCCCCAGAGCAAAGAAAGCGCTGATGTAGTCCGTCACACCGGCAAAGGTCGGCGTCTGGGTCGTTGGAATTCCTCAATTCCGGCGTGCCCCGGAACGACGAGGCCCGGCCTGACTGGTAGCGAATAGACGAGCGGTCAACTGAGGTTTCTAAGATGATTCAGCGATGAGCACCTATGCCATCGGCGACATTCAGGGTTGCTACGAGGAATTCCGGCAACTACTACTGTTGCTTGATTTTTCGCCCTCGCGCGATCGGCTGTGGCTGGTCGGCGACTTGGTCAATCGGGGACCAGGTTCCTTGGAGACTTTGCGGTACGTGCAATCCCTCGATGACGCTGCGACCACAGTGCTGGGCAACCACGACCTACATTTGCTCACCGTGGCGGCGGGCCACGCGCGCCTGCATCGCCGCGATACCCTGCGTTCCATCCTCGACGCCCCGGACCGGGCGGCGCTGCTCCAATGGTTGCGCACCCGCCCCTTGATTCATGTCGATGGCGCGTTCGTCCTGGTGCATGCCGGACTGATTCCGCCCTGGACCGTGCCCCAGGCGCTGGACCTGGCGGGCGAGGTGGCCGCGGCGCTGGCCGGCCCCAAACACGATCAGTTCTTGCGTGTGCTCTACGGCAACACCCCGGACTGGACCGAGCAACTCACCGGCTGGGACCGCCTGCGTGCCATCGTCAATGTTTGCACCCGCCTGCGCTTCTGTGCGCGCGACGGACGGCTTGAATTCGATGAGAAGCGCGGTGCGGAACACGCACCGGTTGGATTCGCGCCCTGGTTCAAGATCCCGGAGCGGCGCTCGGCGACCCACACGCTGATCTGCGGGCACTGGTCCACACTTGAACTGCGCCTCGAAGCCCGGGTTTGGATGCTCGATTCCGGCTGCCTTTGGGGCGGCCCGCTCAGTGCCGTGCGCCTGGAGGATGGGGCGGTGTTCCAGGTGCCGAGTCGGCAGCCGCTGGACCCCAAGCCGCGATGATGGCCTCGCGCGCCGCCTGCGCCAGCTCACGCCGGTTGGCTTGGGCCGCGGCGAGCAAGGGCTGCAAACGCACTTCGACGACTAAGCCACGGGCCTCGATGATCCGGCGCACAGTGGTGGCAAACGGGGTGTCGCCCACGTAAGCGGCGGCGTCGGAATAGCCGCCGTCGGCCTGGCGATAGCGCAGCGCTACCGGTTGCACCTGTCCGCCAGCGTCGATCACCGGTTGCAGCAGCGAACCATGAAACCGCATCACCTTGCGTCCATCACTGGTGGTGCCTTCGGGAAAAACCCCGATGCAGTCGCCCCCCGCCAGCGCCTCGATGATCACCCGATTCACCCGGGCGGTGTCGTGGCGCCGCGCGCGTTCGACGAAGATCGTGCCGGAGCGTCGGATCAGAAAACCGAACACCGGCCACGAGGCCAATTCCGCCTTGGCCACGAAGCGGGTCGGGTGAACCGCGTGCAGTACGAAGATGTCGAGCCAGGAAATATGGTTGGCGACGACCAGCAGATTGTGGTGCTGGGCCTCGGGCAAATGTCCATGCACCACCAGGCGAAGCCCCAGTGCCCGCAGCAGGCGCCGCGACCAGCCGCGCAGATAGCGACGCTGGCGCCAAGGCGGCCAGGATGGGTAGCGGAACACTCCCGTGAGCAGAGCCGAGAGCAACAGCCAAAGGGCGTGCAGGATACGAAGAACGCGCATGGGGACGGCCGGCGTCGCCAGACGCCGGCCTCAAAGGATCATCGAAGCACCGCCCGCCAAGCCGGCGGCCGGCGTTTAGACTCCGGGGCAAAGGTCACCGCCCTTTGCCCGCCGGTTCAATCGGCGCTTGGTCAGCGACGCTTTTTCTCGGGTACCGGGCCGGCCGGTCCCATGGCGCGGAATTGCGGTACCAGTTTGTTGATGGCATCCATCATCGCCGCGGCAACGACCTTACCTTCATTGGTGCGCCCCCAGCCGCCAGCCACGGCACCACCGAGGGAGCCGAGGATACCGCCGCCCAGACCGAAGTCGGTGGCGCGCGCGCTGCCTTCGGCGGCGGCGATCTGTTCGGTGGTGTTGTTGTCGGTGAGCGTGAGCACGACCTGGGCTTCGCGGAACTTCATGCTGCCGGCAATGGCGCCGACCGCCGGGGCCCTCGGGAAGAACGCGCCGAGTGCCACACCCATGCCGCCGGCGTTGTCTTCAGCGAACACCACGTCGGGAATCAGCGTGTAATGGGCCTCGACGACATTGCCCTTGCGAACGTTGTCTTGCTTGCGGGTCAGCCCTTCGCGCTGCAACTCAATTTCCTGGCGCGTGGCGCGCAGGCCCGCGCCGCGATCGACCACCCGAAAGCAGCCCGATTGTTGCAACATCAGCTTGAGCAAGGGCATGGGGGACTTGGGCAAAGAGCCGTAGTAGACAATATAGCCATAGCCATGTGGGTTCTCGGATACTGCGACGGTACCGACCGGTGCATCACAGCGCACCAATTGCGACGACGCGCCGCGCGCACCGGCATCTCCCGCCGAGCCGGTGACCACCGAACCACCGGAGCCCATTTCCATTTGCGACGTACACCCAGCCAAGGCCACCGCGGCTCCGACCAGGACACCCATGCTCAAGTTTTTCATCAAAACCACTCCTTCATTTGGAATTCCGCCGAAACCGGCACCGGAAATCGCCCTCGCTCACGCCTCGCGGCGCTACCAAAGCGGTTCCTGGAAGCGCTGAAAGTATAACGCAGACAACTCATCGCGGCTAAGCGTGTGGTTCTGTGCGCCGCGGCTGGCGACCTTGATCGCGCCCAGGAGCGAGGCGAGCCGACCGGTGCGCTGCCAGGCCCAGCCGTTGACGATGCCGTAGAGCAGGCCCGCCCGGTAGGCGTCGCCGCAGCCCGTGGGATCGACCACCGCGCGCGGATGCACGGCGGGGATGCGCAGCAGTCCATCCGGGTTGTAGATGCGCGAGCCGTGCGCGCCCAGGGTGACGACCAGCGCGCCGCCACGGCGGATCAGCCGCTCGGCCAGGCGCTCGAGACCAAGACCGGTCTTCTGCTGCACCAATTGGCCCTCGTAATCATTGACCGTGAGATAAGTGGCGCGATCGACCACCTCCAAGAGCTCCGGGCCGCTAAATAGCGGCAGACCCTGGCCCGGATCGAACACGAAGGGTATGCCCGCCGCGGCGAATTGCTTGGCATGCGCGATCATGCCTTCGCGTCCATCCGGGGCGACGATGCCCAGAGCGATATCGCTCACGTCGGCCACCGCGTTCTGGTGCGACTGGTTCATCGCCCCAGGGTGAAACGCAGTGATCTGGTTATCGTCAAGGTCGGTGATGATGTAGGCCTGGGCGGTGTAGGTACCGTCGATCACCCGCAGTCCATCGAGCGCGACGCCAAAACCTTCGAGGCGCTGGCGATAGCTGTCGCCATCGAGACCCAGAGTCGCCATGACCACGGGTTCGCCGCCCAGGTGCTTGAGGTTGTAGGCGATGTTGGCCGCCGTGCCGCCGAATTCGCGCCGCATTTCCGCGACCTGAAAAGAGACGTTGAGGATGTGCGTCTGATCGGGAAGAATGTGCTCGCGAAAACGGTCGCCGAACACCATGATGGTGTCGTACGCGATCGAACCACAGATCAAGACTCTTTGTTTGCTACGGCTCATGCCGACCCTTCCGTTTCAGACCCGCATCCCGCCGAGTTCCCGCACCACATGCTGCTGCCGGCGGCTGACCGGCAGGGTTTCACTGACGCCATGCAGAACGACTTCCCAGCGGGCTTCACCCTCGGGTCCGGTGCAGCGCTCGAAGCCGCGCACGCTGGACCGCGCCACCAGGCAATTGCGATGGATGCGCACCAACCGCTCGCCGAACTCGCGCTCCAGGCGCGTCAAGGATTCCTCGATCAAGTACTCGCGCGCGGCGGTGCGCACGGTGACGTATTTTAGTTCAGCCTTGAGATAGACGACTTCGTCCACCGGCACCAGAATGACCCGCGTGCGTTCGGTGACGCTGAGAAAGCGCCGCGCCGCGTCGGCGAGCCGATCGAGTGTGGCCTCGGGCAGCGGACGCCGCCGCGGCGTCTTCTGCAATGCGGCCAATAGCCGCTGGGCCTTGACCGGCTTGGTCAAATAGTCGATGGCGTTGACTTCGAAAGCTTCCAGCGCGTGCTCCGAATGGGCCGTGGTGAACACCACGGCCGGCGGTTGCGGCAGCTTGAGGGCGTGGCGGGCCAGTTCCAGGCCGCTCATGTCCGGCATGTGGATGTCGGCCAGCACCAGGTCGGCGGTGGTGGTACCGAGCAACTCCAGCGCCTGGCGACCGCTCTCGGCCTCGCCGATGACATTGATCGGCAGCGATTCGGCGCAGTCGCCGAGAATTTCGCGCAGGCGCCGGCGCGCCGGCGCCTCGTCATCGACCACCAGGATGCGCAAGGGCGGCGCTTCGGTCATCCCGCCGGCCTTTCGCTCTGGCTTGCCGGGCGGTAGGGAAGCACGATATGCACTTGGAAGCTGTCGCCCATGATCTGGGTGTTCAGGCTGGCCTCGGCGTCAAAATGCAAGGCCAGGCGTTCGCGGATGTTCTGCAGCGCCATCTTGTTGCCGGCGTGATGGTTCCCCTCCCGCCGATAGGGATTGCGCAGGATGGCGTGGACCTCGCCACGCCGGTCGAAGATATTGATGGCCACCACACCCGTCTCGCTCGAAGGCTCGATGCCATGGTATACGGCATTTTCCAGCAAAGGCTGAAGGAGCAATTGGGGAACCAGGGCGTCTCCCGGCATCTTGTCAAGGTGCCATTCGACCTGCAGGCGCTCGCCCAGACGGAGTTCCTCCAGCCTGAGATACTCGCGGCAGAGCTCGATCTCGGCGGAAAGCGGCGTCAGCTCGCGGTTGTCGCGCATCAGCACGCGAAAAAGGTCGGCCATGTCCTCCAGGGCTGATTCTGCCCGACGGGGGTCGGAGCGGATCAGGGAGAGCACGGCGTTCAAGCTGTTGAACAGGAAATGCGGGCGAATACGCGCCTGCAGCGCTTGCAGACGGGCCTCGGCAATAGCCGGAGACAGTGCTTTGGCGCGCAAGAGCAAGTAGCCCAGGGCCGCGCCCGCGGCCATGCCGGCCAACAGCGCCCGGCGCAAACCGGTTCCCGCCGGGTCGAGCGCGAAACCCGGATCCAGGCGATATGCCGTCAGGGCGACGATCATCGACAACCCCACCACGCACAGCACGCCCGCGCGCAGCGACAGCCGGGCGAGCCAGGGCGAAAGCACGAAAAGCAGCAACAGCACGCCGATGAGATAGGGAATGATGGCCGCGCCCAGATCCGCGAGCACCGGTTGGAAGTCCTCCCAGCGGCCGATGTGCAGCAAGGCGCCGGCCAGCGCAAACAAGCCGGCCAAGGTCAGCAGGCGCAGCACCACGCCCAAATTACGGAAGTCCGGCAAGCCGGTTACCTGATCGTTTTGCTTTATAATCGATCCCATTTCTTTCGCGGCCCAAGTTCGGCGCGTCCCATACTCCCTGCCACGGAGCGACCTTCGCGCCATGGCGGACACCCGGGTCGGCGTCACCCAGCCCGGTGTCCCGGCGGCTATTCTTATTGAAGCATCCTGCGCATGCAAGACGATTCGACAAATTCCCCGACCGGCGGTTGGTCCGGCCGGTTCAGCGAGCCGGTCGCCGAACTGGTGAAACGCTACACCGCCTCGATCGACTTTGACTATCGCCTGGCCGAATGCGACATCACCGGTTCGATCGCCCACGCCCGCATGCTTGAGGCCTGCGGCGTGATCGCCAAGGCGGACCTGGCCGACATCGAGCGCGGCTTCGCGCAGATTCGCGAAGAAATCGCCACTGGCCGCTTCCCTTGGTCGCGAGACCTCGAAGACGTGCATTTCAACCTGGAACGGCGCCTCACCGCGCTGGTGGGCGACGCCGGCAAACGTCTGCACACCGCGCGCTCGCGCAACGATCAGGTGGCCACCGACGTGCGCCTCTGGCTGCGCGCCGCGATCGACGAAATCATCACTCTGATCCTCGATTTCCAGGGCGCGCTGCTGACTCTAGCCGAGGCGCACGCGGCGACCATCATGCCCGGTTTCACGCACTTGCAGGTGGCGCAGCCGGTGACTTTCGGGCACCACTTGATGGCCTATTTCGAGATGAGCGCACGCGACCGCGAGCGCTTTCTCGACTGCCGGCGACGGGTCAACCGCCTGCCTTTGGGCGCCGCCGCACTGGCCGGTTCGAGCTACCCCATAGACCGCGAGCAGGTGGCGCGCGAACTGGGTTTCGAGGGTATCTGCGGCAATTCCCTGGACGCGGTCTCCGATCGCGATTTCGCCATCGAGTTCGTCGCTGCCGCCGCCCTGCTGATGACCCATCTATCGCGCCTGTCGGAAGAATTGATCCTTTGGATGAGCCCGCGCTTCGGCTTCATCAGGCTGGCAGACCGCTTCTGCACCGGCTCCAGCATCATGCCGCAAAAGAAGAACCCCGATGTGCCCGAACTGGTGCGCGGCAAGACCGGCCGCATCAATGGCCACCTGGTGGCGCTGCTGACCCTGATGAAAGGCCAGCCCCTGGCGTATAACAAGGACAATCAGGAAGACAAGGAGCCGCTCTTCGACACTGTCGATACCCTGACCCAGACGCTGCGCATCTACGCCGACCTGATCGGCGGGATCGAAGTCAACGCTGAGCGCATGCGCGCCGCCGCGCGCGAGGGCTACGCCACCGCCACCGATTTGGCGGATTATCTGGTAAAGCGCGGTCTGCCTTTTCGCGATGCCCATGAAGTGGTGGCCCGCGCCGTGCGTCACGCCGAAACGAAAGCCTGCGACCTGGCCGATCTGTCCTTGGTCGAATTGCAGTCTTTTTCGCCCATCATCGATGGTGACATCTTTGCCGTGCTCTCGCTCGAAGGTTCGGTCGCCAGCCGCAAGCACGCCGGCGGCACGGCCCCCGAACAGGTGCGCGCCGCCATCGCCGCGGCGCGGCGCCAACTCGGGCTCTGATGAGGACTTGAACGATGACCCAGAACAGCTCTTGTGCGTTTCTCGGACTGGGCGTGATGGGCGCGCCGATGGCTGGACACCTCGCCCGAGCGGGCCACACCGTGGCGGTGTACAACCGGACCGCGGCGCGCGCCGCGGGCTGGGTCACCCAATACGGCGGCCGCGCCGCCGACACCCCAGCGGCCGCCGCGAGCGGCGCCCTGCTGGTCATGACCTGTGTGGGCAACGACGATGATTTGCGCGCCGTGGTCCTTGGACCGGAAGGTGCATTGGCCGGCATGAGCCCGGGCAGTGTGCTGATCGATCACACCACCGCCTCGGCGCAGGTGGCGCGCGAGTTGCACGCCGCCGCCGCGGCGCGCGGCGTGGGCTTCCTCGATGCGCCGGTCTCCGGTGGCCAGGTGGGGGCGGAAAAGGGACAACTCACCATCATGGTGGGCGGCGAGCCGGCGGTTTTCGCGCAGGCCGAATCAATCCTGCGGACCTATGCCAAGGCGGTGACGCTGATGGGACCGGCTGGCGCCGGCCAGCTCACCAAAATGGTCAACCAGATCTGCATCGCCGGACTGCTGCAAGGGCTCGCCGAGGGCCTGGACTTCGGCCGCCGGGCGGGGCTCGACCTCGAACAAGTGCTTCAGGTCATCGGCAAGGGCGCGGCGCAAAGCTGGCAGATGGACAACCGTGGCCCCACCATGATCACCGACCGGTTTGACTTCGGCTTCGCCGTGGACTGGATGCGCAAGGACTTGGCGATCTGCCTCGAAGAGGCCCGTGCCAACGGCAGCACTCTGCCGGTCACGGCGCTGGTAGACCAATTCTATGCCCGCTTGCAGGCACGGGGAGGCGGCCGCTGGGATACCTCGAGCCTCATCCGCCACTTGCGCGACTAATTCTTAACCTCAATTGGAGAAATCATGCGGACCCTCGCCGCTCTTTCGTTTTCGCTCTTTGCCTTGACCAGCGCGGCGCTCGCCCAGGTCCAGGTGGACACCGCCTGGGTACGCGGCACGGTGGAAGGACAAAAAGCCACCGGCGCGTTCATGGATCTCAAGGCCGAGCGCAACCTCAAGCTGCTCTCGGCAGCCTCGCCTGCCGCCAAGCTGGTGGAAATTCACGCCATGGAAATGAAGGACGGGGTGATGAAGATGTACGCCATCGAGAGCCTGTCTCTCCCCGCGGGCAAGACCGTGCGTCTCGCCCCGGGCGGATTCCACATCATGCTCATCGACCTGAAGCAAGCGCTCAAGAACGGCGACAGCGTACCGATCACCCTCACCCTCGAAGACGAGGCCAAGAAAACCCAGACCATCGAAGTCAAGGCCGAAGTTCGCGGCCTGGGAATGCCCATGCAGCACGAAAAGCACGGCAAGAAGCACTGAGCGGGAACCGCAATCCCCCTCTCCGGGTGGAGCCTGGGGAAGGGTTGGTGCAAGCCCGCCGGGCCGCCCCAAGGGCGCGCAATCAATCTCCGGAGCGGGCGTAGCCCGCGAACCGCAATCACCCCCTTCCCCCGGAAGGGGGCGGGGGGGAAGGTACACCAGCAAGCCTTCAGGCGGCGCCCGACGACGCCTCGACCACCTCGATTTCGGTCTCGATGCTCGCGGTCTTGGCGAGCATCACTGAGGCGGAGCAGTATTTCTCCTTGGACAGCCTCACGGCGCGCTCTACCTGCTGCCGGTTCAGGGCCCGCCCGACCACACGGTAGCGAAAGAGAATTCGGGTGAAGACTTTGGGGTCGGTGTCAGCGCGCTCGGCCTCGAGTTCAAGCACGCAGTCGATCACGTCCTGGCGCGCCTTCTTGAGTATGAGCAGAACATCGATGGCGCTGCACCCGCCCGCGCCCATGAGCAGGAGCTCCATCGGCCGCGCGCCCAGATTGCGCCCGCCGATATCGGGCGCGCCATCGATCACGAGCGCATGACCGCTGCCCGATTCCGCGACAAAGCTCATGCCTTCGACCCATTTAACGCGCGCTTTCATCGTTTTCGACCTCCGTAAGAGTTTGCGAATCCCGCCCCGGCAGGAACTTTGCCGCACCGCAACAAATCGCTTGCGTTGTGCAGTGCAATATGACAAAATTATCTCACGGTCCGCTTGTTCAGATCCTCCTCCTTCTCTCCAGCGGACCAGATTCCTCCATCCTCCTCCTTTGGTGGAATATTGGCGCAACCCAGGCGGTTGCGCCTTTTTTTTGTCCCCAAGCGCCACCTCTCGCGCGAGGGCGCCTTTCTCCCCGGCCCGACCGATCCGCCGAATATAATGCACGGTCGGGCAAGAGGATCAAGGGATGACGAGTTTCCGGGTTGCCACTTACAACATCCACAAGGGCTTTTCGCACCTCAATCGCCATATGGTGATTCACGAGCTGCGCGCGCGCCTGCATGGCTTGCACGCCGACATCGTGTTCTTGCAGGAGGTGGTGGGCGCCAACGCCCGACACGCCGACCGGTACCTCGACTGGCCAGTGAAACCCCAGCACGAATTTCTCGCCGACGCCATGTGGAGCGAGGTCGCTTACGGCAAGAACGCGGTCTATGACCATGGCCATCATGGCAACGCCGTACTCACACGATTTCCCATCGCCTCGATCGACAACGAGGATGTTTCCGCGCACGCCTTTGAAAGTCGGGGTTTGCTGCACTGCGAGCTAAAGCTGCCGGGCACATCCGAATTGCTGCATTGCATCAATGTTCACCTTGGCCTTTTGGAACGTGGCCGCCAGTGGCAGATTCTCGCCCTGTGCGAACGCATCGAAGCGCTCGTACCGGCGGGTGCGCCGCTGGTCATCGCTGGCGATTTCAACGATTGGCGGCACAAGGCCAATCGCGTGCTGACCCAGCGCCTGGGCGTGCATGAGGTGTTCGAAACCGTCAAGGGGCGCGCCGCGCGCACTTTTCCCTCGGTCCTGCCGGTCTTTCGGCTGGATCGCATCTACGCCCGCGGGCTCAAGGCGCGAGGCGTAGGGGTCCATTACGCCAGTCCGCGGTCACGATTGTCCGACCATGCCGCGTTGACCGCGGACTTCGAGCTGGCATGAAGCGGTTCGTCGGCGGCCACCGCCTGACCCTGCTGCGCAACGGCGCGGAGTATTTCCCGTCCCTGATCGCCGCCATCGACGGGGCCCAGCACGAGGTCTTCCTGGAGACCTACATTTTCGCCGACGATGCCGCCGGGCACGCCGTCAGTGGCGCCTTGATGCGGACCGCCCAGCGTGGCGTGCCAACGCATGTACTGGTCGACGCCTGGGGTTCACGCGACTACCTGCCCGACACCCTGGTCGAGCAATTGCAGGATGCTGGTGTCCACTTCGCCTACTACCGACCGGAAATCGCCCCTTGGCACTTCCGTCTGCACCGGCTGCGCCGCCTGCATCGCAAGCTCTGCGAAATCGATGGGCGCCTGGCCTTCGTCGGCGGCATCAACATCATCGCCGACGAGAACACGCCCGGGCAGGTACCCCCGCGGGTCGACTTCGCCGTGGCCATCGAAGGTCCGGCGCTGGCGGCAATCGTCGAAACCATGAAACGGCTGTGGAGCATCGTCGAAATCGTCACCCTCAAACAGGCGAGCTATCCGCTGTTCGGTGAGCGGTCCCCCGCGCCGCGCGCCGGCACGCAGGATGCCAAATTTCTCATTCGCGACAACTTGCGCAACCGGCGCAGCATCGAGGGCGCCTATCTCGCGGCGATCCGCAGCGCCAAACGCGAGATCATCATCGCCAACGCCTATTTCCTGCCCGGAATGCGCTTCCGCCACGCACTTTTGGCCGCGGCCGAGCGCGGTGTACGCGTGGTGTTGATCCTGCAAGGGCGAGTGGAATATCTGCTGCTTCATTTCGCCACGCGCGCCCTGTACGGCAGTTTTTTGCACGCGGGTATTGAAATCCACGAGCACCATTACAGCTTCATGCACGCCAAAGTGGCGGTGATCGACGAGCGCTGGGCCACCGTGGGTTCGAGCAATATTGACCCGTTCAGCCTGCTGCTGTCGCGCGAAGCCAATGTTTTCGCCCGCGACGAGACCTTTGCCCGGGAACTGCGTCAAGCCATTGCCGAAATGCAGGCGCGGGGCTCGCGGCATGTGGCGCCTTCGGATTGGGCTGAACGTGGCCGCCTGTATAAGGCCGTGGTGTGGCTGGCCTATGGCTTGGTACGGGTCATGACCGGGCTGGTGGGCTACGGGCCGCAGTGGCAGGTCCCTGGAAAGCGCCGTAGCGCAAGGCAGGGCAAGGCTTCTGGTAAAATCGAGCAGTGATCCGCCATCATTACGCCCCGCCGGAGGCAACACCTTCGGGTCGGCCTCGCAGCGATTGGTCCACCCTGCGCACTCTGCTGCCCTACCTCTGGGCCTATCGCTGGCGCATCGCCATCGCCTTGAGCCTTTTGGTCGTGGCCAAGCTCGCCAATGTCGCGGTGCCCCTGATTCTGAAGGACATCGTTGATGGCCTGAGTCCCAGTCAGCAAGCGCTGGCCGTACCCTTCGCGCTGCTGGCCGCATACGGCCTCTTGCGCTTGTCCACGACCCTGTTCACCGAATTGCGCGAACTGGTTTTCGCCAAGGTCACGCAAGGCGCCATGCGGCGCATCGCCCTGGAGGTTTTCCGCCATCTGCATGCGCTGTCGCTGCGCTTTCACCTGCAGCGGCAGACCGGCGGGCTCACTCGCGACGTGGAACGCGGCACGCGCGGAATCAACTCGCTGCTCTCCTACACGCTATTCAGCATACTGCCCACACTGCTTGAAATCGCCCTGGTCAGCATCGTGCTGATCTCGCGTTACGACCCGAGCTTTCTCTTCATCACCATCGGTGTGCTGTTCGGGTACATCGCCTACACCGTGCTGGTGACCGAATGGCGCACGCACTTCCGCCGCGCCATGAACGAACTCGATTCACGCGCCAACTCCCGCGCAGTGGACAGCTTAATCAACTACGAGACGGTGAAGTACTTCGGCAACGAAGACTACGAAGCACGGCGCTACGACGAAAGCCTGCAGCGCTGGGAACAGGCCGCACTCAAGAGCCAGAGTTCGCTCTCGGCGCTGAACGTAGGGCAGAGCGCGATCATCGCGGTCGGCGTCACCCTGGTGATGTGGCGCGCGACGGTAGGCGTGGTGGAAGGCGCCATGACCCTGGGCGACCTGGTGCTGGTCAATGCCTTCATGATTCAGCTCTACATTCCGCTCAATTTTCTCGGCGTGGTGTACCGCGAAATCAAGCAATCGCTCGCCGACATGGAGCGCATGTTCGAACTGTCGCGCCAGCACGCCGAGGTGCGCGACCCCGCCGACGCGCCGCCCCTGCGGGTGCATAACGCCGAGGTGGCGTTCGAGAATGTCGACTTCCATTACGAAGCCTCGCGACAAATCCTTTACGGCGTGAGTTACCGCATCCCGCCGGGAAAGAACTATGCCGTGGTCGGCCCCAGCGGTTCGGGCAAGTCAACCCTGGCGCGCCTGCTCTTTCGCTTCTACGACGTGACCGGCGGACGCATCACCATCGATGGCCAGGATCTGCGCTCGGTGCAACAGGCCAGCGTGCGCGCCGCCATCGGCATCGTGCCCCAGGATACCGTTTTGTTCAACGACAGTATCGAGTACAACATCCACTATGGTCGGCCAGCAGCGAGCCAAGAGGAGATCATCACCGCGGCGCGGCTGGCGCATATCCACGACTTCATCGCCAGTCTGCCCGAGGGCTACGCCACCACCGTCGGCGAACGCGGCCTCAAGCTCTCCGGCGGCGAGAAACAGCGCGTCGCGATCGCCCGCGCGATCCTCAAGAACCCCCACCTTCTGATTTTTGACGAAGCCACCTCGGCGCTCGATTCCAAAGCGGAAAAAGCCATCCAAGCGGAACTGAAGAAGATCGCCGAGAACCGCACCACACTCACGATCGCCCATCGGCTGTCCACCATCGTCGATGCCGATTGCATCCTGGTGCTGGATCGGGGCCACATCACCGAACGGGGCAGTCATGCCGAATTGCTGGCGCTGGGGGGCACCTATGCGCGAATGTGGGCCTTGCAACAGGATGAGGCGAGGCATACGGCGGGCCTCATCGCCTAGGCGGACTTCGATCGATTATTGCTTCGTCACCTCGGCGAACACCCAAATCCAGGTCAGCCAGCAAGCCGACCACCGTAGGCGCCAGCGTGACGGACCTGGGCAGCGCTTCGCTGGGGGTCGCAGGCTCGGCAAGCAGTTCCGATTAGCCATAAGCGCCTAAATATGCTATAAAAATGGCATTCTCGCGAAGCTGGATATCATGAACCGCGCGCATCTTATTGTTTTATATGTTTTCTTTTCGGCGCTGGTCAGCGCATCGACGGCCTGGGCGAATGCGCCTGAACCCTCGATGCCCAAGCTGCGCTCCTCGAGCGTGCTGGTGCTCGACCCCGAACAAGACCGGCCGCTCTACGCCAAGAATCCAACCAGCATCACGCCCATCGCCTCGATCACCAAGCTGATGACCGCCATGGTGGTGCTCGACGCGCAACTGCCGCTGGACGAGCGCCTGATGATCGACGAAGCCGACATCGACACCATCAAGGGCAGCCAGTCGCGTCTGCGCCCCGGCAGCGAATTGTCGCGGCGCGAGTTGCTGCGTCTGGCCCTGATGTCCTCGGAAAACCGAGCCGCCGCCGCGCTGGGCCGCAACTACCCGGGCGGCGTGAGCGCCTTCGTCGAGGCCATGAACGCCAAGGCGCTGCTGGTGGGCATGACTCAATCGCACTTCGCCGACGCGACCGGCCTGTCGAGTGACAATGTCGCCACCGCCCAGGACCTGGCGCGCATGGTGATCGCCGCGGCCGACTATCCGCTGATCCGCGAATATTCCACCGCGGTGAGTTATTCGGTGGAGGTCCCGCCGTACCGGCATCCGCTCGACTACCGCAATACCAACGGCCTGGTGAAAAGCGCGGCCTGGGAAATCAGCCTGTCGAAGACCGGCTTCATCCGCGAGGCCGGCCGCTGTCTGGTGATGATGGCGACCATCGCCAGTCGCCCGGTGGTGATCGTGCTGCTCGATTCCTTCGGCAAGAACAGTCGTATCGGCGACGCCAATCGCATCAAGCGCTGGATGGAAGCGAGCCTCAATCCCGCCCCCGCCAAGAGCAGATCCCGGCCGCTGCAGCGCGGCACCCGCTACAGCGCGAACACCATTACCACTCGCCGCGTCTGAGCCTGAAGGCGCGGGGGCGCCCACAGCAAGAGTCGCGGTTTGGTGCTCGGCACCAGAATAGCGGCTGGAGGAGCCCATGGAACATTGCGACGCGCTGATCGTAGGCGGTGGCATCACCGGCATTTGCGCCGCCATCGAATTGCTCGACGCCGGCCGTACGGTCTGTTTGCTCGATCGCGACCTGGAAGCGAACTTCGGCGGCCTCGCCAAGGAGAGCTTCGGCGGCATTTTTCTGGTGGATACGCCGGAGCAACGACGGCAGGGCCTGCACGACAACCCGGAACTGGCCCTGGCCGATTGGTTCGCCTTCGGGGAAATCGGCATCGATGAGGTCTGGCCGCGCGCCTGGGCGCAAGCCTATGTGAACGGCTGCCGCGCCGAGGTCGGAGACTGGCTGCGCGGCTGCGGCATAGGGTTCTTCCCGGTGCCCAACTGGGTGGAGCGGGGCCTCAGCACACGCGGGAATTCGGTGCCAAGGTTCCATCTGGTTTGGGGTACCGGTCAGGTCCTGGCGGAGCGCTTGATCACGCGCCTGCGCCAGCATCGCAACGTGGCCAAACTGCGACTCCAGTTCGGCCAGCGCGTGGACGGTTTGATCAGCGAGAATGGTCGGATCGTCGGGGTGGCGGGCACACCAGAGGGCGCTGCGGGTCGATTCGAGTGGCGCGCCGGAGTGGTCATCGTCGCCACCGGCGGAATCAATGGTGATCTTGAACGGGTACGCGCCAATTGGCATGCCGATTGGGGTAAGCCACCCGAGACTCTGCTCAACGGCTCGCATCGCTACGCCGACGGCTTGCTCCATGACGCGGCCGCCGAGTTGGGCGGACGCGTAACCCACCTCGACCGGATGTGGAACTACGCCGCCGGCGTGCATCACCCGCGGCCGCGCAAACCGCAGCACGGCCTCTCGCTGGTGCCCCCGCGTTCAGCGCTGTGGCTCAACTGGCGGGGCGAGCGCTTCGGCCCCATGCCTCTGGTCACAGGCTTCGACACCCGCGAACTGGTGACCCGGGTCTGCGCCCAGGAGCGCGCCTATTCCTGGCAGGTCTTGAATCGCAAGATCGCCCTCAAGGAGCTGGCCGTATCGGGTGCGGAGTTCAATCCCTCGATCCGCGAACGGCGCCTTTTTTCTTTCCTGCGCGATCTGCTGTTCGGCAACCGCTGGCTCTATCGCAACATGGTCGAAGCCTGTTCTGACTTCGTCGTCGCCGACAGCCTGCCGGAACTCGTCGCCCGCATGAACGCCTTGAATGGTGACCAAGCGGTACAAGTCGAACTGGTGCGCGCCGCGCTCGAGCACTACGACGCCCAGGTGACCCTGGGTGAAGGGCGCTTCCAGGACGAGCAACTGCGACGCCTGAGCCTGCTGCGGCAATGGAAAGGCGACCGCATCCGCACCTGCAAGAACCAGCGTATTCTCGATCGCCGCGCCGGGCCGTTGATCGCGGTGCGCGAATTCATCATCAGCCGCAAGAGCCTGGGCGGCCTGCAAACTGATCTTTCGAGCCGGGTGCTCGATTTGCGCGGCGAGCCGATCGCAGGTCTCTATGCCGCCGGCGAGGCCGCCGGCTTCGGGGGCGGCGGCATGCACGGCTTGCGCGCCCTGGAGGGCAGCTTCCTGGGGGGCTGTGTGTACTCCGGGCGCGTCGCCGGGCGCCATGCGGCACAGAACACTTGAGGAGCAGCGATGAAACTCACCGGCGCCAGACTCGCGGTTCATGCCCTGGAAACCCTGGGCGTGAAGTTCACCTTCGGTATTCCCGGTGTACATAACACCGAGTTCTACGACGAACTCAACAAGTCAGAGCTGATCACGCCCATCCTGGTCACGCATGAAGGCGGCGCGGCCTTCATGGCCGACGCGGTGAGCCGCAGCTCGACACAGATCGGTACCTTGGCGATCGTGCCCGCGGCGGGCGCCACGCACGCCGCCAGCGGCATCGGTGAAGCGTTTCTGGACGGCATCCCGATGCTCATCATCAGCGGCGGCGTGCGTACCGATCTCGACCAGCGCTATCAACTGCATCAGATCGACCAGCTCGCGTTCATGCGCGCGCTCACCAAGGCCGCCTTCCGAATCGAGCGGCATGAAGACATCGTGCCCAGAATCTACGAGGCCTACCGTATCGCCACCACGGGCGAGCCCGGCCCGGTGTTCATCGAGCTGCCGGTGAACCTGCAACTTTTTCCCGGCGAGGTCGGCGAACTGCCCAAGCTGCCACCGCCGTCCGCACCGACCATGCCTGCCGCCAGCGCCATCACCGAAGCGGCACGACTACTGCTGGGGGCCAAACACCCTGGCATTTTCGTGGGCTGGGGTGCCCGCGAAGCGGAGCCCGCCACGCGCGCCCTGGCCGAGTTGCTGCAAGCCCCGGTGGCCACCACCTTGCAGGGCCTGTCCTCGTTTTGCGCCCAACACCCCTTGCACACCGGTTTCAGCTTTGGCCCCGCGGCGGTGCCCGCGGCGCGTAACACCTTCGCCGATTGCGATGCGCTTCTGGCCGTGGGCACGCGTTTCGCCGAAATCGCCACCGGCAGCTTCGGCGTGACTGTGCCGCGCGCGCTGGTTCATGTGGACATTAATGCCGCGGTCTTCGATGCCAACTATCCCGCGGCCGTGCGGCTCGAAGGCGACTCCGCGCTGGTCTTGCCAGCGCTCCTGGCCGAAATGCGCCAGCTCGCGGCGGCGCGCGCACCCGACACTCCCCTGCACGAACGCATCCAGCGCGACAAGGCCGCCTATGTCGCGCAATGGTTGGCGCACGACGGCAAGGGACGGGTGAACCCGGCGCGTTTTTTTGCGGTCTTGCGCGCGGCCTTGCCCGACGACGTACTCACCGTGGTGGACGACGGCAATCACACCTATCTCACCGCCGAGCTTTTCCCGGTGCGCGCGGCCAAATCGCTGTTCGTGCCCACCGATTTCAATGCCATGGGCTACGCCGTGCCCGCAGCCATCGGCGCCAAGCTGGCCAACCCGGAGCGCGAGGTGTTCGCGATCGTCGGCGACGGCGCCTTTCTCATGACTTGCATGGAAATCGTCAGCGCCACACGGCTCAAGCTCGGCATCGTCTACTACGTCTTTCACGATGGCGAACTGTCGCAGATCGCCCAGGCGCAGGAGATCCCCTACAATCGCAAACCCTGCACCGCCATCGGCGCCATCGACCTCGAAGGCGTGGCCATCGCCACCGGCGCCGCCTACGTGGCGATCGGCAGCGACGCCGAACTGGGCGCCGGCATCGCCGCCGCCCGTGCCGCCGCTTCCGGCGGACGCCCGGTGGTGGTGGACGTGGCCATCGACTACAGCAAACGCACCGCCTTCACCCAAGGTGCGGTGAAGACCAACTTCAAGCGCTTTCCGCTCAGCCAGCGCTTGCGCATGGTGTCACGGGCCCTGAAGCGGCGGGTGACCGGCTGACCAGGCGAACCTGAACGGGGGCGCTTCAGAACGCTGCGCACCGCCGCGCCGATTGGCGAGCGCCTGCCGACCCACGACCCCGGCGCGTTGCGCACGCTTGATCCACCCTACTGGACCGCGAAGTCCCGTAGGGTGGATTAAGGCCCGCCGGGCCGAATCCACCTTGGGGGGCGAGCCTTGGATTGGTGGATTCGCTCGTGCGTTGCACCAGCGAATCCACCCTACAGGGTTGCGAAGCTCGATTGCGATCGACTAGGGGCCGCCCCGAGCCTCATTCGCCGCTGAGGCCGTTTCTAGCCAAACGGGGCGCGGTGATGGTTACGCGGCGGCTGCCGGAAAAAAGCTCGCGGGCGTGCGCGCGGGTTTTCGCGGTGATGTGCGCGCCCCCCAGCATGCGCGCCAGCTCCTCGACGCGGCGCGCTTCGCTCAGACGGCTGAGGCGAGTCTGGACACCCACGGCATCACTCGCCTTGACGACCTCCCACTGTTCATCGGCACAGGCCGCGACCTGCGGCAAATGGGTGACGCAAAGTACCTGGCGGCGCTCACCGAGGTCCTGCAGGAGCCGTCCCACGGTCTGCGCCACGCCACCACCGATGCCGGCATCGACCTCGTCGAAAATGAGTGTCGGCACTTGCGCGACTTCGCTGGTGACTACCTGGATGGCCAGCGACAGGCGCGACAACTCGCCCCCCGAGGCGACCCGCGACAACGGCCCCGCCACTTGCTGGGCATGCGCGCGAAAGCGGAACTCCACATCTTCCAGGCCGAAGCTCGAACCCTCGGTGCGCGGCAACAAAGCGATCTCGATGCTGCCGCCCGCCATGGCGAGGGTCTGCATTGCATCACTCACCTTGGCCGCCAGCACCACCGCGGCCTTGGCTCGGGCCGCGCTCAAGGCCCGCGCTTGCTCGAGGTAATCACGCTCGGCGACGGCGCAGCTTCTTTCCAGGGCGGGCAAATCGACGGCCGCTTCAATGCTCCGCAAGCGCTCGCTGGTCTGCTGGTGCAGCGCGCAAAGCTCCTCCGGCCGTACGCGGTACTTGCGCGCCAGGTCGTGCATGGCGCCGAGGCGCGCTTCCACCCGCGCCAGTTCGGCGGGGTCGAGTTCCAGCTTTTCGCGATAGGCGCGCAGGGCATGAACAGCCTCTTCGATTTGAATGCGCCCGCCGTCCACCAGATCGATGATCGGGGCCAGCGCGGCATCATGCGCCAGTTGTCCCCGCAATCTCACCAGGGTTTGCGCCAGGGCGCGGCTCAAGCTCTGCTCGCCTTGAGCCAGCATCTCCTCGGCCGTGGCGGCGGTGTCGATCAGGCTCGCGGCGTGCGCCAGTCGCGTCTGCGTGGCGGCGAGCAAGCTCCATTCCTCGGGGTTGGTGTTGAGCGCGGCCAATTCGCTGACGCGCAGGCGCAAGGCGTCGCGCTCGGACTCCAGCCGGGCGGCCTCCTGCCGCGCGACACCGAGCCGCTCGCGGGCGTCGCGACGGGCGCGCCAGGCGGCGGCCACGGCGTGTACCAGGGCGCTCTGGTCACCGAACCCATCGAGCAATTGGCGCTGCACCTCGCCGCGCGAGAGCGACTGATGCGCGTGCTGCCCGTGGATATCGACCAGCATTTCGCCGATTTCTCGCAGTTGCTGCAAAGTGGCCGGCCGACCGTTGATCCAGGCGCGGCTTCTGCCCTGCGCATCGAGCACGCGTCGCAACAACAGCTCGCCCGGCACCGCCATTTCCTGCTCGGCGAGCCAGGCGGTGGCCTGCGGCGCGTCGTCGAGATCGAAACTGGCAATGAGCTCGGCGCGATCCGCCCCGGCGCGGATGAGCCCGGCTTCGCCCCGCTCTCCCAGCAGCAAACCCAGGGCATCGAGCAGGATGGATTTGCCCGCGCCGGTTTCCCCGGTGAGCACCGAGAAACCCTGGGCGAAGTCGAGCTCTTCCTGGGAGACGATGACGAAATCGCGTATGGAGAGCTGACGGAGCATTACCGGGCGCGGAGTTTTTCCGGAGTCTCGGTCCAGTGCAGTTTCTCGCGCAGCATGGCGTAGTAGTCATAGCCACGCGGGTGCAGCAATTGCACCCGCTCGCCGGCGCGGGTGACGCGCACCTCCTCGCCTTCCTGCAGCCGGAAGTGCGCCTGACCGTCGCAATGCAGGCCGCAGTCCCGACCCTTGAGCACGGTGATGGTGAGTTCGCTGGCGTCGCTCACCACAATCGGGCGATGCGTAAGCGCATGGGGCGCCACCGGCACCAAGGCAAAAGCCGGCACCGCGGGGTGTACGATCGGGCCCTGCGACGACAGGGCGTAGGCGGTCGAGCCGGTGGGCGTCGCCACTATCAAGCCGTCGGCACGCAAACTGGAGACAAAGCGCCCGTCGATATGGATGGCGCATTCGATCATGCTGCCGGTGACACCGCGATTGACCACCACATCGTTGAGCGCCAGGCTGCGCTCCACCGCGCTGCCCTCGCGCCGGTGCTCGCAGGCCAGGAGGCGGCGTTCCTCCTGTTCGTACTCGCCTTCCAGCATGGCCGCCAGCATGGTCTCCAAGTCGGTGAGTACGATGTCCGTGAGAAAGCCCAGCCGCCCCTGGTTGATGCCGATCAGGGGCACGCCAAACGGCGCCAACAGACGGGCAATGGAGAGCATGGTGCCATCGCCCCCCAGTACGATCACCAAGTCCACTTCGGCGCCCAAGCGTTCGGCCGGTACCGCGCGGTAGCCCGCCACCGGCGTGAGTGCCGCGGTCTCGGCTTCGATTGTGACCGCCCGCCCCCGCCCGGCAAGACACTGCGCCAGGCGCTCCAAGGGCTCGGCGATGCCCGGGCTGTTGTAGCGCCCGACCAGGCCTACCCGCGGGAAGAGCACGCTCGCCGACAAAGCCGCCGGGGCCATGGCCGCTCCGCCCTCAGCCAAGCCCGTTCACAGGGTGGGACAACAGCCAGCAGCGCGGGTGGGCAGGTAAAACGGGAAGCGCACTTCTGGTCATGGTGGTTTCAGTCTCTTACCCGGGGTCGAATGCTGCGTTCTCGCTGATTATACCCAAGCAGGCTGCGCGGCACGTCATTTGTGCGCGGGCGAGGGAGGCCGTCTTGATGCGCCTCATGCCAACGAAACTGAAGCCAGATCGATCGCCCTGAGTCGGCCGAATCGACTTTACCTGTTCGCCCCGCTGGAATTCAAAGGCAGTGTCGCCGCCGGCGCGCCCGGGCAAGGCACCCCCTGAGCAGCCACGAGACCGATCCATGGATGGGTTTGCGCGCCGAGCCGGACGCCACCCCGAACACCCTGTAACTTGCTCAGAGCGGGCCTAATTGATTTGGATGATGACAATTTCATTGCAAACGCGTATTTTCCCAGCTCGATTTCGGCCACACCCGCCGGCAAAGCCGTTAGCCAAGAATTGGGCAAGACCGAAAAAGCGTGATTCTTCTTGCTCCTCCCGGGGCATTTTCGGTTATCATACACTTCGCTTTTTCCGCGCTTTCTTGGGTGCTCTGCACTGATTCGGGCATTACGGAACGGGTCTGAGAATAACTTGACGTAAATACTGCTTGGGAGGCATCCGCCATGAATACACCGCTCAGGAATCAAAGACCTCTGGCCCTGCTGCTACTCGCGGCACTGATTCAGGCCAGCGGAGCGCTGGCGCAGCAAGTTATTCAGGGCCAGCCTTTGCTGCCCCTGGAGGGTGCCGCCGGCGTTCAGGCGGAACCGCTGGTACTCTACCCGGCCCTCACCCTTGGCCTCGGCCAGAACGACAACGTCGGCCTTGCCTCGACGGACAAGTTGCGGTCAATGTATACCTCGCTGTCGCCCGCGCTCATCGCGGAATTGCGCAACGGTCCGCAGACCTTCAGCGCCGGCTATTTCGGTAACTACGCCTGGTTCAAGGACAGCAGCGCGGACAACTATCGCGACCACCAGCTTTCCGGGGCCGCGGATCTGGTTTTTGGCTCCCGTATCGGGCTCAAGCTGAATACCGAATACCTTAAACGGCACGATCCACGCGGCTCCACCGATCGCGCCATCAGTGATACACCAGACCAGTGGCACGCCTCGGCCTTGGCTGGCGAGTTCCGTTACGGCGCCAAAGACGCTCAAGGCCGGGTCGAAGTTGCCGCGGGCTTGGCGCAGAAACGCTACGACAACAACCGCGACGTCACCGAGTTTGGCGACCTGAACACCGGCTTTTTCTCCGGCACGTTCTACTACCGTGTAGCGCCCAAGACCTCGCTGCTCTTCCAGGCCAGCCACACGGACCTCGACTACCGTTCCGACGCCGCGTTGCTCGACAACCGCGAGCGCCGCTACCTCACCGGGGTGACCTGGGATGTCACCGCCAAGACTTCCGGCACGGTCAAGCTCGGCCTGCTGCAAAAGGACTTCAAAGACGCGTCCCGCACCGATTTCTCCGGCTTCAGCTGGGAGGCGGCCGGCCGCTGGAGCCCCCTGACCTACTCCCACCTAGACCTCACCACATCGCGCGCCGCCACCGACGCCTCGGGGCTTGGCAACTACATCGTGACCCGGCAGTTCACCGCGCGCTGGACGCACGACTGGTCCTCCCGCGTTACCACCGAAGCCGGTGCGGCGCTCGCCAACGATCGCTACAACGGCGTGGAGCGGTCTGACCAGCGTAGCAATTTCGGCTTGAAGCTTCGCTATAAATTCCAGCGCTGGTTGCGTCTAGGTGCGGAGTATGATTATGCCCGCCGCGACTCTTCCGTAGACTCCTACGACTACAACCGCAACCTGTTCATGCTGACACTGGGCGGAACGCTCTAACATTCTCTGCACCGAGGCAACACCGCCGTGGCAATTCTGACGCGCTTGCTCTGTTTCCTATTCGTATGCTGCGGAGGTTTTCTCGGTGTCTTTGCGGCTGAAGCAACCGCGCAGTCGCCGCGAGAAGCCTTATCCAACTATAAGCTCGGCAGCGGCGACGTCATCACCATTCGTGTTTTCGGCGAAGACGATCTCAGCCGCGACAAGGTCCGTCTCACCGACGCTGGCACCCTGTCTTACCCGGTGCTTGGCGAACTGCTCGTCGCGGGCAAGACCGTCGGGGAACTCGAACAAGCCATCACCAACGGCTTGCGCGGGCGCTACCTGGTCAACCCCCGCATTTCCGTGTCGATCGACGAGTACCGCCAGTTCTTCATCAACGGGCAGGTCGAAAAACCCGGGGGCTACGCCTTCCAGCCTGGTTTGACGGTGCGAAAAGCGGTATCGCTCGCTGGCGGCTTCAAGGAACGTGCCTCTCCGAACAAGATCTTCCTCATTCGCGATGGCGACGCCTCCAACAAGCCGCTGAAGGTGGACCTCAATGCCCCGGTCAACCCGGGCGACGTTCTCACCGTGGAAGAAAGTTTCTTCTAAACCGCGCCCGGCGCCGGCGATCTCCGCCCTACACCCCAACCTCCGCCGCTACTGAAGGCGCCGCTGAGGATGACGCAGAAGGTAGCACAGCCATGACCGAAACCGTCCACAAGGACCTGCTGCAAGCCTGGCAGGAGCGGGAACAGACCATTGAGCTGGTCGAGTACTGGCGCAGCATCAACAAGCGCAAGTGGAGTATTTTCGCTCTGGCGCTCGTCATCACCCTCGCCGCCGCGGTGGTGGTCATGATGGTGCGCCCGGTGTACCGCTCCACCGCCTCGCTGCTGATCGAACAGAACAAGTCCAAGGTGCTTTCGATCGAAGAGGTGTATAGCGGCATCAGTGCCAACCGCGAGTACTTCCAGACCCAGGCGGAGATCCTCAAGTCGCGCGAGCTCGCGCGCAAAGTAGTGCTCAAGCTCAACCTGCTGACCCATCCCGAGTTCGATCCGCGCCAGCAGGAGAAACCTTTCTGGAAGAAATGGGCGGCGAGCGCAGGGTATGTCGAGCCGGAACCAACCAGCGAAGGCATCGAAAAAGCCGTGGTCGAACAGCTCTCCCGGCAGCTCTCGGTCGAGCCCATTCGGCTGAGTCACCTCATCAAGGTTCACTTCGAGTCGCACGATCGCGAACTGGCGGCCGCGGTCGCCAACGCCATTGCCGACACCTACATCGACAACGATCTCGAAGCGCGCTATCTCATGACCCAGAAGGCTGGCGAGTGGCTGAGCAGCCGGCTCTCCGGCCTCAAGGAAAAGCTCTCGCAGTCGGAAAAAGCACTCCAAGACTTCCGCGAGCGCGAGCGCATCGTCGATACCAAGGGCATGGCCCTGAGCGGCATCACCAAACAGCTCGAAGACATAACCCGCAACTTGGTCGATGCGCGCATGAAACGTGGCGAGGCTGAGAGCGCGTTCAATCAGGTCAAAGCGGTGCGCGCTTCATCCAGCCCGCAGTTCGATTCCCTGCCCGCCGTGGTCAAGAACCCGCTGATCGCTCGCCTCAAGGAAACCGAGGCCGAGACCGAAAAGAAGGTCGCTGAACTGTCCAACCGCTACGGCAAAGAACACCCCAAGATGGTGCAGGCCGAAGCGGAACTCAGGACCTCCAAGGAGAACACCCGCCGCCAGGTGGAAAACGTCGTCCTGGGCCTCACCAAGGAATACGAAGTCGCTCGCGCCAACGAACAGTCGCTGGAGCGCAGCATCGCCGAGGTAAAAGGTCAGATCCAGGGCTTCAACCGCAAAGAGTTCGAGCTTGGCGTGCTGGAGCGCGAGGTGCAGTCCAGCCGCCAAATCTACGAAATGTTCGTCGCGCGCTTCAAGGAAACCACCGCCACGAACAACATGCAGTCGACCATCGCTCGGGTGGTCGATCCGGCTATTCAGTCGGCTTCCCCAATCAAGCCCAACAAGACGCAAATCGTTGCCATCGCATTCATTCTGGGCCTGTTCTTCGCGATCATGGTCGCCTTTCTGCTCGACCGCCTCGACAACACCATCAAGAACACCGACGACGCCGAGCACCGTCTGGGACTGCCGGTACTGACCACTATTCCGAAGGTACACGAGCGCAACGCTCGACCCAATCACCTCTACCTCGACGATCCAAAGTCAGTCTTCGCTGAGACCATCCGCACCGCGAGAACCAGCGTTTTGCTCTCGGCCATCGACGAGTTGCACAAGGTATTGGTGATCACATCCTCGGTGCCCAATGAAGGCAAGACCACTTTCGCCATGAACCTCGCCTTCGCGCACGCCCAGACCAAGAAAGTGCTGCTGATCGATGCCGATATGCGCCGTCCCATGATCGGCAAATCGCTTGGCATCGATCAGACCTCGCCCGGACTGTCCGATCTGGTCTCGGGCACCGCCAACGCCTCGCAGTGCATCTATCCCATCGAGGGCACCGAAGCGTTGCTGCTGCCCGCGGGCAATGTGCCGCCCAACCCGCTGGAGTTGCTGCTTTCGCAGCGGTTCAAGGATCTGGTCACCCGGCTCAAGGAACGCTTTGACATCATCATCATCGACACTCCGCCGGTGCAGCTGGTGAGCGACTCCCTAGTGGTCGCCAGCGAATCCACCGGCGTCATTTACGTAGTCAAAGCCGACGAAACCCCGTACAAGGTCGCCACACAAGGCGTCAAGCGGCTGCGTAAGGCGAACGCGCCATTGATCGGCGCGGTGCTCAACCAGCTCGACTTCAAGAAGGCCGACAAGTACTACGGCGAGTACAGTGGTTACGGCAAGAGCCAATACCAAGGCTACTACGGCGCCTACGGGAACAAGGCCAAGGCCTGAACCGACCCTCCGCAACATCCAGGCATGGCGGCGAGCGACATTGCCCCAGACCGGCCAGGGCACCGAACCCTAGCGCGGGCGCAAGGCTGCGCCGTGGCGAGCATCGCAGCGGTGTTTGCGGTCTCGGCGTTAAGCTGGGCGAGCGTAATCGAATTCAGCCCCGGCCTCTTGCGGCATCTCAACACCCGTTGGGGGCAAGCGGCCACGGAGCGCCTCCAGGACTGGCGGAAGCTCGTTCTGCGTCAGCGCCCGGTGGACTCGGCCAGCGCCCGCAGCCCCGAACTCGAACGCCAATGGATCGCCCAGGGCAACGAACATTGGAATCGCGTTCCTTATGTCGAAGACCGGGAGCATTGGGGCATCGATGACTACTGGGCCACACCGGTCGAGACCCTAAGCTCCGATGGAGGCGACTGCGAAGACTATTCCATCGGCAAATACTTCACGCTCAAAGAACTGGGCGTGCCGATCGAAAAACTCCGCATCACCTACGTGCGCGCGCGAGGCTGGAACCAACCGCACATGGTGCTCGCCTACTATCCCGAGCCGGGTGCCGACCCGTTGATTCTCGACAACCTCGAGACACGCGTCCTGCCGGCGTCCCGCCGCGGTGATCTGGAACCGGTGTACAGCTTCAACGACGAAGACCTCTACACCGCGCGCGCCAACAGTCGCGTCGGTAGCCCCAGCCAGATCAGACTCTGGCGCGACCTACTTCAGAAGATGGAAAAGGAACGGCGCATGTAGCGCGCCAACCACCGTTCAGGAGAACGACATGCGGCTTTCGAGCCAGCTCATCATCGGGCTTTCCCTGGGGTTCCTGCTCCTGTTGCTTGGGCTGCAAGGAATCTACCTCGTCAATGCCCGAAATTACCTGCAGGAGCAGCTTGGCTCCCACGCCCAGGATTCGGCCACCTCGCTCAGCCTGCTCCTTGCCGACCCGCTCGCCGCCAACGACATGGTGCTCGTGGAAGTGAGCCTCAGTGCCGTGTTCGACCGCGGCTACTTCCGGCGTATTGCCGTGTTGGCGGCGAACCACCAAACCCTGCTTCAGAAAGAGCTGCCGCCCGCCCCGCCAGGTGTGCCGGCCTGGTTCGCGCGCGTGTTTCCCCTCGATGCGCCGAGCGCCGAAGCGCTGGTCTCCAAGGGCTGGCTACAACTCGGGCGAGTAGTGGTCACGAGCCACCCCAACTTCGCCTATTTGCAACTGTGGAACACCACCTGGGAGAGCTTCGCCTGGATGTTCGGCCTGTACCTCGCCGCCATGGCCCTGCTGCTCCTTTTCTTGCGCACCGTGCTGCGGCCGCTCCAGGGCATCGAGCGGGTGGCACGAGCGATCGCCGCACGCGACTTTCAAACCATCAGCGAACGACCGCGCGCCAGAGAGCTGGCCAGCGTGGTGCGGGCCATGAACGCGATGTCGCGCAAGATTCGCGACGCGCTCGAGGCTCACGTCAGCGAGGCGCGCCGGCTGCGCCGCGAGGCCTACTCCGACGAACTCACCGGCGTGGACAACCGCCGGGCCTTCGAGGAACAGCTACGAACACGCATCGACGGAGCCATCGACCCCCAGCCCGGGGCGCTCTACCTGTTCGAGCTGACCGAGTTCAAACAATTCAACGCGCGCGCCGGGTATAAGGCCGGGGACGAAATCCTGCGCGTGCTGGGCAAAGCCCTGCTCGAACTCTTCCCGGAGGGCCACCAAGTGGTGCGAGCGCGCCTGGGCGGCGCCACCTTTGGCATTCTTGCCGCCACTACCGGACGCGATGAAGCGACGCGCGTGGGCAGCGAGATCAAGCGCGCCCTGGAACTGGTGTTGCGCGAAGAACAAGTCGCCGAGGCCTTGACCCTGCGCATCGGCGGCGCTTACTTCGAAAGCCACCTCAGCCAGTCGCAGCTCATGTCCAAAGCCGATTTGGCCATGTTGCAGTCGGGCGAGCGTCCCAGCGAGGCTTTTTTGCTGCTCGACTGCGGCGACGACGAGCGCGACGAACAAGGCTCGCAATACTGGAAAACACTCATTGTCGCGGCCCTGGAAGAACAGCGCCTCGCCTTGGTCGGCCAGCCGGTCTTCTCCCTGCCGGCCAAGCAGCGCATCCAGTTCGAAGTCATGGGGCGACTGCGCAGCAGCACGGGCGAACTCATCAGCGCAGCACGCTTCATGCCCATGGCCGCGCGCCACAACCTCACCACCTCAATCGATCGCAAGCTGATCGAAACCGTGCTTGCCGCGCTCGCCCCCGGTCAACGCCTCACCGGCCAGGTGGCGGTGAATCTCGCAGTGCGCAGTTTGCAAGATGCGGCTTTTCTCGCCTGGTTCGAAAGTGCCATGCGCGGCGCCGGCCGCCTGGCGAACCAAATCGTGTTCGAAGTCGCCGAATTCGCCCTCGTGCGGGATCTCGCCGCCGTGGAGCGTTTTGCCGCCCTCGCGCGCGTCTACGGCGCGGGCCTTGCTGTCGATAACTTCGGCCTGCATCGCCAGGCCTTCGAGTATCTCCTGCGCCTGAAGCCGGCTTACATCAAGCTCGATCGCGGCTGCCTGCATCAGCTCCGGGAAGACCCCCAACAGCGCTTCTTCGTATCCTCGGTGGTACACATCGCCAAGACGCTCGACATCGAGGTCTTGGCTCTGGGCGTGGAAGACGAAGCAACGGTCAGCGAACTCGCCGCGCTGGGCGTCAACGGCTATCAAGGCTTCATCGCCGGCCCGCCGCAGGAAGTGTAGTGGCCACGCTCGGGTTGCGCCGTGTCGCCGCGGCGGCAGAGGCCAAGCGGCGTGGGCGTATTCCAATCGCCACACCCAATGGCCAGCCAACCCGGGCATGCCCGGCACCTTGGCCGGGGTGCAGGGGGGGCGGAATCGGCGCCGATGGTCCGGGGTACGCGCGCGGCGGAAACAACCAAGGTCAACGCCTCGCGCCTTTCGGCGCACCTTTCGTGCGACCAGCACCGACCTTGACCGTCACTTAATCTAGAAACCTCAGTTGAGCACAGCCGATGGGGTGTGCAGCGTGGGCACCCACCAGGTGATGTTCCAGACCAGCCCATAGGTTATTCACTACCTGGCGGGAGCGGAAAAGCGAAACGGTCAACTGCGGTTTCTAGGATTAAGGCGGCGGGCTTCCTTCGGCCAACAGGTGCCGCGCTTGGGCCACCCCGCCCTCGGCTGCCCGAATGAGCCACTCGCGCGCCGCTTGCGGATCGCGAGGGCCACCTTCGCCGGCTCGAAGCATGCGCCCGAGATTGTATTGCGCCGCCGCCAATCCGGCCTCGGCGGCGCGACGATACCAAGAAATAGCTTTCGCGGGGTCGGTTTCAATGCCCTTGCCGCGCTCGTAACACTCACCCAGATTGTTCTGCGCCACCAGGTTGCCTCGATTCGCCGCCAGCGCGTACCAGCGCAACGCATCCTTGGCGCCGCGCTCGTCCCCTCCCGCACTGAGCGTCCAGCCCAGGAGCACCATCGCCCCAGGGCGGCCGGCCCGCGCGGCGGGCTCCAGCCAGCGCCGCGCGCATTCCAGATCGCGCTCTTTGCCTTCCAGGCAGGCTCGAGCGGCGAGCTCCTGCGCGCCCGCATGTCCGGCACGCGCCGCGGCCAACAACCAGCGGCGCGCATCTTCGGGCTGCGCGCCGGTTAGACACAGCGCCGCGCGATACTGCGCGGCGGCATGCCCGAGAGCAGCAGCTTCGACGAAGGCCTGGCACGCGAGCACCGCATCGCGCGCCACCACCACCCCCCAATCGTGCCAAAGTCCGAGTGTGGCTTGCGCCGCCGCGTTGCCGCGTTTGGCCATTTGCCCTAAGCGCCAGGGCGTTTCGCCGAACTGGGCGACGGTGAACTCGCGCAGCGCCGCAACCCGCTCGGCTTCTTCCAACGCCTCCGCAGCCAGCGCCAGTTCGGCTGTCGTCACGGCCGCGTCGGCCAAGCCCTGCCGGGCCGCTTCGTCACGCGGAGCGTCACGCACCGCCGCCTGAAATTTCGCCACGCGGGTGCCCATTTCTTGCGGCACGTTCGCGCCGCCTGCCTCCGCCGTTGCGGCATGGGCCGGCGTTTGGCGTGGCGCGGATGCGGCCGCCGGCTTGGCCGCGCCCGCCCGCAACTGACCCTCGGTACCGCGCAAAGCGCGCAAATCTCTTGCACCCTCTTTGCTGCCGCGCGCGGCGGCGGTGTCCAACAAATTGCCCGCCCGCTCCAGGTCACGCGCCACACCCCGCCCATCGCGATAGAGTAACCCCAAGCGCCAATAGGCCGCCGGCACCTCGCCGCTGGTGATGGCCCGCGCGTACCAGTACGCGGCACGCGCGTGGTCTCGCGGAACACCTTGACCGCGTTCGCGCAGCACCCCCAGGAGATACTGCGCCTGCGCATCGTCTTTGCGCGCCAGGGGTTGCAGAATTTTTACCGCTCGCGCGTAACGACCGGCTTTGTACGCCGCCAGGCCGTCTTGCGCCGTGGCCGCGAAGGCCGGCATGGTCCCGCAAAGATTCAGCAGCAAAACCAGCCCGAGCGTAGGTACGGCCAGAGCATGGACGCGCCGCGAAACGCCGCCCGCGCACCAATGCCGGTAACGAAGATCACTGAAGCCCCTGCCCCAGCATGCACTTGCCCTCTCCGCGAAAGGTCGCGCGTGAGCAAGCAACCCCATGGTCCGCGCCCTCAGCCCCAGCGAAACCGCACTTCTATGCGGCTTCCTGAAAAGCGTATCGCCAAGCACTGACTCGCCACGGATCGTCCGAATTGCGGATGCCAGGTGTCCGCCTCGATGCTGGCGCTGCCGCCCAGGCAAGACCAGTAGATCGTGCGCCCGTCGAGCAGTTGAATGGTGCTCTCGGGGGTGATCTTGGCGTCGGGATGCAAATGAAAGCGTGCCACCGCCGCGTTGGCAAGGCCGGTGAGATCGTCGACCACCTCAAGACACTCCGCACCCAACTGCCAAGCACGCCGATGCACCACTTTGCCGGGCAGCCGCAAATAGCCGTCGTGCGCACCGCCCGCGCACAAGCGGTTGGCCGTGCCCACCACCGAAACCTTGAGCGGGCGCGCCCGCCGCGCCACCCGAAAGCCGGCCCACACTTCGGAGGAATTTTCGCCGTCCACCTCCACCGTGTTGTGCGCCGCGGTGCCGCGCTGCCGTTGCCGCTCCGGCCCGGGCTCATAGGTGGATGTACCGCCGTTGACGAACACGCGCTGCCCGCCGAGCGAAAACTCAAAGCTCAAAGTGTCGGCATGCGCGTGGCCGGGCAAATAGTCCGGCCCCACCGGTGCGAGGTCCGCCAGCACCAGCGCCTCCCCGCATTGCAGCCGCAAGTAGCCCGAAGCCGAGAGCTTGGTAACCCCATCGATCGCCGGCTCTTCCCAAGGCAGCGCCAAGGCCAAGGCATACTTGCGCAAGGCTTCATACGGGGGGGCGATGCCGATGGCCGCATCATTGAAGAAAGCAATTTCGCCGTCCGGATGCGACATGACGCGCAGCCAATGCAACATCTTCACCGCCTTGGTTTTCCAGTCCAGCACTTCGCTTTCTTCGTAAAGTTTGGGGTACACCTGCGCCAACTGAATGAGATCGAGCAAGTCTTCCAGCACGATGGCGTGATACATCGGGCTGCGCTCGAAGTGGCCGCCATCCTCCAGCACTTGCTCGCGCAATTGCTCGCGCACGATCTCGCAACCCTGGCGTCGCCATGCCGCGGCTTCCGTGCCCTCGAAATAGCTGCCGGCGAAGACCAAGGCTTTGCCATTGGCCCACAGATGGTTACCGAGCAAGTGCAGTTCCAGCCGCTGCGTGAGCCAGCGCGCCTGCACCGCCAGGCTGAGCATGGCCTCATCGTCGAGCACGTTTTCCGACAAGGCCCACTTGACCCAATTGACGATACGCAGCGAGACCGGATAGGGCTCCCAGCCGCTGCCCTGCGCCGGAGGATTCTCGCCAATCCAGCGCTGAATGTGCTCACGGTGCCAGGCACGGCGCAAGTTGGCGTCGCTGGCCACCAAGTCGTCGAAATAGTGCAGGTTGTAACGCCACAGCTTGGGCCAATCGGGCCGATCCCAATCTTCCGCCCACGCGATGCACCGCTCGACACCAAGGAAGCAAAAACGGTCCGCCCCCGTCATCGAGGCCGTGCGGGCGCAGGGCACCCAGCTCGCCCAATTGCGCCGTCGCTCGCCGGCCGGCGCCACGATCACTCGCGGCCGATGCAATTTTGCCCAGGCGCGGCCGTAGAACTGCACCGGCTTGAGGTGCCGCAGCGTGTGCCAATAGCGCGCCACGGTTTGTGGCAGCTTGGCTTCCGCAGGTGAAATCCGTTCTCCCATCTGTTGTCTCCCTGGTCAGACCGCCATCGCTTGAGGCCCAGAGGCTGCCTCCATTCGCCCTGCCTACCCCAGCAGAGCCCTGCGCAAACGCCCGCAAGCAGCGCCAAGAACGAAGAATGCCACAGCGAGGGCCGGGCGCACCAGATGTTCCCGAGGTGGGGGGGGCGGCAGGGCACGGGCGCGCTTGGGGGGAGGATGCCTAGAAGCGCCGGAAGGCGCGAGGGGTTTGCGGTCAACCAAAAAACTGTGAGGCATTGGCGAACAGCTTTTCGCGGCTTCCGCCGTTCCAACAGAAACCTTGCGGGCACGCATCATCGCGGTGGGGCAACCGTACGTTAGAGCGGTTGCCAATCCGGCGCCGCCAAACAAGCCGCAGGCACCGCGGTGATGCCTTCGGCCATCGGCGCGGGCTTGCCCGCACCATGACACACCACATACAAGTGCTCCAGTTCGAGCGCCTCGCGGCAGGAGCGCATTGAAGGTGTCACCCGCGGAGACTGCGTCAGCTTGAACTCGAAACCCACCCGTCGACCATTGCGAACGATCAACAAGTCGAGTTCCGCGCCGGTGTGCACGCTCCAGAAGAATGCCTCGCCCCGCTGCGCGCCGGTGCGGCGAATCACCTCATGCAACATGAAGCCCTCCCAAGACGCTCCGCACTTCGGATGCGCCAGCAAATCCGCCAGAGTATCGATGCCCATCAGGCTATGCACGATGCCCGAATCCGCCAGATACACCTTGGGCGCCTTCACCTCGCGTTTGCCAAGGTTGGCGTGCCAGGGCGGCAGGCGAAAGGCCATGAAAGTGCCCTCCAAAATGTCGAGATACCGCGTTACCGTTTTGCCGGTGACCCCCATCGCGCGCGCCAACTCGTTGCCGTTCCAGGTTTGCCCGTGATAGTGCGCGAGCATGGTCCAGAAACGGCGCAAGGTGATTGCGGGCAGGTTGACGCCCAATTGCGGCACATCGCGTTCGAGGTAGGTGCGAATGAACGCACTCCTCCAATCGCGGCTGCCTCGCAGGCTTGGCGCAAGAAAGGCGCGCGGGAATCCACCCCTTAACCAGCGCGCGTCCAAGTAGTTGTCTCGCCCCCGCGCGGGCGCAATCTCGTCCAGCGCCAAGCCATCGAGTTCGTGGAAAAACACGCGACCGGCGAGCGATTCGGAAGTATGGCGCATGAGTTCCGGGGCCGCACTGCCGAGCAACAAGAAGCGTGCCGGCCGCTGCGGGCGGTCCGCCAGAACGCGAAGCAGCGGAAAGAGATCCGGCCGCGCCTGAATTTCATCGAGAACGATCAGCCCCTTCAAGGCCTTCAAGACGAAGGCAGCGTCAGTCAAGCGCGCCTGGTCGTCCGGGTCTTCCAAATCGAAACGATGGACCGCCTTCGGCCACTTCGCCGCCACTTGCGCGGCGAGTGTCGTCTTGCCAACTTGCCGTGGCCCAAGCAAAGCGACGACCGGAAATTCGGTCAGCGCTTTGCGGAGACGAAGAATAGGCCTTGGGCGAGGAATCATGATTCACATCATATACCATGAAATTCGGGAGTGTTACTCCACTTTTTCCTGGTGTGAATTGCGCGCTCATGGCGGATTGTTCGCGGCCCTGAGTCGCGGCGTCCGGGAGACGAGTCGTATGGTGACGGTTGAAACGGAGCGCGTTTTCGAACGGCCTCTTCGCGGCTGCCGCCGCTTCTACAAAATCGCCAATATGCGCGTTCCGGCATATATTGACATAATTCGTTAGCGCGCATATTCTTGTGGTATTGCTTATTCGTTCTACCTCTCCTTTCATGAACACGCCGATCACCACCACTGGACAACTGGCGCCGCTGTTGCAGCATTTGCGCAAGAGCCAGGGTTTGTCGCAGGCCGCGCTGGGGGAAAAAATTGGGCTATCGCAGGAGCGGATTTCGCGCATCGAGCGGTTTCCCGAAGAGGTCTCCCTCAACCAGCTCCTGACGGTACTGATGGCACTCGGTGCCGAGCTTCAGGTAGCTCCGCGTCGCACGCCCCCACGCAAGCCCGCGACCCGTGGCAAGGCCTTGCGGGAGGCGTGGTAGTGGCGGGTCGGCCGTCGCATTCCCAAGCGCTCGATGTTTGGATGAACGGCGAGCGGGTCGGTACCTGGTCCGTGTCGCCGCGCGAGGGTCACAGTTTTGCTTACACCGAGGCGTGGCTCGCCAACCCGCAGCGGCGCCCGATCTCGCTCTCACTTCCCCTCGCGCGCGAAACACGCCCATTCCGCGGCGACATCGTCGAAGCCTGGTTCGACAACCTGCTGCCGGACAGCCGCGATATTCGCGCCCGCATTGCGCGCCGCCACGGCGTGAGCCCCAGCCATGCCTTCCAGCTGCTCGAGGCCATCGGGCGAGACTGCGTGGGTGCCGTGCAGCTTCTACCGGCCGCCTCGCCAAGACCGCAAGTGCGCCGCATCGAGGCACGGCCGCTCACCACTGCCGCAATCGTGAACCTACTGAACCGGACATTGAGCCCGGCCTCGCCGGAAGTGAGCGACGTGAACGAGTTGCGCATTTCACTCGCCGGCGCGCAGGAGAAAACGGCGCTGCTGCGGCTCGACCATCGTTGGCAACTTCCCTTGGGCGCCACACCCACGACCCACATTCTCAAACTGCCGCTGGGTCGGGTAGGCGCCGTACAGGCAGATTTTTCCAGCTCGGTGGAAAACGAATGGCTGTGCAGCCGCGTGCTCCACGCCTTCGGCCTGCCGGCAGCAAAATGCTGGATCGAAAACTTCGGGCCGCACAAGGTGCTCGTGGTCGAGCGCTTTGACCGCCGCCGCTTCCCAGGCTGGTGGGCGAGGCTTCCCCAGGAAGATTTTTGTCAGGCGCTGGGTGTTTCGCCTCAACGCAAATACGAGAGCCACGGCGGGCCGGGAATCGACTCCATTCTCGACCTGCTGCGCGGCAGTCAGGAGGCCGAAGCCGACCGCGAGCGGTTTCTCAGAACGCAGCTCATCTTCTGGCTGCTGGCTGCGCCGGACGGGCATGCCAAAAACTTCAGCATTCTTCTGGAACCCGAAGGGCGCTTTCGCCTCACGCCGCTCTACGACGTCATGTCGGCATGGCCCGTCACCGGCTCCGGGCCGAGTCTATTCGATCGCAAAAAGCTAAAACTCGCCATGGCGGTGCGGGGCAAAAACAAACACGACCTCATCGATCGCATTCAGAGACGCCACTGGAACGAGACCGCCAAACGCAACGCCATGGGCCGGAATTTCGAGCACGTCATCCAGGACGTGCTGGCCAAAGTGCCCGCAGTGCTCGCCACTATTGCCGCCGAGTTGCCTCCCGGCTTTCCGACCAGAGTCAGCACGTCCATTTTGAAGGGAATTGAGGCGCAAGCGACATGCCTCGCCGCCATGCCGGCGTAAGCCATTGTCATCGGCCGAATCGATGTCGCCCGCCCGCTGCCATTGTAGAAGCGCCGGAAGGCGCGAGCTCTTTGCCCTATCGCGAGCAACCTCCAAACCCACCGGCGTTGCTGAAATCCATTTCAGTTCAGCTTGCGCTGGTTCCCGCGCCGATCGGAGATCGGCTGGCGCCGATTTGGCGACCCAACTTGACCCGCCTCCGGAAGACAATGGCTAGCTTCCAATTGTGAACTCCGCGCACCTACCGCCGCGCAATAATCTCGCCAATTGCTTGAAGATATTTTTCGATCACAACCCGTTCATCGAACTCGCGCTCCATCTTCTCGCGCCCCCGCAGCCCCATCTGGGCACGGTTCTCGGCCGAAAGCGCGATCATCCTCTCCATCGTTACCGCAAGGTCCGCGGCGTCTCTCGCGCGGCAAAGGTATCCCGTCAATCCGTCATCCACGGCATCTCTGCAGCCCACGGCATCGGTGGTGATGATTGGCCGCCCCATCGCAGCCGCTTCGAGCAATGTACGCGGCACACCTTCTCGGTAGGATGGAAGAACCACGCAGTCCGCTTCGGCTATGTGCGGACGCACATCATCCGCGGTACCGAGATACTGCACCACACCCTCTGCCACCCATTCATATACCCGTTCACGAGGAATAGCGGCGGGGTTCTGCACGTCTAAAAATCCAAGCAAACCAAACTGCGCGTTCGGATGGCGCTGCCGAACCAAGCGGGCCGCTTCGACATATTCTCCCACGCCTTTGTCCCAAAGCATGCGCGCGATCAGCAGAAAGCGCACATCTGGTTGCTGCGAAGCAGGTAGTGGCGCCAACGCAAACTGACCCAGATCAACGCCGGAGCCGGGCAAGCGATCAGTTACTGAGGGAGAGACCAGCCCACTCTCGACAAACATTTGCCGATCATCTTCGTTCTGGAAGAATACCTTTGACGAGCGCAGGAGCGCAGCACGATACAACATTTTCACCAATCGCGTGAGGAAGCTCGGCTTGATAAATACGGCACCAAGTCCGGCTATATTGTTGATAACTGGAATGCCCAGAGCGTGTGCTGCTAACGAACCGTAGACGTTTGGCTTGACCGTGTAGCCGAGGAAAACATGAGGCCTCTCGCGGCGAAGCAAACACCAGAACCGCCAGAGCAGCTGCATATCGCGTGTTGGGCTGGTTCCCTTGTTCTCCATCGCTAACGGAAGGTAGGAACAACCGAGCTCGGCGAGCCGCGTGACATGTTCATCGAATGGTGCGACAGCAAGCACTTCGTACCCGGCCTCCATCATGCAGCGAATGAGGCCTGCCCGAAAATTTACCAGGTTCCATGTGGCATTGAGAGCGATCAGGACCTTTGGTTTCAATGAGCACGCTCCTCTTCTAACCACATTTGAAACATTAGGACATTCCAAAGGGGAGTTTGCCAGTTGCGCTTCCCACTCAAATGCTCGGCCCATTTCTTTTGGATCGGCGCGGGGTTAAAGAAGCCCTCCCGGCGCAGGCGCGATTCGTCAAGTTGGTTGTCCGCCCACTGCCGCAACGCCCCACGCAACCACTGGTCGATGGGCACGGCAAAGCCCACCTTCGGGCGTTCGACGAGTTCTCTTGGGACGTGGCGATACAGCACTTGGCGCAGCGCCCATTTCGTTTGGCCTTCGCGCAGCTTGTATGTTAACGGGAGCCGCCACGCAAATTCGACGACTCGGTGATCAAGCAACGGCACTCGGGTCTCGAGTGATACACCCATTGCAGCGCGATCAACTTTACAAAGGATGTCGTCAGGCAAGTAGGTGAGCAAATCGAGCATCATCATGTGTTCGATGATACTGAGATGGCCAAGCGCAGACGCCTGGCCCCCTAGCAAAGTCGGTAGCTCGCTAGCACCTAGAACTACTTTGGAGGGATCCAACCAAGCGGACACCAGTCCTAGGTACAAATCTGTCACCGATTTGCTAGTCATGACCGCCGCACCTTTATGCAGTTTGTCCCCTATATTCGCCCAATCGCCGAACGCGCGCAGGGTAGGCCTTAGGCCGTCAGCGATTCGATTCCATCTGTTGGGTGAAATGCTAGTGATGGCATTGGCTAGCCAATGTCGAATTGGCCGTGGAAGAAGTGACAACTTCGCCCAGGTGCGCGAAGTAATTTGATATCGGTTATAGCCAGCAAACAATTCATCACCGCCGTCTCCCGACAGTGACACCGTGACATGCTGCCTTGCCAGCTGAGAGACCAGAAACGTCGGGATCTGTGAAGAATCGGAAAAAGGTTCGTCATACAGAGCAGGCAAACATGGAATTACCCGGAGGCATTCAGCAGGCGTAACGTATAAGTCTGTGTGTATTGTCCCCAGGTGTCGGGCCACTGACCTGGCAAATGCTGCTTCGTCACATTGTTGCTCATGAAAGCCGATCGAAAAAGTACGTATTGGTTGACTGGACTGTGCCTGCATTAAGGCAACAACAGTTGAGGAGTCGATACCGCCAGAGAGAAAAGCACCAAGAGGAACATCAGCCATCATCTGCTGCTCGATGGTACCGCTGAGCAAGGTTTCGAGAGCATCCACGGCAGCTGTTGCCGAACCAGTAAAAGGCTCGGCTTTCCCCGCGTGGCAGGCATCTATTGCGGACCAATAGGTCCTCATTTGTGGGTCGCGCTTTCGACGCGAAACTTCTACCCATGTGCCGGGGAGAAGCTTTTGAATACCTTGGTAGATCGAATATGGCGCTGGCACATTGTTGTATCGCATGTATAGGCAGAGTGCATCGCGGTTGATGTCCGCCCGAAAACCCGGGTAAGCTCTCAGAGCCTTGAGTTCTGAACCGAATAGAAAGGCATCGCCCTGCCAGCCGTAATACAGCGGCTTTTCGCCCATTCTATCGCGTGCAAGGGTAAGAGTTTGAGTTTGCCTATCCCAAAGAGCAATGGCGAACATGCCGGTGCATCGTTGCAGTGTAGCTTCAATGCCCCAGACTTCAAAAGCAGCCAATAAGGTCTCGGTATCTGAATGCCCACGCCACTCGATCGACGTATTGCTCTTGTGGAGTTCGAGACGCAGCTTATTGTGGTTGTATATTTCGCCATTGAAGACAATTACAAAGCGTTGGCCGGTCGAATGCATCGGCTGGTGACCAGCGGCCGATAATTCCACAATCGCGAGCCGGCGGTGCCCAAGTGCCAGCGTATGCTGGTCATCAACCCAAACACCGCCATCATCAGGCCCTCGATGGTTGAGACTGTTGCTCATTCGTCGGACTGATTGTTCAAGTCCGCTACGTGGCGCTGCGAGTAGTGCGCCTGCAATTCCGCACATTGGGCTACTGTGGTCCTATCGGTTGCCAGAAACAGCTATGTATGAATTAGTCACTCCGGCTCCACCACAAACACATTTGCCGCACTACCTAGACGCGCCGACCAACACCTACGTTGTTGAATGGAGAATCGCGGTCCGAGAACCATGTGCCCTGTATGAAATAGACCAAGTGGGTACCAGCGCAGCACTCGAAACCGTTGCGCCTCAAATTTCGAGCGCCAGCAGGTTGCGGAAAACGTCCAGAGTTCGGAAACCCCCTCGGGTGAAGTGCCGTGCCCAATTGGGATGAGCGCCCCAACCCCCGTCTTGAGATTCTGCAGGGCGGCTTGAGCCCGGGTCACGCCAGCGGGAGGGCGAGTGAAATCTGCGGCGAGTCGACCCGCTGCGGTCACCGCGGTTGGCAATCCTGCCAAAAACGTCCAGGCACGCCAAGGGACCGATGGCATCAGGTGCACACAATAGCCACCTTCTCGAAGAACGCGACGAAACTCTGCCATTACCCTCCCAAATCCATCAACGTGTTCAAGCACGTTGGAAGAGAACACGATATCTATCGAAGCGTCGGGCAAGGGAATAATACCGCCATCATAGTCAATAATTGGGAACACCCTCGAATCCCCATAACCTGACGCAGGTAAGTCTATCGCAACAACGTTGTAGCCCCGTGCCGTCAAGTAGCTAGCCTGCGCCCCTGTACCGGCACCAAAATCGAGAATCCTTGCGCCAGGGCGAAAATTCTCCATCACCAATTCAAGTTCGGCTTCGCGCAGGCGATTGAGGAAATTCACATTGAACATGTGCTATTCAGCTACTCCACTGCCTTCGAGCTGGCATTTCCTCATTAGGTCGCCGTACCGCGCCGGCGAATAGCACCATCGCGCGAATTCGCTCTCGGTGTGTTCGCGCTTGCACCGACGACAATTCCACAAAACGCGAATACAAAGGGTGCCAGAAGGGAGCTAGGAAGTAACCACGAAGCGCTTTGGTTTAGGGCCATAAAGCACGTCAGCCACACACCGAGCGAAATTACCTTCTCATTCTGACTGGGCCCAACAAGTGACACCAGAGAAATAAGGCTCGCAACTACTGTGAAGAAAAGAATGAAATATGGCAGCGTTCCGAATAGTCCAGTATCCGCCAGCAGTTGCGCAAGAGTTGATGTGGGTACACCGAAGAGGCCATCAAGTGGCAAAGACTCATATCCGGCACGACTCCAGGTGTAAGTATGAGCGCCGTAACCTAGGCCAAGCAATGGTGCTGTCTCGAAAAGTTCAAGTGTGAAATCCGTTGTCTCGATTCTGTCACTTTCCAGCATCACACCGTCCGCAAATCGATTCAGGAGCCCGGAGAGTTGTTCAGAGAACAGAAAGCCTGCGACAAAGACCACTGACAGAACGACGATCCCCCGCGCCGCCCCCCCCCTACGGCGCCCTTGAATGCCGAGCATAGTCAGGATCGTGGCCACACAAACAATTGCGCCACCTCTCGACTGCGTGAGTAGCAATGCCAGTATACTAAGAGTGGCAAAACCGATAGCCCTGTTAAAGAGAAAGTACGGCGCTACGATGCAGAGCAGCCATGCGACACTGTCGCCGATGGGGCCAAAATACCTATCACCATAGGTCTCGAAAGATAGGATCCCCGCTGCTTCGAAAGACACGGAGCCGATTGCCAAGACAGCAACGCTGCGCAGACCAATGTCGATAGGTGCATCGTTGTACGCGGTGCGAGCCCACTCGTAGCAGGGCCAGAAGACAACAATCGGACCAATAGCTTGGGCCATCCATTTCCACATGTCGGTTGAGTCTAGTCTCGCCCCAGAGAGTTGCGCGAACACTCCACTTAACAACTGCGCGCCGACCAACCAAGCAATTGCCGCGCTAGCGGCATTTGCTACCGTCAATCGGGCTATGCCGACGGACTTTGACAAAGCCATGGATGCAATCGTCAGAACACCCAGATTGATCGCAGAGCGAGTACTCGGTTCTGCTTCGAAAAAGGCTGAGATTACTGACAAAAAGGTACCAAACGCCAGTATGACTACTACGTAGAACTCAGCCCAGCGACCGCTAGTTGCCCGGCGTCTCGCAACTCTTAGAAAGGGGGGTGGCGATGCCTGGTTGATCATTTTGACGAAATCAACTCAAGATAGGCGCTCTCATGGCGGCGCGCTGTTTTCTCTATCGAGTGGTGCTTGACGACGTGCTCTCGTAAACGTCTTCCGGCCTCGATGGCATCGAACGGATTTAGGGCCACATGCCTCAGCGTCGAGCAGAATTCATCTGGTCGGGCAAGGAAGCCGCGCCCCTCCCGAAGTAGGGTTGGTATCGTTCCCACAGGTGTTGCCAACACCGGCATGGCCGTTTCGCCAGCCTCAAGTACGGCCATCGGCATGCCTTCATAGCGGGAGTGCATCACCAACACATCAGCCGCCCGCATCCGTTCTCGTACGTCGTTGCAGACTCCCGAAAACCTCACCTGCTCGCCTAGACCAAGCTGTCTGGCGAGCGCCCGCGCCGCGCCCTCCAGCGGCCCGGCACCCACAAACTCTAAAGTCGCGTTGTCAAGTCGAGCGCGCTCAAAGACTCTAATCAACCCAAGCGGGTCCTTTTGCTCCGCCAATCGCCCCACAGAAAGTAGACGGATACCGGTCGCGGAAGACCAAGGGGTCCGGGCTGGAGGATCGCCGACAACAATGCCGTTACCAATAACTACAGTTCTTGCCGCATTCAGAGCCAAGTGCTGGTTGGCATCAAAAACTATGTCCATATCACGCAGTCGACGAGTTGCCCAAAGTGCTAGACTGCGGCCCCTGGTGTGACGTGCGTTATGGCTTGTAAAACACACAGCAAATCTAGTGGAGCAAAGTGATCGCGCCACTAGTGTAGCAACCAGGCTGTGAAACATGTGCGCGTGAACGACCTCCGGCCTGAAATGATCGATATATCTTGCCAGGCCACTGAATTCCTTAAATGGGAGCGCCGCCCCCAGATCGAAGACTTCAACTGGCAAATCCGCATGACCAAAAACCTTCATGCCGCTCAGATCACTCGCGATAGATACCAAACCCACTTCAAACCGGGATTTGTCGAACACCGCCATGAGATCCAGTACCAGGCGCTCAGCACCTCCGGCACCTAGGCCGGTTATCACCTGTAACACTCTGGAAGAAATCATGTGTGAACGCCTTTGACGCCCAAATGCTGCGCAATTAGCGCGGCAACTCGCTCCGCGTTCTCCGCCCAAGTGAAACTTCTCGCTCTCGCCTGGTTGACCTCGCAAATAGCTTCCCGCCTCGCCCCGTTGGAGAGGAAACGCTCAATGCCAAACAGTAATTCCTCTGCCACCCAGGACTTCGAAATATAGCCGTGCACGCCCTGCTCAATTAACCAGCCGTACTCGTTTGATGGAGTAGTAACAACCGGCAAGCCGCACGCCATCGCCTCCAGAAGGGCCGTCGGCGTACCTTCCACTTTTGACACAAGAAGAAATACTCGAGTAGACCTCAGGATATCTGCCACTCTCTCCGGTGGCAGCGGGCCGGGCATATCGACATTGGTGATGCTCCGTCTTGCTGCCAGTTCGCGCATCCCTGCAAGTCCAGGGCCACCGCCAACAATTGCAAAGCGCCACTCAGGCCGATGCGCCGCACAATCAAGCACGAGATCAAGCGACTTGGCCTCCACAAAGTTCGCGACCGTAATTACGTCGTAGCTAGTTGTTTTGCTGGGCGCCACCGCCTTACAAAAAACATCCAGCGGCGCACTCGGAAGGTGGTGCACTGTGCGCCCCAAAACGGTCGCTAGAAATTCCTGCTCTCGCTTACCTGTCGCGAAAACAAGCTGGCAATGAGAGAGCGATCGACGATAGATTTGGCTCGAGTTCTTCTTTGCCGAGCCGTGAATACTCGCCACAACTAGTGCCGCCCCAATGGCTCTCGCCAGCGTCTTCGAAAATAGAAAATCACTCCAGTCTCCGTGCACGTGGAGGACCGTTGGCATGTCGGTTCGCACAAGCCGTCGTCGCGCAAGCCAAACCCCAAAATAGAACACGAGGTTTCTGAGGACGGCCGGCGCAATCCCGCGTAAATCAATGCCCCGAAATACCTGGACAGAGTGCTCATCTGCCACCCCCCGGTTGAACACATTCAGCACATCGATGCCAATATTTCGCTGCGCTTGACTAAGCCGCTGAATATGGGCCTCCATGCCGCCAATCATTGGAGGATAGCTGAAATATGCGCGAATGATCCGAAATCCCGGTCTCGCTATCGCATGTCTCGACGCTGTCATCGAACCAAAACATCCTTGCATTCGTCAAAATCAGCAAGCCACGACCTATTGAAGGCCTTAGCATGCCAACCCCAATCGTGGATCCTAGAGCGCCCCATCGTCCAATTCTCGCCCATGACTGTTAACACGAAAGCGATATCAGCATCTCTCTGCATGCCCATAAGTCCGGGCCAGACTCCAATGCCCTGCACTCGCCCACACGCAAAAACTAGTAGATCACCAGCCGTGGTCATGAATTGGCTGTTTCCAGTATAAGCGCACGATACTGCCCGTAAAGTCTTACCGCATCGTAATCCCTCGTCGCGCGCTGTATTGCCGCCTGCCCCATGTGGGCACGAAGGGCGTCGTCGTGCAGCAATCGTGTAAGCACCCCAACCACCTCCCCTTCCGGGTTTGGACCCAAGACAAATCCTTCAATACCATCGGCTACAATGTCGGCACAGAAACCGGCATTTGTGGTGACTATCGGCAGCCCCACCGCCATAGCTTCCATGATCGCGCGGGGTGTACCCTCCTGGTGCGAAAATTGGACGAAGACGTCTGCCGCCAGGAGGATATCGGCCAACTGGATATGCGTGACTCGACCAAAGAACTTTACCGTATCCCCCGCCCCAAGACGACCGGCCGTTCGACGGCAATCATCAAGATCCGGGCCATCTCCGACAACCCAAATATCCACTGGCGCGCCAGCACTGAGCACCGCGTCTATAAGCCTGTGCTGCCCTTTGTTGCGGTTTACCGTGCCCACCATCACAACCTTTAGCCGGGCATCAGTGATCCATGACGACTTCGATTTGAATTTCGATAGATCAACGCGAGGTGGCAACGTGACAATGCGACCAGTCAATCGTGAGCCATATTTCGATGAAAGTTCGCTGCCCATCCGGTCACTCAAAACTCTGATCCTGTTGGCGCGATGCAGTACGGGATGGCTCAATCTCTGGATTGCCCAATCCTTGCTGAAGACCGAGGCTGGCTTGAAGAATTCATTGCCATGAAGTTCGACGAGGTGCCTCGCGCCTCGTCGTCTCATTATGGCAAGCCCAGCCCACCCGCCGAGAACTGGCGACTGTGATATTACGACATCGGCTTCTGCCCTGTCAGCAATTGCAAGCGCTTCGAATTGAGTAAAGAGAAATTCTGCTTCGCGCGCCGCGCGGCTCGGGATAAGGTAGACGCTGAGATTCCCTTCCTGAATGACTGTCAGCGTCTGTTGTGTAGAGCGGTTGACGACCGTATAGCGCCTGAACCCTTTCGCCAGAGAACGCCATATCTCGAAAGTCGGATGAGCGCTGTCAGTTGGGCGATGTCGTCCCGCTCCCAAGTGCAGCACACTAAGATCAGCGAACTCAGTCATGCTCGCGGAGCGGTTCTAAGAAGAAGAGCCGACAGCTTTGCATCGTACATTGTAGCAACAGATTCCGTCGAGAATCGCTGAACGAACTTTCGGTTTTCTCGGGCCAGTAACCTCTGCGTATCGATATCCCCCACAAGACTCGCAACCTTGTTTGCGAATGCCCGGGGATCGTCACGTGACACAACGAAGGCTTGCTGCAGGGGCCCAAGCAAGTCGCGGGTACCGCCGGCATCAGTCGTAACTATCGGCAAGCCCATTGCCATGGCTTCCAGAATTACTCGAGGCATACCTTCCCGATAGCTCGGCATAATGAATATGTCTGCCGCAGAATAGTATTCGCGCACTGTTCGGTTCGGGACGCTTCCGAGAAAGTGGATGCCTAGGCCGGGGCCTGCGGCTACCGCCGCTGCTTCGAGCTGGGCGCGCTCCTTTCCCTCGCCGATCAACCGTAGGTTGATACCCCCCACATCTGGCGCAATCTTGCTCAGTGTTGCCACGAGGGCCGGAAAGTAGCGCGTAGCTTCCTTGCTCGGAGAAAGACTATGTACGAAAAGGATTTGCTTTGCGCCCGAATCCCGCCCAAACCCCATATTCTTGGCGCGATATGCGGACAACTCAATGTCGTTGTAAAGCAGCATCATTTTCTCATCGGGTATGCGCAGAGTAGTACGGAAATACGCCACCATAGTCTCAGGACCCGTTACAAAATAGTCGATAAAGCGGTATATGGCGCCAGTTAGGGCATTGTTAAGGACGCGTCTAAATAGCTGCTGGCCTTGATCCAAGTCTTGATTTGTCCCGCTTAACCAATAAAGTGTTTTCCAGCCCGCGAAAGCGCCCAGAATCGCGGCCGTAAGTGCTGCCGGTTTGGATATACGGACAAAAACTAGCTTGTAACCTGCCCTTCGCAGAGACAGTAGCGTTTTTGCCAGTTGAAGAACGCGCGTCCAATTTCCGTCACGTGACATGTAACGGACTTCTTGGCCAAACACCTTTTGCACACCTACGCCACCCTTTTCGCTCAGAAGGACTATGGACCACCCACGTAGTTGCAGTTTCTCTAGAAGATTAAACACATGAACATAATGCTGCGTATCATCAGCACTTGCATAATTTAGAATGTAAACAAGCTTCTTATTTGAATTCGTCTTCATTGTGTGCGGGTTCTTTCTCTTGATGCCCTTGTTCCGCACCAATCGCACGTTTCGGTGCGAGAAGAAGAGAGGGTAAGTGAGCGCAGCAAGTGACTGCCCGATGATTGGCGCAAAGACCAAGGTGGTTGCCGTCAGGCCGACTGTTAACGAGAGAACACCGACAGTCGCAATGACTCCGATAACAAAAGCACCGAGAGCGTAGGTTACGCGGATAGGTGCATAAATCGCGTACGCGTCGGATCTCGCACCAATTTCAAAAGTGTACGGATAGACGATTAGGCTAGCGACCAGAGCAAGAGTAAGTGACGACGACGCCAACTCTGCTTGAGAAATGAGCACTAGCGCTGCAAGCACCGCGCCCACCTGGGCGATGCAAGCGGCTACTAGCAAACCCTGAAGTCTGTTTCCGGCGAGCTCGGCACGCAATCCAACATTTCCCAAGAAGGCCTCGATTACGCGCAATTGTCCACAAGCAAACTCAACGGCTCGACACACCAGCAAATACCGCCCTATCTCGCTGCGATCCGATACGTACCAGTCGCAAATTAGAGGCATTTGTACATCGCGACAACGCTTGAGAAGACTATTTAGGTAATACCCGTAGTATTCACTGCGCAGGTGCCAGAGATAAAGAAGGGATTGCCTGGCTTGTTTCACACCGCATGGTTTGAGGTACGCTGGATTCCTCACGAAAGCGGCAATTAGGGCGATCACTGACCCAAGAGCCAGACCTCCCCATGCCGCGTCTTCGGGTTGGACATGTGCAGGAAAGAAGAGCAGTGTGTAAAGGACAATGGCTCGTACCAAATTTGTGATCAAGGGAATGAGAAAAAACACTTGGGCCTTGCCATCGGCCTGGGACTGGGCATCCAAATAGCGCTGCACTACCACGGCGGCGGCGTAAATGTAGACCCAGGCACTGAAAGCGGAAAAGTAGCCAGTTGCGGACAGGGCGTAAATAAGAGGGAGCGTTAGAAGCACGCAGGATAAAAAATACGCTGGCAGCGCATCTTTGAACCTATTGTCCTCCTGCTGCCGAAAAATTGAGAAAGAGGCGGGCACCGCCTCGGTTAGGAGCAGGACGACGGAGAGTTTGGCAAGGTCAATTCCGTAGGAAGCATAGGACTCAAGTCCAATGAGCCTCACGGTGAGTAAAGTGCCGCAAAACCCGGCCAAGGCGGATGCCATTGTTACCGGCCATGTCTTGAGGAGATACTTGCGGAGCATTGGTGTATTCGGGTCCAGATAGCGAACCTTTTTCGGCCCGGCGGCGAGATCAAGCCGCCATGACTCCATGGTATTCCAGATACCAGTCTACAAATCGTTTGACGCCGACATCGACCGAGACGGTAGGTCGATAATTGGCGTCAACAACAAGCGCCTCCACGTCAGCGCAAGTGTCGGGCACGTCCCCGGCCTGCAAGGGCAGCAAGTTTAACTTCGCTGTCTTCCCCAAGCACCGCTCGAGTACTTCTATGTACCGCATTAACTCCACGGGCTTGCCATTTCCAATGTTGTAGATGCGATACGGTGCGTAACTTCGGCCAACCATTGGCGTCTCGCTCTGCCAGCCTTTGTCAGGCATAGCTGGCAAAGCAAGGAGCCGGACGATACCCTCAACTATGTCGTCAATGTACGTAAAATCGCGCTTGTGATTCCCGTGATTGAAGACATCTATTGGCTCGCTGGCAAGGATCGATCGAGTAAACTTGAACAGCGCCATGTCGGGTCTGCCCCAGGGTCCATACACCGTAAAGAAACGAAGGCCGGTGGTTGGAAGTCCGAAGAGCGAACTGTAGGTATGCGCCATCAGTTCATTTGCCTTCTTCGTTGCAGCGTAAAGGCTCATGGGGTGATCTACGTTGTCATGTACCGAGAACGGTAGCTTGGTGTTGGCGCCGTACACGGAACTCGACGAGGCATACACCAGATGCTCTACTCCGTTATGCCTGCAACCTTCAAGAATGTTGCCAAAGCCCACTACGTTGGTGTCGATGTAGGTTTCGGGGTGCTCGATGGAGTAACGCACGCCGGCCTGCGCGGCGAGGTTGACTACACGCTGCGGTTTGTACTCCGCAAAGAGCCGGGCCATGGCGGGCCGGTCAACGATGTCGGCGCGGATGTCGGTGAATGTTTTGAACGGCAGCAAACGCGCAAGGCGGGCATGCTTCAGTCGAACGTCGTAATAGTCGTTGACGTTGTCCACGCCGATGACTTCATCACCACGTTCGAGTAGGCGCAGTGCAAGCGCATTGCCAATGAAGCCGGCAGTGCCGGTAACCAAAATACGCATACTCACAACCTTCCGTCTGACTCGCTCTTAGCGAAAACCGATTTCACATCGAAAAATACGTGTTCGCGTCGCCCAAAGGCCCGAATTCCAGCCGCACCGAGCGCCTTAAATTCCGGGTGCGCGACGGCGAGCACAATGGCATCGTAGGCCCCCTTGGCTGGCGCGGAGCTTAGGGGGAGAAGGCCATACTCGTGCTGCGCTTCCTGCGCGTCGACCCAGGGGTCGTAAACATCGACATCCGCGTGGTACGCCGCGAGTTCCTTAATAATGTCGGCTACCTTGCTGTTACGCACATCCGGGCAGCCCTCTTTGAACGCGAGACCAAGAACAAGAATTTTGGAGCCCACGATTTGCAGCCTGCGGTGGGTCATCAGTTTCAGTACCTGGTCGGCCACGTAGCCCGCCATGCCATCATTGATGCGCCTGCCGGCGAGGATCACCTCGGGGTGATAGCCGACCTCTTGCGCTTTATGCGTCAGGTAGTAGGGGTCCACGCCAATGCAATGACCACCCACCAGACCGGGCCGAAAGGGCAAGAAATTCCACTTCGTGCCAGCGGCTTCGAGAACGTCGACGGTGTCGATGCCCAAACGATTGAAGAGCAGCGAGAGTTCGTTCATCAGTGCGATGTTGAGGTCGCGCTGGGTGTTTTCGATGACTTTCGCCGCTTCGGCAACTTTGATGCTGGCGGCCTTGTGAGTGCCAGCGGTGATGATGCTGGCGTAGAGTGCATCAACGTAATCGGCCGCCGCGGGTGTCGAGCCTGAGGTGACCTTTTTTATCGTCGGCAGCCGATGAGTTTTGTCACCCGGGTTGATGCGCTCCGGGCTGTAGCCGGCAAAGAAATCCTGGTTGAACTTGAGGCCCGAGCCCTGTTCAAGCAGAGGTACGCAGACTTCTTCGGTGGCGCCGGGATAGACGGTCGATTCATAGACGACCACCGAACCCGACTGCATGACACTCGCTACCGTTTGCGAGGCACCCACCAGAGGTCGAAAATCCGGGCGGTTGACGCCATCGACCGGGGTCGGCACAGTTACGATGTAAACGTTGCACTGGCGCAGAGCCTCGCGGTCAGATTCAAAGCGCAAGAACTCCGCAGCTTTGAGTTCCTCAGCATCAACTTCCAAGGTGTGATCGCGGCCCAAGCGCAATTCGGCAATGCGCTGTTCCTTGATGTCGAAACCGATTGTTGGATAGCGCTTGCCAAACTCCACGGCCAGGGGCAACCCCACATAGCCGAGGCCGATGACGGCAATCCGCGCTTCGTTGGGTTCACCTAACTCGAACACTTTGCGCTTTCTTTCTTGGTTTGATCGATCGCAACCCTAGTCGCGTTGTCGGCGCGCAAACTTGCCTTGCCGGCATTGGCTGCCTTGCGCCCGATGGCAAAGTACTCGAACCCTTCTTGCTGCATCACGCGGGGGTCGTACAGATTGCGGCCATCGAAGATGATCGGGCTGCGCATGGTGGCGTGGAGTAGATCAAAATCTGGAGATCTAAACTCTTTCCATTCCGTAACGATGGCGAGTGCATCGGCACCAGCCGCAGCCTCCAGCGGGCTTCTGGCGAAGCTTATGCCGGTTTGACTGGCAAGCGCCTTCTGCACGGCGGGCATGGCCACGGGGTCGTAGGCGCGTACGCGCGCACCGCGGGTGAGTAAACCGACGATGAGCGTGCGGCTGGGCGCCTCGCGGATATCGTCGGTGTTGGGCTTGAAGGCCAGGCCCCACACCGCAATGGTCTTGCCTTGGAGGTCGTGCCCCAAACGCGCGGTGATTTTGTTCAGCAGCACCTGCTTTTGCGCGTTGTTCACACTCTCGACGGCCCCGAGTATGCGCATGGGGTGTTCAACGCCTTCCGCGGTGCTCATCAAGGCGCGAACATCCTTGGGAAAACAAGACCCACCATAGCCACAACCAGGGTACAGAAAGTGGTAGCCAATGCGCGGGTCGGCACCGATGCCTTGGCGTACGTGTTCGATGTCGGCGCCCAAAGCCTCAGCCAAATTGGCCAGTTCGTTCATGAAGCTGATGCGAGTGGCCAACATCGCGTTGGCGGCGTATTTGGTGAGCTCGGCGCTGCGTACGTCCATGATGATGATGCGTTCATGGTTGCGCTGGAAGGGCGCGTAGAGTTGATGCATCAGGCTGGCGGCGATGTCATCGTCGGCGCCAATCACAACGCGGTCGGGCTTCATGAAGTCTTCGACCGCAGCGCCCTCTTTTAGAAATTCCGGGTTCGACACCACGCTGAAGGGCACTTCAAGGCCGCGACGCGCAAGCTCCTCGCGGATGGTGTCGCGCACGCGTTCGGCGGTGCCGACGGGCACGGTGGATTTGTCGACGACGACGGTGTATTCGGTGATGTGCTGCCCGATAGACCGCGCGGCGGCAAGCACATGCTGCAAGTCGGCAGAACCATCTTCCCCTGGCGGCGTGCCCACGGCGATAAATACGATGGTGCCATGGCGCACCGCCTGCGCCGCATCAACCGTAAAACGAAGCCGACCGGATTGATGGTTGAGGCGGACGAGTTCCTCCAGACCGGGCTCGAAAATGGGAATTTGCCCAGCGTTGAGGCCGCGAATTTTTTCTGTGTCGACATCCAGGCAAACCACCTCGTTGCCGACATCGGCGAGGCAGGTTCCCGACACCAGACCAACGTATCCTGTGCCGATTACGGAAACTCTCATTGCTCCTCCGAGGGATTGTATTTCACTGATGCGCGCCCGCAGTTTGCACGGGGGTTGGGAAATCGCGCGACACCCATACGCGCTGTTGCCCCTTCACACCCCCACCCCCGCCGCCCCGCCCAAGCCCACCGCCCGCCGCTGCGTGGTGGCCACTTCGCGTTGGGCGTTTTGCGTTTGTCCGGCGCAGATCATGGCGCAGAACACGGTGGCGGCCAGGGCCACGGCGGGAATTTGTAAGTTGAAGTCGGTCCAGGAATGGATGAGCAGCGTGGCCAGGGCCATGCCGCCGCTGAAGGCGAGGCCGCGGCGCAGGGAGCGGTATTTGCGGCTCGCCAGGGTGAGCAGGGCGGCGGCCAGCAGAAGGCCCAGGCCCAGGGCGGCGATGGCCACGCCCACGAGACCGCCTTCGACGGAGAGCTGGGCGTAGTCGTTGTGGGCGTGGTCGTAGTAGCCGCGGGTTTCGGGCGGACGGTATTTGGGGAAGACGGCGTAAAAGGTACCGCCACCGCTGCCAAAAACGGGGTAGTCCTTGAGGCTGGCCAAGGCTTTGAGGCCGGGGTCTACACGCTCTTGCACCGATTCTTCGCGGTGGCCTTCTTGTTTGACGAAGCTGGTTTCCGAGAGGCGATGCACGACTTTTTCGACCCCCACCCAAGAGCCGATGATGACTACATCCAGCACCACCAGGCTGGCGATGAACCACGCCGCCGGCCGGCTGGTTCTGCGCAGTAGTGGCACGGCGATGATGCCGGTGACCAAAAGCGCGATGAAGAAGGCGCTATTGCCGCCGCGCGATCGGGTGAGCACCAGGGCGATGACCATGATGACCAGCATCACCCGCAGACGGGCTTTTTCGCTTAGTAGCACGTTGGCCAACCAGCGCAGGCGCTGACGCCAGGTGCTCAAGGGTTGGGCGTCGAGCTTGCCGATCATGAGGCCTATGCCCATGGCGAGGCAGATGTTGAGGAAGGCGGCGAAGTGGTTGCGGTTGACGAAGGTGCCTTTGGCCACTTCGTGGGTGAAGGCCTCGTAGAAGATGGTGTAGTTGGCGTCGCCCATGTGCAGGGCAATGCCCAGCAAGGCCTGGAACACGCCGGCATAAACGAAGGTGTAGGCCAGGCGTTCGAGGTGTTCGGTACGCCGAGCCAGCGCCACCACCAGCCAGAACACCGTGCCCAGAGCCACGGTTTTGAGCAGCATTTGCAGGGTGGCGAAACGCTCCACGCTCAAGCTGGCGGTGGCAAGGGGCGCAGCCGACACCGCCTCGTAGGCCTGCAGGGCGTACGGGGAGAGGAGCCGCAGCGCCCAAGCGGGGAGCGGCAGCCACTGCAGGCACAACAAGGCGATGCCGGCGGCGATCAGCACCAGCGGCCAGCGCAAAAAAGGCGCCAGCGCCAGGGGAGGCACGCGACCCAGCCAACGGGCCACGAGCCAAAAAAGGCCCAGGAGTGAAGCCCACACCACCAGCAGCGCCCACGCCCAGGGGCGATTGCTCGCCAGGGGCACGGGCGCCCAAAAGAGCAAGAGGCGCAGGCCCAAGAAAAGGCGCGCTTCGAGGTCGCTGTGGTCGCGAGTGGAGGGGTTGTGAGTACGGGGCATGGGCAAAGCTTGGGCTAGGCCGCTGGTTTAGCTCTCGGCGGCGCGGCGCAGCACCTGGTGTTCGCGCAGCGAAATGACCTGGGCGGGCTTGGCGGCACGGCGCGACAACTGAAAGCGCACCAGGCGGCGATAAAGCGCGATGTACAGGACGATGTACGCGGCGGCGAAAAGCATAAGGCTGCTGCTGTCGTTCCAGAACATCATGGCCGGCCCGGCGGCGCAGGCGGAAAGCATCCAGAAGAACACGGCGATGTCGGAGTTGCGGCGTCCGGCGTGGCCGGTGGCATTGGCTTTTTTCTTGAAGCTATTGAAGCGCTTGTACGCAAGCGTGTGAAAGTGCAGTTGGTCGGGCGCGGTGGACGAGCGCTTGCCATGAAAGCGACGCCGATAAGCCGAGAAAAGCGTCTCCCAAATGGGGTGGGCCAAAAGCATGAGCGGGAACCAGGGCGACACTTCGGCGTGGCGCTGCACCAGCATCACCGCCAGGGTGGCGATGTAGAAGCCGATGAAATAGGCGCCACCGTCGCCGCAAAAGATAAGGCCGCTGGGGTGGTTCCACAAATGAAAGCCCAAGACCGCGCCGGCTCCGATGACGCAGAGCACCAGCAGCATGGGGTCGTTGACCTTGAAGGCCACATAACCCAAACCGACCAGCGCCACCAGGCAAATGCCCGCGGCCAGACCGTTGAGGCCGTCGATGATGTTCACGGAATGGGCCACACCGCCCACGGCCACGATGGTGAAGAGAAAAGCCACGGCGGAGAAACTGAGCAGTTGGTCGAGCACCGGCAAATCGAGCCGGGTAAGCTGCACACCCAACAGCCAATAGGCAAGCCCCGCTGAAGCAAAAGTGAGCAGCAGCCGCACCAGGGGTGAGACCCGCTTGGTGAGGTCTTCCACCATGCCGCCCACGAACGCCGGCACGGCACAAAAAACCAGTAGCGCGGCCCAGAGTGCCGGCACGAGGTTCAGTGCGACCGCGCCGATCAGGCCCGCCAGCCACCCGGCCAACACCATGAGGCCCCCAATGCGCGGCACGCTGAATTTGTGAATTTTGTGCGTGCCCGGCGCGGCATGGTCCCCGGTGAAGCGCGCGTGCCATTCGCGAAAACGCAGAATGGCGAATCCGCATAAGGCGGACACCAGCAAAGACAACAGAAATAGCTTCAGCACGGCAATCTCTCCCGTATTGGCGTTGACGCTCCGGTTGCGGCTACCCCACGCGGCCGCGGCACCCGTTGAGGCCATACATGGGCCCCGCGTTCGTGCACCGGAAACTCTCTAGACGCTAAGTTCGTAGCATTGGATCTAACTCTGTTACATGGATCAGCATTGCCCTTCGCGGCTGCCGCCGCTCTTGCCCAACCCTGCCGCACCATGCTTTGGCGCTATCCATGTTGGTTGGAGCGCCGATAGGGGCAGTACGGTTCGTGCGGTTCATTACCCCGCCTCCCTGGGCATTTCGTTTCTAGTGCTGCCGCACTCGGCCGGGCGCTGCGCAAGGCGCGCGCACAGCCAAGGCATTTGACCTCTTTCGTGCGCGAAGGCGAGCACGCGTTTGCGCTCCAGCACCAGCGCGCGTTCAGCAGCCGTGGCCACTTGGGCTTGCAGTTCGGGCCGCAGCGCAGCCCAATGGGTCATGCCGGCTTCGAGCATGACGTAATGCACGGCGGGCTCCCAGGGGCCGTTGCGCTCGGCGGCGAGCAAGGCGCGATCGAATTCGGCATCAATTTCGCCCAGGCCCAACTTGGCCAGGGCGATGTTGGCTTGAGTGTAGGGCGAAGTGGGGCGCAAGGCGGCGGCACGACGCAGGTGCTCCAGCGCTTGGCGATAGTAGGGTCGCGCGAGGATGGGGTCAGCCCGCGGGCCGGTGGCGCGCTGCAAGGCCAGGGCCCCCAAGCGCTCCCAGGCTTGCGGGTCTTCGGGCAGCTTGTGGGCGGCTTGCAGCAGGCCATCGCGCAGGCGCACGAATTCGGGCGGTGCCAGGCGGGTGTTTTGACTGAGCACCTCGTCGGCGCGGGTGCGGGCTTCAAGGCTGGTGAAGTCGGCAAGCCCCAGGCGCAGCGCGAGCCCCAGGGCGAGCAACAGCAGCCCGGAGGCGAGGGCCAGACCCATACTTTCGAGGAACCGAGGCCGCGGGTGGCTCAATGCGTGGCCCTCCCCAAAATGCGGCCGGGCACGTGATAGACGTAGTCGTAGGCGGCGTCTTCGCCTACGGCCAGCTCGATGGCGCGGCGCCCCGAGGCGAGGTCCGGCGGACGATGCACGAGGTTGTGGGCGTCGGTGGCCAGGAGGGTCACCCAGCCGTGGTCGAACATTTCCCAGGCGCGTTTGAAGGCTTCGTCGCCAAAGCCGCCGATGAGCGACGAGGCGGTCACTTGCAGCATGCACCCGGCCTGCACGAAGGGGCGAATCTTGTCCAGGCTGCGCATGACGTCACGGTTGCGCTCGGGGTGGGCAATGAGCGGCCGGATGCGGTTCTGCATGAGCCATTTGACGAGTTCGTAGGCGCCCACGGGAATGTGGCTGTGCGGAAACTCCAGCAACATGATCCAGTAGTCTTGCTGGCGGCCGATGAAGGGAATTTCTTCGCGTTCGACCAGGGTGATGATGTCTTCCGAGCAGCGCACTTCGCCGCCCAAATGCACGCGCAAACCCACGCCCTGACGCTTGAGTTCGGCTTGGAAGGCGGCAAAAGGTGCTTGCAGGCTGCTGCGGGTGTGGCCGAAGCGCTCGGGGTAAATATGCGGCGTGAGCACGGCCTCGCCGATGCCATTGGCAAGCGCCGCCCGGGCCATGGCAATGGCTTCGTCCATGGTTGCAGGGCCGTCGTCCACGCCCGGCAACAGATGGCAATGCAGGTCGATCACTGACACTATGCTCCCTGATCACGTGGCTGAAGAACGCATACCCGCCCCGGCGGGCTGCGTCACGCAGCGTGCCCTCACGACTCGTTCGCTCGCCCCGCCCTCTGCGGTGCGTCGTTCAAGCCCCCAATACCCAAGGTTCGGCGGCTGAAGCCACCATTGACTTTTTTTGAAGCGACGCTTGTGGTGTCGCTGGAAAATTCCGGTCGGACCGAAGCCGCCGTGTCGTCGATTTCCGGGGTGGATTGTAACTGCGCTTGCCGCAACATGCATCCCTCAAATGAATGAAAAGACGACTTTCCGCCTTTTTTGCGAAAAGCGCCTACCCCCTTGCCAGCCTGGGCACGCAAAAGGTGCGTCGCGCGTGCGCCTGGACTTGATCGGAGCTTTGCCTTGCCGCAGGCTGCAGCGCAAGCATATTGGTGGGAAAAAGTGACAACACGATGACGCCATTGAATCCAAGGACGCGGGCTTCATACCGTCGAAAGCGAATGTTATCCTTTTCAGAACCACTTTGACAATGTCATATTTGTTGCCTGTTCTGGCCAATATCTCGATCACCATGGGGTTGCGCCGCAGTTTCTTGTCTGCGAGGCCCGCCGCCGAACCCGCCGCAGGCCGCCCGACGATACAATTTCGTGCCGCCTGCTGGACGGCTTTCCGGGTTTCCCCGGATTTGCGGATCGGAAAACTGATAGGGTGTGGCTGGCCGAGTACACCGCTGGTGTCGGATGCGCCTTCGTTCTTAAAGGGGCTTGTGCGTGTCCGTGGGCCCGCATATCATTGGGCCGTTCTCTCCCCGGCCGTCGCTTGGGGTGTTTTAGATCAAATCACAGGGAGGCTTCATCATGTTGCCTAAGTTTGCACCCGTATTCTGCGCGGTTGCCGCCTTCGCTCTCAGCCAAGGCGCCGTTGCCGCAATCGGCGCTGGTTCGTCATTGGATGACATCGCCGCCGCGCTTGCCAGAGATTCCGATCTTCGCCAAGTGACCAACTGGTTCAAGGCAGGCGCCACGGAGGCGCCGCTAGTGGGCGGCGTTTCCAAGGCGCAAGGAAAAGACGGCGTGGCTTCGGTTCTTTGCCCCTTGGTCAAGATCGGCGCCAATGCCGCGACGCTGACCAAAGCCGCCGTTGCCGCCGGAGTGCGTCCGGCGCGCGCCATCGAGGAAGCCGCGTGCAACGGCGCAGCGCGCGAGGAACTGGTTGCGGCGGCGATTGAAGCCGGCGCCGATCCGACCGAGTTCACCGAAGGCACCGCCGCCGGCGGGCAAGCGACGGGGTCGCGCACGATCATCATCACCACGCCTTTGCCCGGCGCGGGCGGCCGCGCGGTGGTCAGCCGGAGCTGACCTGGCCTAGCCGAGGCGCAGTAGGTGGTGTTTGCGATAGCGAGCGGGGAGCGATAAGGCTCCCCGTTTTGTTTGCGGGCCCGCGTTGAACCTCGCGGGCACTCGAGGTGGCAGGTTGGGCGTCGCCAAACACAAGAACACGAGGCGCGCAGTTTCAGGGGGGCATTCATGCGGGACCAGCACACCGACGGGACCATGGAACGTCTCATCGGCAACATCTACGACGCGGGGCTCAACGACGAGCGCTGGCAAGAGGTATTCGACACCATTCTGAAGCTCACAAGGTCACACGCGGGGCAGTTGTTCACGCCCGAGGCGCTGAGCGAAGCCGATGGTGGGATTGCCTTAGCCAAGGGCCTGGACCCGTCTCTCTTTCCCGATTATGCGGCGGACTACTTCCGGCATGACCTCTGGAAGCAGCGCGTGGTTGAACGCGGCTTCGCGCGAACCGGCTGCACCTATACCGACGCGCATCTGGTCGATGAAGCGGAATGGCAGCGCAGCGAGTTCTGGAATGGTTTTCTGAAGCGACAGGAACTCTATCGGCTTTGTGGCGGCGTGGTCCACGACGGCAGTGACAGCAGTTTGCCCTTGACCGCGCTGGCATGCTACCGAGACCCGCGCGCCCAACCTTTCGGCGCAAAAGAGCAGCGCATCGTTGCCAAGGTGTTGCCGCATTTGCGTCGCAGCTTGGCTATTCGCGCCAAGCTGCATCCGGCGCGGCAATCCCCCGCGGCTTTGGCACTGGACGTTTTGGGGCTGCCGGTGCTGGTGCTGGCGCGGGATGCGCGCTTGCTGTTCGCCAATGCGGCCGCGGCGGAGTTGCTGACCCAGGGGGGTGTCGTGAGCTTACGCCTCGGTCGCCTGGTGCTGGCCGACGGCACGGGGCAGCGGGAGCTCGATGAACTCCTCGCCCACGCAAACACGGGCTTTCGGCAAATGGCGCCGCGGTCTTGCAGCCTGGCGCTGGGCAACCCGCTGGCGGGTGGTTTGGTGTTGAGTTTGATGCCGGTGGGGCGCTTGGCGCTCCAGGGCATGGTCGCCGGCGGCGCGGCAGCAATTGCTTTTCTAAGCCGAACCGACAGGCCCTTGCCGCTCGACGCCGGCCTCGCGCGGGCCGTTTATGGCCTTACTTGGGCGGAAGCGGCCTTGGCGGTCGCGCTCGCGCAAGGGCAGTCCCTCGAACAGCATGCGACGACGCGCGGAGTTTCCATTCACACCGCGCGGTCGCAGTTGCGCTCGGTATTCGAGAAAACCGGCGTTTCACGGCAGAGTGAACTGATTCGGGCTTTGTTGGCGGTGGCGGTGCCGCTGCTGCGCTAGTGTCTCAACCCATAAGGTTCGCTATGTTCGACGCGTCCCGCAGCGCCGATGGCTTGGTCACTCATCCTCGCCATCGCTACGGCTATGGCTGCGGTTCGCGTCGCGCCCTCGGCGCGCGGATACGCGTCTCGGCAGGTACGCAAACTTATGGGTTGAGACACTAGGTGCTCCGCGACCGATCGGGCCGTTGATCAGCGCACGATCGGTAAGCCCCTTCAGTCGAAGCGCAAGGCCGCCAGCAAGCCGTTATTGATGAGTGCGACCAGCTCGGCTTGCCGCCGGACGCCGGTCTTATCAAAGATGGCGCGCAATTGGCTGCGCACTGTATGCACGGATATGGCATGCCGTTCGGCTAGGTCTTTGGCGCTGAGGCCTTCGACCAGACCCCGCGCGAGGCGCGTTTCGGCGGGCGTGAGGTGATAGCTGGCGGCGACGCGCTGCCAGGGTACATTGCCGCCGCAGCGTTCGGAAATGAACACCGCGGCGCAGGCGGCCGGTGCGGCCAGCTCCGGGGCGAGACGCTCACGCGCCAGGGGCGCCACCCAAACCTGGAGCGCATCGGGCTCGGCGCCAAAACGCGCTTCGCCTTCGCCATCGAGTCCGTCGCCGATGGCAGTGAGCGCGGCGGCGGCGACCATGCCCTGCAAACGCCCGGTGTCTTCGGGTTTGGCCAGTTCCAGGGCTCCCGGCCCGAGCTTCAAGCCGCAGCGTCCTTGCAAGGCCTCGGCGGCGCGATTGACGAAAAACGGCCGTGCGGCGGTGTCAGCGAGTATAACGCCCACCCGCAGGCGGTCGAGCGCGGCACAGACCAAGGTTTCGTAGTGCTTGGCCTCGGCGAGGCGCAGGTGCATTTGCACGGCACGTGCGACGTGCGGGAGGATGCGTTCGAGAAGTTTGATGTCATCGCTACTGAACGGTCCGGCGCGTCGGCCGCGCTGAAACCCGGTTTGGATGGTGCCATTGCGATCGCGGGCCAGTGTGCTGCCGACGAGGTGAATCTTGTCCTGCGGCTTGGCGAAGTCGTTGTACCACTCGCTGCGTTCGTGTTCACGCGGGTCGACGACCAATTCACCGCGCCGGATCCCTCCCGCCGGCAAGAGGTCGTAGTGGCGTTGATAGGGATCGAGTTTGCAGAAATGCTCGCGATAGGCCTTGACCCAACATGCGTCGTAGTCCTGCGTGCAGATGTAGTTGACGCCGCCGCCCGGCAACTGCGCGCGTCGCAGCATCGCGCCGTTGGCGTCGACGGCGGCGGCGATTCGCTCCATCACTTGCGGCCAGCGCTGTGCATGCAGCGCGGCGTCGTAGAGATCGCCCACCAGACCCAAGGCTTTTGACTCGATGTCGGCCACACTGCCCCCTGTTTGTTTCTTTTTCCTTACCACTCGCCTGTGGCGGCGAGTCGTCATTCTGGCAAGAAAGTGCAGTCGGCGTACGCGATCCAAGTCAAGTTTTCGTGATGATGCGGCGCATCATGATGACGGTCACTACTGCTCTCGCATGCGGGTGTCGGACGCGGCACCCGAAGCCTGGGATGGTGCCCACGCGTGGTGACTCGAACCACGCGCCCACGGCGCGGGGGGCGCCGTGGGCCATGGGGCGGGCTTGGCGTTCGATCAGAGCGGCGGGATGCGCAACACCTGGCCGGGGTAGATTTTGTCCGGGTGGGTCAACATCGGCCGGTTGGCCTCGAAAATCGCCGGGTATTTGTTGGCGTCGGCATAGTGCTGCTTGGCGATGCGCGACAGTGTGTCGCCTTTGACGACGGTATAAAACACCGCCTCGGGCGCGCTTTGGTCGACGCTCATGTTGTTGTTGACCGAGGCCACACCTTGCACGTTGCCGCAGCAGAGCACGATTTTTTCTAGCGTGGGCTGGTCGGGCGCGACGCCGAAGACGGTGGCGACGGCGCTGGCGCCGTCAAAAGTGACGGTGAGTCCGGTAGCGCTGAGCCCCTGCTTGGCGACGTAAGCTTCGATGGCGTCCCCCATGGCGCGATTAGCGCGATCGACCTCGGCTTTTGCCGCGGCATCGTCCGGCGCGGCCTCGTTGGCGCTCTGGACGACCTCGACATCCTTTTTGCCAAAGAGCTTTTCGCCGGCTTCTTTGATGAAACTGAATAGACCCATGGTTGTTTCTCCTTAGGTTAGATGCACAAACGGCCTCGATTTGGTGGCGGGCGTGCAACGGGCTCTGCTCGGGCCGCGACCGCGTTGCGCTCAGGAATGCGTGTCCATCATGCCACAGTGCTTTGCGGCGCGTCGATCACGCCGCCACTCGCCGCGAGCTGCCTGATCTGGGCCAGCTGCAAGCGCCCAAATAGCATGAGCCCGCCGAGGGAACCCAGCAAGGCAAGGAACATGTCGGATTGGGTGTCCCAGACGTCGCCCTGAGTGCCGAGAAATTCGTCCGCGCCCTGCCCCAGCGCGAGCGCCGCGGCCCATTCAATCAGCTCATAGACGGCGCTGACTGCCAGTGCCACGCAGATCGACAGAAATGCGGCCATGGCGAGGCTCTTGAGGTAACCCAGCCGCAGCAGAATTTCACGCGCCACCAGGGCGGGCACCAGGCCTTGCATGAAGTGGCCGAGTTTGTCATAGGGATTGCGCGCAAGACCCAGCCACTCCTTGACCCAAAAACCCGCCGGCACGTTGGCGTAGGTGTAAGCGCCGCCGATGATCAACACCACGGCATGGAAAGCGATCAGCCAATAGAGCACCGTGGTCAGCGGAAAACGCCGGTAGGTCACGCCCAGAACGGGCAAGGCGATGAAAACGGGAAGCGTTTCCATGAACCAAGTGAGGCGGTCGAAAGGTGCAATGGCGGACCAGGCGAGAACGAGCAGAACGAGTGTGCCGAGGGCAAGAGGGAGGCGAGCAGTCATGACGTGGACGGACAGGATTGATGTTGGCGGGAGGCCGGCGGACGCATTTGTTTCGACGCGCGTATGATGCCGCGGGGTGGCGTTCGCGGGCGTTCAGTTGCCTGGCAGGCGGATCATACCCGAGGGCGCGGCCGGGCGAGAAGTCACCGATCCAAACCGATGGGCTGGCGTTTGCAGCGCCGTGGCAGGTGTACGAAAAGGCTCGCGCCTGCCGGCGCTCCTACAAGGGCGGTGCGAACCGAAACGACGGCGGTCTGGCGTGCCTTTTTGTGGCGGCGGAAGCCGCGATAGGGCGTTTGCCAACGCACGCGCCGCGTTTGTCGACCACGAAAAGGCTCGCGCCTGTAGGCGTGCCTACAGGGGTGAGGGTGTTCGGTCCGACCGGCGTCGCGGCCTCCTGGGATGGGGCCGAGAAGGCGGCAAAAAGCCGTTCATTCATCGGCTTTGGCATTGGACTGGCGGAGAGGGTGTCCGCGTCGATAGTCTCCAGGCATTTCCGGCAAAGTACAATAATCGCTTGTTGCTCAATGCGTTAATCAGCGCATTCAGTCCAACACCATCCCCGGAAAGCCGCTAGAATCTACTCATCTAGTGTGGGTAGAAATGGGGGTAGCTGATGCCGCGCCTCGTTGCAAAGCTCTCACCGCTGGCGGTCAGCAAGTTCGTCAAACCGGGTTATTACGGCGATGGCGCCGGGCTGTGGTTGCAGGTGTCGCCGTCGGGCTCGAAGAGCTGGATATTCCGCTTCACGCTCGCCGGCCGGCAGCGCGAGATGGGGCTGGGGGCGGTGCATACCGTCAACCTGACCGAGGCGCGGGCAAAGGCGAAGGAATGCCGCCAGTTGCTGCTCGACGGCCAGGACCCGCTCGAAGCGCGCAAGGCGACGCGGCTTGCCGAGACGCTGGAGCGCGCCAGGGCGATGACCTTCGACCAGTGCGCCTCGGCCTACATCAAGGCGCACCGCGCCGGCTGGAAGAACGCCAAGCACGCCGACCAGTGGGAAAACACCCTCGCCACCTACGCCAGCCCCATCGTCGGCGCGCTGCCCGTCGCTGAAATCGACACGGCGCTGGTAGTCAAGGTGCTGGGGCCAGTCTGGGAAACCAAGACCGAAACCGCCACGCGCCTGCGCGGGCGCATCGAGAAGATTCTGGATTGGGCCACCGTCAGCAAGTACCGCCTGGGCGAGAATCCCGCCCGCTGGCGCGGCCACCTGGACAAGCTGCTCGCCAATCCCAACAAGGTCGCCAAGGTCGCGCATCACCCCGCCCTGCCCTGGCGCGACATGGGTACGTTTATGGAAGCGCTACGCGCGCAGGAGGGCGTCGCCGCCCGCGCCCTGGAATTCGCCATCCTCGCCGCCGCCCGTTCCGGCGAAGTGCGAGGCGCCACCTGGGCGGAAATCGACCTCGACGCCCGCCTGTGGATCGTGCCGGCCGAGCGCATGAAGGCCAAGAAGGAGCACCGCGTCCCCCTTTCCAAGCGGGCCGTCGCGCTGCTCAAGAAGCTGCCGCGCGAGGGCGATCTGGTCTTCCCCGGCGCCAGGGAAGGGAAGGCGCTCTCCGACATGAGCCTGACCGCCGTCCTGCGGCGCATGCAGCGCGCCGACATCACGGTGCACGGCTTCCGCTCCACCTTCCGCGACTGGTGCGCGGAATCGACCGGCTTTCCGCGCGAAGTCTGCGAGCACGCCCTGGCGCACAGCCTGCCCGACAAGGTGGAAGCCGCCTACCGGCGCGGCGACCTGCTCGACAAGCGCATCCTGCTCATGCAGGCATGGGCGGACTACTGCGCGCAGCCGGCGACGGCGGCCAAGGTGACGCCGATTCGCGGCAAGCGCAAGACCGGCGGGCGCTCAGCCTGACGCAGCACCCTCGGCGCCGAGCGCGTTGATCTCCTGCTCCAGCACCCGCAGGCGGGCGAGGATGTCGCCGAACGCCGGCACCGCGCCGAAGATCATGTTCGTCATGGCCCGGTAATCGGCCTCGACCGCCGCCAGCACCTGCCCCCGCGGCACCAGCCGTAGGCGGCCGGGAACCGCCAGGTCGTAGCGCGCCCAGCCGCGCGGATAGAACCGCTGCTTGAACGTCACCACATCGGCGAGCAGGGCCAGGTCGGCGAGCGCGGCATCCTTGACCGGCGCGTCGGCCATCCGCGCCAGGTCGTAGTAGTGGCGCGAATAGCGCGGCGGCTGCGGGTTGCCTTCGGGCCGGTACGCCTCGTGATGCAGGATGGTCGCCTTCTCCCAGAAGGTCCGCTCCGCCCGGATCACCCGCACGCGGCATTCCCGCCGTTCGAACACCTGGGGAAACGCCTCGGCGGCATAGCAGCCGATCATCCGGTCCTCATGGGGCAGCCAGGCCGCCAGCGGCCCGATCTCCAGCCGCAGCTCGGGCCGCAGGTAGCGGTCAGGGAAGGCCGCCGGATAGCGGATGTCGATGACATGGGGATCGTCCCCGGCGATGGCGCACTGGCACGCCTCCCCCAGGGCGGCGGCCACGCGCTCCAGCAGCGCACCGGCGATGTACGCCTGCGCCTGTTCGTTGATCGCGGCGTTGAGCTTCTCCTGCCGCGCCTTGGAACGCGCGGCCATGGGGTCCTCATTTCCCGACACCGCGCTCAGCACGCGCCAGTCCAGGATCAGGTCGATGTCCTCGGAAAACCGCTCGATCAGCCGATAGACCTTGGACAGGCTGGTACCGCCCTTGAACATCAGCAGGCGCGCCAGCTCGGCGTCGGCGAACAGGCGATCCAGCACCCAGGTGACCCAGAAATCCTTTTCCGCCACCGCCGGCGTCGTCCGCATGCGCGCGGCGGTCTCGGCGAACAGCGCCGCGCGCTCGGCGGCGGGCAGGCGAGCTACGCCCTCCATCAGCCGCGCCCCTCGGGTTCGCCATCTTCCCGGCAAACCTGCTTCACGATCTCGTAAATCCAGCCGGTCGCCATGCGGGTGTCGCGCAGCACGCGCGCGCGCAGCTTCGGCTCCAGCCATTGCCGCAGCTTGCCGACCGCCGCCGCGTCGACATGCTCCTTGCCCAGCGCCTTGATCGCCTGCACCAGCAGGCCGCTTTCGCGCAGCTTGAACCCCGTGTCCTTCAACGCAGACTTGCGGAAGGCGAGAAGCTGCGGGCCGACGGCATATTGCCGGCCGGGGCCGTCCGAGAGATAGAGCCACTTGCCCGGCACCTGGGTGGAAAGCCCGAGCAGGTTCAGCGCCGTGTCGCCCGAAGGCAGGATGCGCCAGTTGAACTTGCGCGCCAGCGCCTGGGCCACCTGGTCGATGTCCGGGCTCAGCGGCCCCAGCAGTTCGCTATGGCGCGGGTAGTCATAAACGCCGTGGCAGACCCGGCGGATCGTGCCCGCCCGTGCCAGCCCGGAAAGCGCCTGATGGATGTTCGCCTCGCCGAATCCGGCCACGAAATCGGTCTTGGTGAAAGCCCACCCCCTGCCGCGCCCGTATATCCGCGAAAGTATTTGTTGCTCAATTGGTTGCATGCTGAACGCCGGATGACTCTTTCAGGAAAACAGTATTGATTTGCTGAAAATAGCACGGCCCGGCGCGGGGCGCCATGAAAACCTTTTGCCCGCGATGAACGCGGGGGCGGAGCCTGCTATGATGGCCTCGTATCCGGCGCAAGCCGGTCGTCGAACGGGGGCAACCCTGGCGACACAACCTGCCGAAAGGCAGCCCAGCGGCCACCATTGAGTGGCCGCTGTCATTTTTCGAGCGCCGCATCGTCGCCGTCTCGCCAGCGCCGACTTTCACCCTACCCCGAGAATCCACCCCTCCACCTGCGCCACCGCGCGTTGCGGCGGCGTCAAGGCCGGCATGAGTGCCGTCGCCAGCCGGCCATCCCGATCCGCCTCGCGCAGCCAGGTCGCCACCGTATAGGCATCGTGCTGGTCCGGCGTGCGCTCCTCCGCCGCGTAGGCGTGCCTCCACAAGGACGGATAGACCTCGGCGACCGCCGAGCGGCCGGGCGGAATCGCCCAACCGTCGAAGGGCCAGAAATGCACCCGCGCGCCGAGTTGCCGGCGCAGCGTGCGCAGCCAGGGAATACCGGAGTGGGTGGATGTCGCCACTTGGCCCTGCACATCGAAATGGAACACCGACTTCGCCCGGCAGCGCTCCTCGCAAAGTCGCCGCCAGCGCGGATCGCCCATGCGCGCCGCGCCATCGCCGCGCACCCCATCGCGGATGAAGCACACGTACATGTTCTCGGCGTCCGTCGGCCAGTGCTGTTGAAAGTCGTTGAGAAATTCATCCCAGTCCGGCGGTAGATGGTGCGCCTCGAAATAGCGCAGCGGGAACGAAAAACCGTGGTCGATACCGACCAGCGTAGTCACATCCTCGGCCAGGCGCTGCGCCAGCCATTCGGCGATACCGCGCCGCGTCCAGTACTTGCGCGGGCTCGGGGGCGGCGGCACTTCTTTGGCCGGCGTGTCGCCCTGCGCCAGATAGACGCGCAAGCCCTTCAGGCTGGCATTCGGTGTTTCCGCGCCCGAGTAGTCGATGTCTATGTAACGAGAGAATTGCGTCATGGGAGCCGTACCGCCACGGCTGACTTTTCCGAGCCGGGCGCTTCAGGCGCCACTACGCCCTTGGTATGCCCGCACGATCAAGGGTTTCGCCGTCTCCAGGTCAGTCTGACCGATCAGCGACAACTCAAGGTCCCCGGTGCCCCAATGCCCTTGTTGGCTGACATCGCGACCGATTGTCGGCAGCGGTCCGACCTCTTCGGGGTTGAGGTGCAAATACAAGAGCAGCCGGTTCTTCTGCGCCACCACCGTGGCGAAGTTCTTCAGACGCTTGAATGCAAGATAGAGTCGCAGTTCCTTGCGCTGCACATCGTCGCCGAGCGACCCGACATAGTCTTCCAACGATGCCAGCAGTTCCGTCAAATGCGGCGGCAGCAGGGGCAACCACTCGGCAAACGAGCGATCACGCGGCGCCGACTTGGCCGGAACATCCTCCGGCACCGAGCCCTTCGCCGGCTTCTGAGGAACAGGCTTGCCGTTGCCGCCACTCGTCGCATTGGCGAGTTCGAGCAGCAACAACTCCTCGCCGAAGCGGCGGTAACGAATCAGCTCGATATTGCGGTTGATCTGCTGTACCGCGTGCCCATCGTACTTGGTGAAATCCGCAGCGACACAAACCAGACGTGGCGCGCTCCAGTCGATGATGTCCGCCGCCGCTTTGCCCAGCTTGTCCATCACCAACAGCTTGAACTCGGCCTGATGATCCATCAGCCAATCGAGATAGAACAGCCCTTGATTGATGACGTTCTCGCCGACCGACCGCTTGTACTCCAGGATCACCGGGCAGTCATTTTCATCCAGACCCAGCGAGTCGATGCGCCCGCCGTGGGTCTTGCCGGTGGAATACTCGGTCGCCAGGAAGCGGATGCCGAGCAAAGGCTCCAGGTTGGCCTCGATCAGGTTTTGCAGCGGCTTTTCCAGGTCGGATGCATCGCCTTGCAGCTCGGCGGCTTTGCCGTTTTTGAGTTGGAAGAGCTTGATGTCACTCATTGATACCCCCTGCCGCCTTGATCTGCTGATAGACCGCCCGCATCAAATGCCCGGCGGCGATGCTTCTGAACGCCTCGTCATTCATCAGCCGTACGAAAATTTCCTCGTTGCCGTCCATCCGTTCAATGAACAGGTTCTCAAGCTGCTTGTTGAACACGGGTTCGAAGTTCTCGATTGAATTCGCCATCACGGCTTGCCGCAGCTGCTCATTGGCAACCGCCGTTTCCCGGACTTGATCGAAGAACAACTGATCGGCCGGCGTAAACTCCGTGCCGAACCGCTCATTGAGCTTGTCCACCAGAGTGGATAGCTGGACATCCTCATCCGGCTGGCCGGTGCCAACCTCGGTCGGTCCATAGAGCGCTTCCAGCTCGCCGACTTTCAGGTCTATCGCGCCCTCGCTGATCTTCTGCAATCGGTAGTACTTCAACTCGACTTCGTCATCGACATGCACCTTGCGGTTGTCGGTCGTATGGGGAAGCTTCGTCAGCAGAAAGCGCGCGAAGGTGTATAGCTTTTCGTGGTCTGAATCCTGATACGGGATAATCTGCGAAATGAAGCCGTAGAGATTGCGAAAGCTGACCAACTGGCTCTTAAACAGGTTTCGATCCTCTTCCCCCAGCTTCTTGAATCGCTCTACCGCCAGATCAAGCAGCGCATTCAATTTCTTGTGTTCGCCCCCGGTCGGATTCAGGCGGTTACGAAACCAAATCTCGCACCAGCCATTGACCTCGGCAGCAGTGAATACCTTCCAGTCAGCCAATTTGTACGCCAGGGTATTGAGCTGTTGCGGATCGGTGTCGTCGCCCTTGGGCGTGGCCTCGTAATAGGGCTTGAACGCGGCGTAGATTTCCGCCGGCTCGTTAACGAAATCCAGGACAAAGGTGTCCGTCTTGCCCCGCGTGGTGCGGTTGAGTCGCGACAGCGTTTGCACCGCCTGAACGCCAGCCAGGCGCTTGTCCACATACATGCTGTGCAACAGCGGCTGGTCGAAGCCAGTTTGGTATTTCTCGGCCACCAGCAGGACTTGGTATTCCTCGGTATTGAACTTCTCCGGCAATTCGGATTCCTTGATGCCGTCGTTCATGCCCACCTCGGTGAACTTCTTGTCGCCGAACTCCTTGAGCGTGATTTCGCCGGAGAAGGCCACCAACGACTTCACGTCGGTATAGCCCTTGTCCTTGATGTACTTGTCGAAGCCCAGCTTGTAGCGCACCGCATGTTCGCGTGAGCCGGTAACCACCATAGCCTTGGCACGGCCGCCGATCTTGTGCCGTGTGTGGGTGCGGAAGTGCTCAACGATCACTTCCACCTTCTGGGCAATCTCGTAGTCATGGAACTCCACGAACCGCGCCAATGCCCGCGCCGCCTTCCGGCGCGGCACTTCGTGGTCATCCTCGATCTTCTGGATCAGCTTGTAGTAGCGCTTGTAGCAGGTGTAGTTCGCCAACACGTCATGGATGAAGCCCTCCTCTATCGCTTGCCGCATGCTGTAGTGGTGGAATGGCGCCTTGCCATCCGGCCCCGGCTCGTTGAACACGCAGAGGGTCTTGAACTTCGGCGTTGCCGTGAAGGCAAAGAAACTCAGGTTGGGCTGCTTGGCGCGTTTGAGTTGTTCGCGCAGCAAGGACTTCTTGGCCTCCTCGCTCAGCGCCTCATCGTCGAAATCAAGCAACTGCTCGGCGATGGCGGATTCGATGCCGTCCTTGTTCAGAATCTTGCGCAACTCCATCGCCGTTTCGCCGCTTTGCGAGCTGTGCGCCTCATCGACGATCACCGCAAAGCGCTTGCCGGCAGTCGAAATCGCCACCGCCTTGCCGTTGGCCTCCATGGTCCGGATGGCCTGGGTAATGAAGGGGAACTTCTGGATCGTCGAAATGATGATCGGCACCCCGTCCGACAAGGCTTTGGCAAGCTGTTGGGTGTCCTCGTCAATCTTCTGTACCACGCCGAGCTTGTGCTCGAACTGGTAGATCGTGTCCTGCAATTGTTGGTCAAGCACGCGCCGGTCGGTGATGACTACGACCGAATGAAAGATCTTCTCGTCTTTAGCGTCATGCAGGCTCGACAGTCGATGTGCCAACCAAGCAATCGAGTTCGACTTGCCCGAACCGGCTGAATGCTGAATCAGATAGTTGTGGCCGGAACCATGTGCTTGGGCGTGATCGGTCAGCGCGCGCACGGCATCCAGTTGGTGATAACGCGGGAAGATCAAGGATTCCTTGCGGTGCCGCTTGATCCACTTGTCGGTGACCACGGTCTTTTCTTCCACGTCCAGATGAATGAAGCGCGCCAGGATGTCCATCAGACTATCCCGCGTCAGCACCTTGTGCCAGAGGTAGGTCGTCCGCACGTCGCCATCGGCGGGCGGGTTCCCTGCGCCGTGGCCATGCCCGAGATTGAAAGGCAGGAAGGAGGTTTCCTTGCCCTCCAGCTTGGTGGTCATGAACACCAGCTCGGTATCGACGGCAAAATGCACCAGGCAGCGCTGCTTGAAGGCGAACAACAAGTCCTTGGGATCGCGCTCGAAACGGTATTGGTACTTGGCGTTCTCGACATTCCAGTGCGTCGCCGACATCGGGTTTTTCAGTTCCAGCGCGGCGACAGGCAGGCCATTGACGACCAGCACCACGTCGGGAATGGCCCCGGTTTGCGTCTTCACCTGGCGGACCACCGTCAGGCGGTTATCTTCGTAGCGCTCGGTTGCCGACGGGTCCAAACCGGTATTGGGCGCAAAGTAGGCCAGGCGAACCGTCTTGCCTACGCATTTGAAGCCCTCGCGCAATACCGCCAATGCGCCCTTGGCGGCCAGTTCCTTGACCAGGCTGTCGAGCAGCATGGACGCGGCCTTGTTGGCGTCGAGCCGCGTCAGTCGTTCCCACATCTTGGGTTGTGTCTTCTGCACGAAGGCCACGACATCGGCCGGGAACAGTGCCGCCTCGGCATCGTAGCTGGCGGGGTCACCCTTGGCGTATCCGCCGGTGCTGGTCAGCGCCTGCTCGATGTCGTTCTCGAAATCGATTTCCTTGTGCATTTCTCCCGCTCCCCAGCTGACCGGCTCGCCCTAGCCGATCAACTCGATATTGGTGTTCTCCAGGTCTGCCAGTGCCATGCCGTTTACGTCGGCATAGCGATAGTGGCGGATCGTATGGTCGCGCTGTAGATACTTCCGCTCTGCATCCAAGTAAGGGCTGTTTGTCGGATCATGGTCACTGAAAACAAACTTGGTGGCCCGCAAGGCGATTTTCTTTCCGGTGTATGCGTTGATCGTGGCATGTAAAGACTTGCACCACGAAATACTGGCGGCCAACTGCTCAGGAACGTCTGGCGGAATAGTTGCCGACTTGAATTCGGCGCAATAGGCGAACAACTTCGATTTCCGTAGATTGAAGATCACGAAATCACAGCGCTTTGCCCAAGGCTTGGCGGTGTCCTCCAGAAAATGGAAAAGCCGGTCTTTCTTTGCATCCAGCTTGATAACCAGAATCTCGCCTTCTGATTTCAGTGTGAGCTTGTACTCTTTGGGCTTCGTTCCTTGGGCTTGGTGAATCTTCTCCTTCAATACAACCTCGCCCGCTGTCGGCTGACTGACCCCGTAGTCGTCAGTGTGCAGATAGGACTTCAAGCAATTGAAATATCCCTGAGCGTTTAGGGCCATTTGGCTTGGCTCTCGTTCAAGTAGCCGCGCTTGCTTCGCTCGCCGTTTGCCGGAAACCGCGAACGTCGATTTTGCCGGTGACGGCATTGGTGATTAGGGCGGAACGATATTCTTGAAGACGCTCTACCGCCAAACTCACTTTTTCAATATGTCCCTGAATCTGTTGCATAGCCTCCTCCAGGTAATCCACAATTCTTTTCTGGACTTCTGGAGGAGGCAAAGCAATAACAATCGCTCCCAACTCCTCTGCGTTTAGGTGCGGCTGGGCCGCTCGGCTTTTTGCCACATAGATCTGCCCATTTAGGACATGCTTGCTTAGAAGGTTGAAGGCAACGTATTCAGGCAATACGGTCTCAGCCGTATACACCATGTCATATCCAGCGATTGCCCCAGCCCATTCGGTGGGGACAATCGCCGAGTCACCTGTATACGCCCCACTGCGAACCACAAGAATGTCTTTGCCCTTCAGTGCTGGATTGCGCGACCAAGGCACGCTTTCCGGATCAACTGTTTGGACTTGCGAACCATCGATCTGGCCTCGGTATATATCCGTAGCTCTGATAAACGGGATTCCTCCGTCTAGCTTCTGTGGCGGCTCCCCTAAGCCATATCGAGTCGTTCCAACATACTTGAGCTTCTTCGCACACCACTCGGTCGGAATATCACCCAGCCACTCCGAACCCGAATCCTTCATCGGTACCGACGGGTCAAGCCCCTTGGTCACCGCGTGACTGATGAGGGCGGTGCGCTTCTCGGCCAGTCTTTCCAGCAAGATTTCCTTCTTGGCGATCAGGGCATCGATTTGCGCGGTCTTGAAGTCGAGGAAGCGGGCGATGGCCTCTTGCTCATCAAGCGGTGGCTCAAGCGCAGCGATACGGACAAGATCGCTAGCGTTAATGGCGGGGTAGCTAACCCCAACAGAATTAGCGGCCACCTCCCCAACGAAACCATTTGACTGCAACAAATACCCGGCGTAACCAGAGTAGAGCTTGTCCATCGGCCGGACAACGGCAAATCCGGTCGAGACAATCATGTTGTCAGGCGGGGTACTGATTGGCGCTATTGCCTTGAGATATGTGCGCACTGTGGAAACGATGACGTCCCCGTGCTTTACCTTTCTTCGTGCGCGGGATGGTGCTTTTTCAAACCTAAACGTTTCCGAGCTTTCAACTCCTTTTGTTAGGCTAACACTTGAAATGTCTACGTACTCGATCTCGAAATCGGGATCAGTGTGCTCATCAAGAGCCTCGTCGTTATACGTCGCAACATTCTTCAAGCGCTTGAATGACCAATGCGCCGGAACTTCCTGAAGCCAAGAACAGGGTGTTTGTTCGTAGCTGGGGTATTGGGGGTAGCGCACCATCAAACCACCTCACCCAACATCGCCACGATCTCTTTCTCAAGCTGGCTGATTTCGCCAGCGATCACGTCGAGCGGACGCGGCGACTGGTACACGTAGAAATGCCGTGTCAGCGGAATCTCATAGCCGACCTTGGTCTTGCTGTGATCGATCCAGGCATCTTTGACGTGGGGCAGCACTTCCGCCTTGAGGTAGTCCTCGCAATGATCCTTGACCAGGGCTAGTAGTTTGTCGTGATCGGTTTCGTTGTCGTAGCCGAGCGGCAGCGGCAAGGCGATGTCCTTGGGCAGTGACACGATTTCGGTATCGCGCAAGTCGGCATCCGGCTCGGGATTGCCCTTGGCATCGCGACAAATCTCGGCCTCGGGGTCGCGCTCGGAGAGCGCTGCGAGAATCGCTTTCTTGACCGGCGCGCCGGCCTTGAGGCTGGCTTTCTTCAGTGCCGCATCGAGCACGGCTTCGAATTCAGCCCGGTCGCGGTAAAGCGTAGCGCCGTCGATGGTCTGCAAGGCCGCCTTGATGGCGGCCCGGGTCTTCTCGCCCTCAGCCACCTCAGCGGCGTAGGCCGCTTCATTCTTGCGCTTCTTGCTGCTGGCGAGATTGGCGAAGGCGCTCTGTTCATCCAGGCGGGCAATGCGTTCAGCGCTGGCTTGAAAGTTGAGGCGCAGCGGGCGCTCGACGGTGATCTTCAGATAGCCGAAGTCACGGTTGTCGAAAACCTTGCTGCAAATGCGCTGCTCGGGCTTCCCTTCGACCAGCACTTCGCTCTTGGCATCGTGCTCATGTTCGGCGTACAGACGAACCATTTCCTTGATATGTTCGTCCGACATTTCATTGCGCTTGTTGCCCAGGCTCTTGGGCTCCATCTTCTTGAAGTGCCGGGTGCCGTCGATCAACTGCACCTTGCCCAGGCGATGCCTGGGCTTCTTGTTGGATACGATCCAGACGTAGGTGTAGATGCCCGTGTTGTAGAACATCTGATCGGGCAAGGCGACCACGGCGTCCAGCATGTCGCGTTCGATGATCCACCGCCGAATGTTCGATTCGCCGCTACCGGCATCGCCGGTGAACAAGGGCGAGCCGTTGAAGACGATGGCGATCTTGGAACCGTCGCCCTTCATTTTCGGCGGGTTGTGCATCTTGGATATCATGTGCTGCAAGAACAGCAATGAGCCATCGTTGATGCGCGGCAGGCCGGCACCAAAGCGGCCAGAAAAACCCTGGTCTTCGAATTCCTCGCGAACAAAATCCTCTTCCGGCTTCCATTCCACGCCGAAGGGCGGATTCGCCAGCATGTAGTGGAATTTCTTCTCGGGGTGGCCGTCGTGCGGTATGAAGCCGTTGGTTTTGTTCTTGGCGTCCTTGATGCCGAGGGTATCGCCGTAGATCAGGTTGTTGATCGGCTCGTCCTTGATCAGCAAATCGGAACAGCAGATGGCGTAGGACTCGGGGTTGTACTCCTGACCGAACAGCTCGATGTGGGCGTCGGGATTGAGGCCGGTCACGGCGCCATCGCCGCAGATGTACTTTTCCGACTCCGACAGCATGCCGCCGGTGCCCGCCGTCGGGTCATAGACACTGCGATAGATGCCCTTCTCGTAAATGCCTTCCTCGCCGGTGAACAAGAGCTGGACCATCAGGCGAATGACTTCGCGTGGCGTAAAGTGGTCCCCGGCTTCTTCGTTGGCTTGTTCGTTGAACTTGCGCACCAGTTCTTCAAACAGGTAGCCCATTTGCAGGTTGGTCAGGCGCTTGGGCGAGAGGTCGATGTCCGGAGAACAGAATTCCTTGATGATCAGGAATAGCCGGTTGGCTTCGTCCAGCTTGGCGATTTCGGTCTCGAACTCGAACTTATCGAAGATGTCGCGAGCGCGCGGCGAAAAACCCTGAATGTAGGCAATCAGGTTGCCGGCGATATTGGGAGCATCGCCGAGCAGCTTTTCGAAGGTGAAGCCACTGGTGTTGAACAGTTCCTGCTTGCGGTCGGTCGCCGCGATGCGGGAAAGCGCCTTCTCCAAAGCGGGGCCGGTAATCCCCTTTTCCTCTAAACGCTTTTTTTCAGCAAGCACCTTCTGCTTGTTTTCAGCAAGGACCAAGTCGAATCGCCGCAGCACGATCAACGGCAGCATTACTCGCCGGTACTGCGGGGGCCGGTATGGGCCACGTAGCTTGTTGGCAATGTTCCAGATGAAGCCGACGAGGTTTTGGTGATTTGCGTTCTGCATGCGTTAGGGCCTGAGGTGAATTCCAATTCTTCAAAGCCGGCCGCGTCCCATTGGGCGCCTCGGGCCGGAGACGAAGGCCGCATCGAATGCCCAAGTGTACTGTAACGTCCTGCATAATCCATAATTTCAAATGGGATATTCCGCTGGAGGCCCCATGTCTCGCCATTACTCCCCCCGCGACTTCTTCCGCAACACGCCGAACGCGCTGCTCGCCCGCTATTTCGCTTCGCGAGAAGTGTTGCAGGGCTTCGATTTCGCGGCGATGAAGGAAACCAAGGTCGAGCCGCTGTTCGAGGCGTGGATGGCGCTGCTGGAGGCGCAGCGGGCGAAGATGGAGGTGGACCTGCGCGAGATCGGCGACATGAGCAACGAGAAGGGCGTCAAGGCCATCATCGACGAGGCGCTGTTCCACATGGACGAGGAAACCGAGCATCCCGCCTTCGTCGCCCTGCTAATGGCGCTGCCCGGTCACCACGACCGGGCGATGACGGCCTTTCTCGATTATCCGAAGCTCTGGAAGGGGGCGACGCGGCTCTACCACGCCGACACGCTTTCGTTCTGGCGCAAGCGCAAGAACCTGCCGAAGATCAAGGCCGGCGTCGAACCGGCGAACGTCGCGGCGCTGGAGGAGGGAATCAGGCGTTACTACCAAGCCCTGGACGGGCGGGCCATGCAATGCTAGGTGGAAACCTACCGGCGCGGCGATCTGGAATATTTCTTCGCCTTCCCCGAGGACTACCCAGTGAATGAGCCGGAATGGGCAGGCGACAAGCTGGACCTGCAATCGCGCCATCCGCCCTTCGAGATCATTTTTGTCTGGGACGCGAAAGACGGCCGGCTCGACCTGTATCTTTCCGGCGACAGGAAAGCGGTGGAGCCCTTGCAGGCGATCTTCGCCGAGGCCATCCTGGGCTGTGACGAACTGCCCGAGGACCCGGCCGACAACCGCGTCTATAACCTCTTCCCGCTGCGGCGCAAGGATTCCGCTTTCACCGGGGACGCGGCGAGCGGCATCGAATCGGTGCGGGTGAACAAGCTGCGGCGGGCGCTGAACGGGGGCCGCAAGCTGACGCTGGAAGCCAATCCGAAGAACGACCCGCAGGCGGTGTACAAGCTGTTGGACAAGCTGGCGCCCGCGTTGCCGAGCCACGAGTATTCCGTCACTCAGGTGGGCATCACAGCATCGGTGAAGCTCAATCCCACGGCGCCCGCCAAGGCGGTGCCGTTCCAGGTGACGTTTCCGAATTCCTGTTCCCTCAAGTACGACGAAGTCGGCTTGAAGCTGCGGGCGATGCTGGAACTCTCGGGCATCGAGCCCCGGCCACCCGAAGGCGAGCCCACCGACACCCCGACCGAAACGCCGGCCCTGGCATGAACGGGGGCGACGCCCTCGCCGCCTTGCTGGGCCGCGTTGCGGCGGGCAGCAGCGAACCTGCGCACTTCGCGGAGGGCGAGCTGGCCGAGTGGCCGGCGGCGGCCGTCGCCGCGCTCAAGGCGGCGGGCCTGCTGGTCAAGGGACCGCCCGCCGACGTGGTGGGCTGCCCCGGCTGCGAGGAGGACTGCGCCATGCCGGTGGAAACCGCCGCGACGGCCGGCGGTAAGGTGCGCGCCTTCGTGGTCTGCGACCGGCGCGACGACGTGGCGCGTGTCGAAGTCCCCCGCGACTTGCTGGAACAATGGACCTGTTCGCCGGAACGGGTGGCCGATGCCTTGGCGCGGCTGCTGGGCACGCGGCGCAGCGGCGACGGCGCGGCCGGCGGGCGCTGGGACGTGGGCATGCTCAAGGGCGCGAAGGGCGCCGCGCATGTGGTGCTCGGCATCGCCGGCCACAACCTTGCGCTGGCCGACGTGCTGGACCTCGGCGACAACAGCTTGACGCTGGATCGGCGGGCGCTCACGCGCTGCGTGGACAGCCCGGTCGGTGCGGCGGGCGATTCGGCGGCGAGGGAAAACCGCGTCGACCGGCTGCGCAAGCGCCGCAACGAGTTGCGGGCAGCTCGCGTGCGCAATTTCAACCAGGTACTGGCCAAGGAGGAAGGCGTCTCGGTCTCCGCGATCAAGCAGGCGTTGGCCGAGAAGAAGCCGGCCACCAACTGGCTTGGCCTGTCTCCCGCCCCCAAGGCGACTGTCCCGAAAAAGCCGAAAACCCGCTCCTGACGCGGCTTGCCGCCGCATCGCACTGGACAGCTTGCGGGACACCTCCCTGGCCCGCGCCCACTGCGCGTCATGTTCAACAACGCCCAATGAGGTGCCGACATGACGCTTACCATCCTCCGCCTCCCCGCCGTACTTGCGATGCGCGCCCGCTCGCGCAGCGCCCACTATCTCGACATTCAGCAGGGCATGTTCACGCGCCCGGTGCAGATCGGCCTGCGCGCCGTGGGCTGGCCGGCCTCGGAAGTCGCCGCGCTCAATGCGGCACGGATCGCCGGCAAGCCCGATGCCGAGATTCGGGAACTGGTCGCCCGCCTCGAAGCCGCCCGCAAAGCCCCCGCGTAGGTCGGGATCATGGGCGCGACAGATTTCCCGCCGGGAACGGCGCAAACCGATGAAACCGGCGAAACCGTGGCCGTGGGCAATGACGAGTTCCTGCGCGCGCTGTTCCCGAATCTCTCCGGCGACGCCGCGCCGGTGGTGACGAGTTTCGCCGGCAACCCGGCCAAGGTCTCGGCCGGCGCCTGGCAAAGTCAGTGCTGGCGGGACGGCGAGAATGCACTGCCTGCGGACGCCAACAACTACTTTTCGCTGGCGAGCTTCCGCCCGGACGAGGCGGGCGTCTATCGGCGGCGCAAGTCGCAGTTCGCGGCGCTGCATGCGGTCATGCTCGACGATGTAGGTAGCAATGAGGGCGGCAAGGTGCCCAGCGAGCGGCTGACGCTTCCGCCGTCTTGGCTGCTGGAGACTTCGCCGGGCAACCATCAGGCCGGCTATCTGCTGGCCGATCCGCTGACCGACGGGCTGGCGGCCGACCGGCTGATGAACGCCATCGTCGCGGCGGGCTTGTGCGACCCCGGCGCCAACGGCCCGCGCGCCCGGCTGGCGCGGCTGCCGGTGGCGGTGAATGGCAAGCACGCGCCGCCCTTCGCCTGCCGCATGGTGACCTGGGCGCCGCAGCGGCGTTACTCGGTCGAGGAACTGGCGGCCGGCCTGCAACTGGACGCGACACCCGCCGGGCGGGCCAAGCGCCCGGCCGCGCGCGGACAGCAGGCGCGGCCCGACGGCGGCTATCCGGTCTGGATTCCCCGCCCCGAGGAAAACGCCGTGCTCGCCGCGCTGCGGGAACGCGGCCTCTACAAGGCGCCGCTGGGCGGCGGCCGGCACGACATCACCTGCCCTTGGGTGCACGAACATACCGGCGGTGTCGATGGCGGCACGGCCTATTTCGAGCCCGACGACAACTGGCCCATCGGCGGCTTCAAGTGCCTGCACGGCCACTGCGCCGGGCGCCAGGTCCGCGACCTGCTGGCGGTGCTGGGCATCGCGGTCGATGCGGCGCGCATGAAGCCGACCATCCGCATCGTGGCCGGCGAAATCCATCGCGTCGTCGATGCCGCCGAGCGCGAGCTGGCGCAGTCGCGCCGGCACTACCAGCGCGGCGGCCTGATCGTCACCGTCGTCACCGACCCCGGCACGCGCGAGACGCGCATCCAGGACGTGAGCCTGCCGGCGCTGGTGCGCGCGCTCGCGGGCGCGGCGCTGTGGGAACGCTTCGATGCCCGCGCGCAGGATTGGGCGCGCACCGACCCGCCTGCGCGCCATGCCGGCGTGCTGTTCGATTCGACCAGCTATCCGCATCTGCCTGTGTTGAGCGGGCTTGCCCGCCAGCCCTATCTGCGCCCCGACGGCAGCCTGATGACGGCGGCGGGCTACGACGCCGCCACCGGAATGTTCGGCGTCTTCAATGCCCGTGAGTTCTCGGTGCCCGAAGCGCCGACCCGCGCCGAGGCCGAGGCAGCGCTGGCGCGGCTCGACGAGCTACTGGCCGAATTCAGCTTCGCCGGGGAAGCGGACCGCGCGGCGGCGGTGCGCCCGAGTCTGCCCGTCGCGCCCATGTTCCATGCGCGCGCCCACATGGTCGGCTCGGGCAAGTCGTACCTGTGCGAGCTGATTACGGCGTTTGCCACGCCGCAGCGCGGCACGCCGACGACGTTCCCGGCCGACGACGAGGAATGCCGCAAACTTCTTCTCGCGGAACTGCTGCGCGCCCCGGCGGTGATCGAGTTCGACAACCTGACTGGCGATCTGGTCGCGCACAAGAGCCTGTGCACGGCGCTCACGTCCGAATTCATGAGCGGGCGCATTCTCGGCGTTTCCAAGACGGCGACGGTGGGCACGCGCGCGCTGTTCCTCTCCAGCGGCAACAACGTCGGCCCGGTGCAGGACATGACGCGGCGCTGCATCACGATCCGGCTGTCGCCCCAGGTCGAAGTGCCGGCGGCGCGCAGCTTTCAGCGGCCCGACCTCGTGCGCGAGGTGCTGCGCGAGCGTGGGCGCTATGTCTCGGCGGCGCTGACGCTGATCCGCGCCTGGATCGTCGCCGGTCGCCCGAAGACTGAATGCCGGTCGCTGGCGAGCTATGGCGAATGGTCGGACCTCTGCCGCCAGCCGCTGCTGTGGCTGGGCTGCGCTGACCCCACGGCTTCGGTGTTCCAGGCCATGACCGAAGACCCCGACCGCGAAACCTTGGCGCGGCTGCTGACTGCCTGGCATGCCACCTTCGGCAAGACACCGGCCATGGTGCACGACGCCGTCAAGCAGGCGTCCACATACCACGAGCAGGACAGCGAGTTGCGCGAAGTGCTGCGCGACATTGCCGACGAGCGCGGCGAGATCAACCGCCGCAAGCTCGGCTGGTGGATTCGCCGCCATGCCGGTCGCATCGTCGATGGCCTGCGCATCGTGCGCGCGAGCGGCAGCGGCAACGGCTCGGCCGAGCGGTGGCGCGTCGAGGTGGTGGAAACGGTTTCGCCGGTTTCGTCGGTTTCGGTGCCGCCGGTCGGCGGGAATGTCGGCGATGGTGGGCAGGCTTATCTGCGCGCCACGCGCGGCGAGTGACTGCAATAGTCAACCTTGGTAACACGGTGAAGGGGGAGCCCCTCCGGGGCGGATGGGTGCGGGGCTGCCGAGGCGGGGATGAGCAGCGCAGCGCGAGCCGCCGCAGGCAGACCCGCCGGGCGGGCGGGGCTCAACGCCACCTTGCGCGCAGCGCCCCGATAGACGCCTGAGCGCAGCGAACCGATCAACGCTCTTGTCCGGGCCGGGGCGCCAGACATAACCGTCCATTACCCGAACCCGCAGGGCGCGCGAGCGGTCGGCCACCAAGCGGAGACTTGGCGCAGCGACTGGCCGATTTTGGGTAATGCGCGGTTATGTTAAAGCTCGACGCGCAGCGGCGAATTTACCCCGGCCCGGCTGTGTGACCCTCGCGCAACGCGCGCAAGCCAGGCAGTCCCCGGCGTAGCCGCCGGAGCCGTGGGCGGCCTTATCGCCGACGACGCAGGCGGCGGGCAGTACGCGATGACGCCAGCAACGCAGGAAAGTCGGCGCTGGCGGGACGGCGGCAGCGAGAGAGACAAAGCCAGGGCGCGGCTTCATGCGCGCTGGCGTGGTGGCACCTGCGACGAGGTAGCCGCCTGCAAGCCGCAAGCCGGCGAGCGGCCTTATCGCTGGCCGGCGCAGTGGCGCAGCGGCGGCGGGGCAGAAGGGACGGCGTTCGCCGGAGGCACTGAGCCGTGGCGCGGCTTCATGCGCGACGGCGGGCGGTGGAGCACGCGACGCGGTAGCCCGGCGGGCCGCTTGCTGGGGTTTGAGCAAGCGGCATGACGGGCGGTCCGGGGCGAAAGTCAGTCGTGGTGAAACGCCGACCCAATCGGACAGAATCGCGTGGGTTGGCGCGTGGGTATAAAAGATAGCGCGAATAAAAAAGCCGCATTTTCATCGGCTTTGGCATTGGACTGGCGGAGAGGGTGGGATTCGAACCCACGGTAGACGTATGCCTACGCCTGATTTCGAGTCAGGTACATTCGACCACTCTGCCACCTCTCCGGAGCGGCGCATTATACCTGCATCGTGCGCGGCAAAAAAGGCTGCTTGCCGGGCTGTTCCATGGTCTGGCGTTCGGCGCGCGCCGACTGGCCCGAACTCGGCGGCCACGATGCCCAGCGCCACGCCGAGCACCTTGCGGCCGGGTCGGTTGCTTCGGGTGGCCGGAGTTGTGCCCGGTGGGGGCGCCCTGCCGGGCGCACCAAATGAAAAGCGGGGGCTGTGCCCCCGCGAGTTGCTGACAGGATTTCCCGTAATCAGCCGAGTCGCCGCGTCTGCGTCGTTTCGCCAAAGCGGCGGACGACCCATCCGGCTTGTTCTTCCCCTTCGCCACGTTTCGCCAACTGCGGCCTTTGAGGGCGCCGCCGTTTGTTTTCCCACGTTTGCGGCCATTCTGCGCCCTGAGGTCGAGCGGCGGCAAGACAAAACCCGCGAAAGCATGCGGCGGGCCTCAAAATGGGCCTGTGCTTGTGGCGCAATTGGAACACCCCGCCGGGGGAATGCCCCTACTTAAGCCCGGGCGGGGTCCGGTCTGCTATGATTTTGGCCTTCGGTTCTCCCGCAACCGCGGCCTTGCCCTGCGATCCCGTGAACGCCCCTGATTCCCCCGCCAGTCTTGATTCCGCAAGTTGCGTTGCCGACCGCCGCGGACGCAGCCTGCACGATCTGCGCATTTCCGTCACCGATCGCTGCAATTTCCGCTGTGTCTATTGCATGCCCCGCGAGGTGTTCGGGCCCGACCATGCGTTTCTGCCACGGCCGTCGCTGTTGAGTTTCGAGGAAATCACGAGGCTGGCCACGCTATTCAAGTCACTGGGGGTGAGCAAAGTGCGCCTCACCGGCGGCGAGCCGCTGTTGCGCAAGAACATCGAGCGCCTGGTGGAAATGCTGGCGCGGGTCGGCGGGCTGGAGATCACCCTCACCACCAACGGCTCGATTCTGGCGCGCCTGGCCCAAAGTCTGCGGGATGCCGGACTCGACCGGGTGACAGTGAGCCTCGACGCGCTCGATGATGCCACCTTCCAGGCCATGAATGACGTGGACTTCCCGGTGGCCCGGGTTCTGGAAGGTATCGAAGCGGCGAACGCTGCGGGCTTGCGCCCGGTGAAAGTGAACATGGTGGTGAAGCGCGGCGTGAACGACGGCGGCATTGTCGCCATGGCCAGACATTTTCGGGGCAGCGGGCAAATTCTGCGTTTCATCGAGTACATGGACGTCGGCGGCAGCAACGGCTGGCGGCTCGACGATGTGGTGGCCTCGGTGGAAGTGTTGCGCCGCATCCACGAGGTCTTTCCGCTCGATCCAGTTGGCGCCAACTACCCTGGAGAGGTTGCGCAGCGCTGGCGCTATCGCGACGGCGGGGGAGAAATCGGCGTCATTTCTTCGGTATCCCACGCCTTTTGCGGCAGTTGCACGCGCTTGCGCCTATCCACCGAAGGCCAGCTCTACACTTGCCTGTTCGCCGCGCAGGGCACCGACATTCGTGCTTTGCTCCGTGGCGGCGCTGAAGACGCGCTGATCCTGGGCGTGCTGCGCAAAATCTGGCGCGACCGCGACGACCGCTACTCGGAAATCCGTTCCGCGGCGACCGCGGAATTGCCCAGGATCGAAATGTCGTATATCGGTGGTTGAAACCGATGCCCGAACCGCAATTGCGTCAATCAGCGCCGAACGGCGCCGATCGTTTCGCGCCATGAAGGTCCGTCCACCCATCACCGGCCTGATTCTGGCGGGTGGCCGGGGTCTGCGCATGGGCGAACAGGACAAAGGCCTGCTGCCTTTTCGGGGCCAGTCGATGGTGCAGTGGGTGGCGCAGCGCTTGCGTCCACAGGTGCATGAGATCTTGATCAGCGCCAACCGCAATCTCGAGGCTTATGCCGCCCTGGGTGATCGCGTGATTGCCGATGTCGTTCCGGGGTTCGCCGGGCCGCTCGCGGGCCTGCATGCCGCAATGACCGTCGCCAGCCACGCTTGGATTCTTGCCGTGCCTTGTGATTCACCCTTGCTGCCGGCGGATCTGGCTGCGCGCCTGATTGACGCGCTGCAGCGCGAAAATGCGGCGCTGGCCGTGGCCCGCGCGGCGGACCGTCGCCACCCGGTGTTTTGCCTGTGCCCCACGGCGCTGCGTCCTTCGCTGGAATCCTACCTCGCCGGCGGCGGACGCAAGATGGGGGACTGGCTTGCCCGGCACGCCTGCGCCGAGGCCGATTTCAGCGACGAGGCGGAGTGCCTGGCCAACGTTAATACGCTCGATGATTTGTCCGCGCTCGAACAAACCTGAAATTCTCTCGAGAGTTCCCATGACCCGCCCACGCAACCTGCAAGAAGCCACCCGCGGCGACGACTACGACCCAAACTCCATGCCCGTGGCCAAGGCACGCGAGCTGATCCGCGGCTTTCTCCATCCCATCGAGGGTTTTGAGACTCTACCGGTGCGCATGAGCCTCGGCCGAATACTCGCCGAGGACATCGTGTCACCCTTCGATGTGCCCGGTCACGACAACTCCGCCATGGATGGCTATGCCTTGCGTCATGCCGGGTTGTCCCCCGAAGGTGAGACGATTCTGCAACGGGCCGGTGAGAGTTTCGCCGGGCGGCCGTTTGGCGGCGTGGTCGGGCCGGGTCAATGCGTGCGCATCTTCACTGGCGCGGTAATGCCCGAGGGCACGGACACCGTGGTCATGCAGGAGCAGGTGGTGGCGGACGCAGCCGGGATACACGTCGGCCCTGGAACGCGCGCGGGCCAGAACCGGCGGCGCGCTGGCGATGACATCAAGTCGGGCGCCCGAGTATTCGCGGCGGGTCAGCTCATTCGCCCGGCGGAATTGGGCATGCTGGCCTCTTTGGGTCTGGTCGAAGTCCGGGTCAAGCGGCGCTTGCGCGTAGCCTGTTTCTCCACCGGCGACGAACTGCGCGCGGTTGGTGCTCCGCTCGGACCCGGCGAGATCCACGACAGCAACCGCTATACGCTCTTCGGCATGCTCACTCGGCTCGGCTGCGAGGTGCTGGATCTTGGCGCCATCGCCGACCGTCCCGAGCTTCTGGAGCACGCACTCGCCAGCGCGTCGCAGAACGCCGACGTAGTCATCACCAGCGGCGGCGTGTCGGTGGGCGACGCCGATTACGTCAAGACCGTGCTCGACCGCCTGGGCGAGGTGCTGTTCTGGAAGATCGCCATGAAACCCGGCCGCCCGCTGGCGTATGGCCGGGTCGGTCACGCGCACTTCTTCGGCCTGCCGGGCAATCCGGTGGCAGTGATGGTGAGTTTCTACGAATTCGTTCGCGAGGCCCTGCTGCTGTTGATGGGCCAGCACCCAGTGGCGGCGCTGCCGACTTTTCGCGTGCCGTGCAGTACACCGATTAAAAAGGCACCGGGCCGCACCGAATTTCAGCGCGGCATTCTGGAGCCCGCGGCCGACGGCAGTTGGTCCGTGCGCGTGACCGGAGACCAGAGCTCGGGCATTTTGTCGTCGATGTCCCTGGCGAACTGTTTTATCGTGCTCTCCACCGAGCAGGGCAACGTCGCGCCCGGCGCGCTCGTCGAGGTGAAGCTCCTGGAAGGGCTGATTTGAGGGGGCGTGCCCCGACTACTCGACAGCGGCCGGCGTGCCGGTGCAGCTCCTGGAAGGGCTGATTTGAGGGGGCGTGCCCCGTTCAATCGTGGCGACGGAGCATGATGCCTGGACCCATGCATTGAAGTGCCGAGGGCAAAAAAAAGCCCGCTGGGAGGAGGTAGCGGGCGAAGGGGGATTCTAGGGAGAGAGAAATGCATGCGCCTGATGAGGCAGGCGCGATCGGAAAAAATTTTCAGAGTCGGGCTAACTGGGCTCCTGGTGTGTGTCGAAGGTGCGCCGCGCCTTGAATGCTCAGGCCACGAAGCGCGCCGCGCTCACGCGCTCGCACAGCAAAGCGTAATCGGACTGGGCACGGGAATTGGGCTCGGCGCTGGGCTCTTCGCGCCGAACCGACTCGGCGCGCGGGGCAGTCGCTTCACTTCCAAACCAGAACCGGCTGAGATCCGGCATGAACACGTCCATGATTCGCTCCGAAGGGTCTTGCACACAGAAACTTGCTTCGAGTCTCTATTAGCAACACCTGTGCCAGAGACTGATGCTATTTTTCAATGCTTTGATTATATGTGTTTTATTTTTTTGTTTTCGGGGCCACGGCAAAATCGAACCGGGGCTCCCTGAGGAATCCGGCGCAAACCAGCGCCCCAACTGTCTCCGATTCCCGACGTGACTTGCAGGAGGTCTTGCAACGTTATGATTTATTGCTCATTTTTTTGTCGCCTCGCCCCGACAGGCGGAGCCTCGCGGCGGGGGGGCGGCGACCGATTCGGCCGATAAGGACCTGCGCTCTGCTCGGCCTGAGTCCCAGAAGCCGGCCAGCGGGTGACCAAAGTACGCCCACCCCCGGGGCGCGTTGCCGCTCAGGCGCTGGCTTCGCTGGCACCGTTCTTGAACATCGCCGGCTCCAGACGGTGGCGCTGCAAGAGCTTGTAGAACTCGGTGCGGTTGCGCTTGGCCAGTGTCGCCGCTTGAGTGACATTGCCGCCGGTGATCTTCAAGAGGCGCACCAGGTAGTCGCGTTCGAATTGCCGGCGCGCTTCCTCCAAAGGCATGAGCACGCCGCTGTCGTCGCGCAGCGCGGCTTGAATCAGGCTGGCCGGAATCATCGCCGTGGTGGCCAGAGCCACCGCCTGTTCGAGCGTGTTCAGCAATTGGCGTACATTGCCCGGCCAAGGCGCGGCGACCAGCAGCGCCATGGCTTCGGGGGCGATGGCGGGCACCACCTTCTTGTAGCGCTCGGCAAGCTTGCGCAAAAAGTGCGTGGCCAAGAGCGGGATGTCCTCGCGCCGCTCAGCCAGGGTGGGAAGCTTGAGGGTGACGACATTGAGCCGGTAGTAAAGATCTTCGCGGAACTGCCCGCTGGATTTTTGCGCATCGAGGTCACGGTGGGTGGCGGAGATCACCCGCACATCGACCGGCACCGACTGGGTCGCCCCCACCGGTCGCACTTCACCTTCCTGCAAGACGCGCAGCAGCTTCACCTGAAGCGCGAGCGGCATGTCGCCGATTTCGTCGAGAAATATGCTGCCGCCGTCGGCGCTCTGAAACAGACCCTTGTGGGCGCTTACCGCGCCGGTGAACGATCCTTTGGCATGGCCGAAAAGTTCCGATTCCAGCAGCGGCTCGGGCATGGCACCACAGTTGACGGCAACGAAGGGCTTGTCGGCGCGGCGACTGGCGCGATGGATGGCCTTGGCCAGCAGTTCCTTGCCGGTCCCGGACTCGCCGTGGAGCAGCACCGAAGCATCGGATTCGGCCACCAGCTTGGCCCGGCGCAGAAGGTCATCCATGCGCTGGCTGCGGGTGATGATGCCGCCACGCCATTCGTTGCTGGCCGGTCCGGACGCGGTAGCTTCGGTGGCTCCCACGCGCGCGGCTTCGGCGACCTTTTGCAGAAGTTCCTGGCTGTCGAAGGGCTTGGTCAAGAAGCCGAACACCCCGCGCTGGGTGGCCGCGACCGCGTCCGGAATGGTGCCGTGGGCGGTGAGAATGATCACCGGCAGGGCCGGATGCACGCGGTGAATTTCCTGAAACAAGGCCATGCCATCGATGCCGGGCATGCGCAAATCGCTGATCACCACCGCCGGACGCGCCACCGCCAACGCCGCTAGGGCCGCCTCGCCGGATTCGGCGGTGCGCACGGTGTAACCGGCGGACGACAAGCGCAGGCTGATGAGCTTCAGCAAGTCCGGGTCGTCATCGACCAAAAGGATTTCCGCCGCCACCCTATTGCGCTCCGGGCGTTGCGGCGGGCCGCGACTTGCGGTCGCGATCGAGCAGGCTGCGCTCGATTGCCTTGAGGTTGTCGAGTTTTTGCTGGATGGCGTCGGCGCGCTTCTGCTCCTCGCGCACCTGGCGTTGCCTCTCGACCAACTGGGCGTGCAGAAACACCGCCAGTTCCCGAACAGGACTGGTGTTCTTGCTGGAAAGACCTTCGAGCACGGTCATGGCCTTGACGTCATCCTGAAAGGTGGTATTGGGCAACATCAAGAGCGCCGCCAGGCGCAGCCGATTGGCGTCGCTCTTGGCTTTCTGGAACTGCTGACTGGCGTTCTGGTATTCACGCTTCTGATCTTCCACGCTGGCGCCGACAAGTTGACCCAGGTAAGAAAGCAAGGACAATGCCTGCTGCTCCTCGTCACTCATCGGCGGTGTGACCACTACCACCGTGGCGGCGGTTCGGGCGGAGGCGCGACGACCACCGGTGGCGGTAGCGGCGCGATCACCTTGATCGGCACCGGTGCGGGCTCAACTTGCGGAGGCGGGGGCGTGGCGCATCCGGCGAATATCAGTACCGCCAGAGCAAGGCAATCAAGCCGCAGTGTTCTCACGCAAAGGTCTCCAAACTTGGTATCAGGTTGCCGCCGCGGGTTGGGCCAGCTTGCTTGGGGTTTCCCCCAAAGGCAGCACGACGCGGAAATGGGCGCCTTTGCGCGCGCGATCCGTATTGGCCACCACACCGACGCTCCCACCATGGGCGAGTACGTATTCGCGGGCGATCGCGAGGCCCAGGCCAGAGCCCTTGACCCGCCCTTCTGCCGGGGTCTTGCCTTGGAAAAACGACTCGAAAATGCGTTCCGCTTCCTCGCTGCGCACGCCTGGCCCCTGATCGACTACATCAAGCACCGCCTCCTTGCCGACGACACCGAGCTCGATATGCACCGCACCACCCGGCGGCGAATACTTGATGGCGTTGCTGAGCAGATTGTCGACGACGACGCGCAGCTTTTCCGCGTCCGCGGCCAGCTCTACCGGACGCAGCCGTGCCTCCAGCGTGACTCCTTTGGCGAAAGCCGCCAGCTTGTGCTCGCGCAGCACGCGCCGGATTACCTCGCCCAGAGCCACCGGACCGACACTGTGCGGCTCCATGGCGCGGGTCTGATGATAATGCAAAAGGTCCTCGATGAGCTTCTGCAATTGCAAGGAGTTTTCGCGCACGATGCGCACGACTTCATCCTGCTCTTTCGACAACTCGCCGCCCACGCGATCGCGCAAGAGCTCGGCGCCTTCCCGAATGGCGGTCAGGGGGGTTTTCAATTCGTGCGAGATGTGCCGCAGGAAGCGGTTCTGTTGTTCCTCCAGATCCGCCAGGCGCACCCGCAGCCACTCCAGGCGCTGGCCCAGGTACCGCATGTCCTCCGGGCCTTCAACCTGCACCGGATGACCGAAATCGGCGCGCCCGAGCTGGCGGATCGCCTGATCGAGCTGGCGGATCGGGCGCGCGATCAAGAACGAGAAAACCAGTGCCACCAAGAGCGCGACCACTCCCGCGGCGATGGCCAGCAAAAGCGACTTCTCTCCGCCTTGGGCGGCAGTCTTCTGCAAGCCGCTGATCTCGCGCTCCGCCAGGGCATTGGCCGCCACCAGGACGGAGCGGGCCATATCGGTGAGCCCGGCGTAGCGTTCGATGAATTGCGCCACGGCATTGGGGTCCTGCGCCAAGGTCACGCTCAGTTCGCCATATAGGGCGGCTTCCCGCGTCACCATATGCTGGATTTCCGCACGTGCCACGGCATCAAAACCGAGCGGCGCCAGTTGTCGGGTGGTATTGAGGAACTCCTGCCTGACCCGCGCGTAGTCTTCGAGTAAGCCCGGGTCTTCAAGCACCATATATTGACGCACCAAGCGCTCGAGCGCGGTCATCTGTTCCAGCAGTTGGCGACTGGCCTGGCTGGCATGCGCGGAATTCAGCACCGCGGCGCGGCTGCCTTCAGCCAGGCGATCCAGCGCCGAGGCCATCTCCCAAAGCGCGTAGGCGAGCGGCACACTGGCCAGCAGAAAGCCCAGGAGAATCAGTTTGAGGAAGGAACGCGGGTAATACATCTAGATCAGTGGTTTTGCGCGATAATGCCGCCTGCAAAAGGGAAGCGCAGACTCGAAAGAACGTGGACAATACACCAGCCGGCGCGCCTGCGCCAAGCCCGCCCTTGGCGATCATCGCCGCGGTGGCCGCCGACCGGGGTATCGGCTACGCCAATCACCTGCCCTGGCGGCTGCCGGAGGATCTCCGGCACTTCAAAGCGCTCACCCTCGGGCATCGCGTCGTCATGGGCCGCAAGACCTGGGAATCCTTAGGTCGGCCATTGCCGGGACGCGAAAACGTTGTGGTCAGCCGCCAAGCCGAGTATGAGGCACCGGGCGCGCTGGTGGTGCCCGATCTCGCCGCCGCGTTGGCCCTGCCGGGGGCGGTGGGCGAGGCCTTCTGCATCGGCGGCGCGGAGCTGTATCGCAACGCCTTGCCCTGGGCGCGACGCTTGTACCTGACCGAGATCGACCAGCGTTTCCCCGCCGACACCTACTTCCCCGATTTCGACCGCAAGCTCTGGCGCGAATGTTCTCGCCAACGCTATCGCCTCGAAGGGACCTCAGGCTTTTCCTACCATTTCGTCGTGTACGAGCGGATCGATTCCCGAAACCACCCCGGGCGCTGAAGAACTACTCGATCCTGCTTGAGAACCAGTCAGTGCTGAAACAGACCGGAGTCTCGAAGTACTCAGATTCTGGGGAGCGTGACGCCGCGCTGCCCTTGATACTTGCCGCCGCGGTCACGGTAGGAGGTTTCGCAGACCTCGTCGGATTCGAAGAAGATCACCTGCGCCACGCCTTCGTTGGCGTAGATCTTCGCGGGCAGCGGCGTGGTGTTGGAGAATTCCAGGGTGACGAAGCCCTCCCATTCGGGTTCGAAGGGCGTGACGTTGACGATAATGCCGCAGCGCGCATAGGTGGACTTGCCCAGACAGATGGTGAGCACATTGCGCGGAATGCGGAAGTATTCGACCGTGCGCGCCAGGGCGAAGGAGTTTGGCGGAATGATGCACACCGGACCCTTCACATCGACGAAGGAATTGGCGTCGAAATTCTTCGGATCGACGATGGTGCTGTTCAAGTTGGTGAAGAGCTTGAATTCGTCCGAACAACGGATATCGTAGCCGTAGCTCGAAGTGCCGTAGGAAACGATGCGCTGGCCGTCGACTTCGCGTACCTGGCCCGATTCAAACGGTTCGATCATGCCATGCTCGGCCGCCATGCGGCGTATCCAGCGATCCGCTTTGATGCTCATGTTGGTTCTCCCGGCCTGAATCGGCGCGCTAGGTGTTCTGAATCACGATCTTCGGAAACTTGGCGGTGTGATCCTCGGATTTCATGGCCACGGCCACCGCGGTCTTGCGGGCGATTTGGCGGTAGATCTCGGCGGCCTTGCTCTGGGGCTGAGCGACCACGGTGGGCCTGCCGGAATCGACATCCTCACGAATATGAATGTCCAGCGGCAGAGCGCCGAGAAACGGCACTTTGTAATCGGCGCACATCTTCTCGCCGCCGCCGCTGCCGAAAATCGGTTCGGCGTGCCCGCAGTTGGAGCAGATATGCACGCTCATGTTTTCGACGATGCCGATGATCGGCACGCCCACTTTCTCGAACATCTTGAGTCCTTTGCGCGCGTCGAGCAGGGCGATGTCCTGTGGTGTGGTGACGATCACCGCGCCGGTGACCGGAACCTTTTGCGCCAGCGTGAGCTGCACGTCTCCGGTGCCCGGCGGAAGGTCGACGACGAGGTAATCGAGATCGCGCCAGTTGGTGTCGCGCAGCAGTTGTTCGAGCGCCTGCGTGACCATGGGCCCGCGCCACACCATGGGCTGTTCGACATCGATCAAGAAGCCGATCGACATGACCTGCACGCCGTAGTTTTCCAAAGGCTCGATGGTCTTGCCGTCCTTCGATTCGGGTTGCCCGGAAAGGCCAAACATCGCCGGCTGGGAAGGGCCATAAATGTCGGCGTCGAGCACGCCGACCGCGGCGCCCTCGGCCGCCAGCGCCAGGGCGAGATTGACCGCGGTCGTGGACTTGCCGACGCCGCCCTTGCCGCTGGCCACGGCGATGATGTTCTTGACCCCGGGAATCAGTTTCACGCCGCGCTGCACCGCGTGCGAGACAACCTTGTGCGAAACCGCCACGGAGATTTTGCCCACTCCGGGCAGGTCGGCGAGCGCGGCGCTCGCCATGCCGCGGAACATTTCGTATTGGCTGCGGGCGGGGTAGGCGAGCAGGATTTCCAAGGCGAGGTCGTTGCCGCTGATTTGTATATTCCTGACTGCTTTTTCAAAAACCAAGTCCTCCCCTGTGTTGGGGTCAATCACCTGTTGCAGACGGGTCAGGATTTCGGCTTGGGTTATGGACATGCTGGGGTCTCCGGGGCGGGGTATAAAGTTTAGCGAAATTCGCGCCGGACGCATACTCAGGGGGCAGATGATTTGCTAGAATCGGCCAATTCCCTGCAATCCGCGAGGTTTTGCCGCATGCCCCGGCGCCTGATGGTCACCACGGCCCTGCCCTACGCCAATGGCTCTTTTCACATTGGCCATATCATGGAGTACATCCAGGCCGACGTGTGGGTGCGCTATCAGCGACTTTCCGGGAATGAGGTGCATTTCGTCAGCGCCGACGACGCCCATGGCGCACCGATCATGCTCAAGGCCGAGGCCGAGGGCGTCACACCCCAGCAACTGGTCGCGCGCATCGCCGCCGAACGGCCCAAGTACTTGCAGGGTTTTCACATTTCCTTCGACCACTGGCATTCCACCGACTCGCCCGAAAACGTCGAGCTTTCGCAAGACATCTACCGCAAGCTCCGGGCCGCCGGGCTTACATACACCAAGCCGGTCGAGCAGTTCTTCGACCCAGTGAAGGGCATGTTCCTGCCCGATCGCTTCATCAAGGGCGAATGTCCGAAATGCGGCGCCAAAGACCAGTATGGCGATTCCTGCGAGGTCTGTGGCGCGGTCTATTCGCCCACCGAGTTGAAGTCGCCCTATTCGGTGATTTCCGGCGCGCCCCCCGAACTGCGCAGTTCGGATCACTATTTCTTTCGCCTTTCGGATTCGCGCTGCGTGGAATTTCTGCAGAGCTGGACCCAGGACGGCAGACTCCAGCCCGAAGTCGCGAACAAGGCCCTGGAATGGCTCTCCGGCGAAAACGGTCTGGCCGATTGGGATATTTCCCGGGACGCACCCTATTTCGGCATTCCCATTCCCGATGCGCCGGGCAAGTATTTCTACGTTTGGCTCGACGCACCCATCGGCTACCTGGCGAGCCTGAAGAGTTATTTCGACGCCGGCAAGGGCAAGGGGCAGACGGCCCAAAGTTTCACCGAAATGCTCGGCGACCCGGGGGTCGAGCAAGTGCATTTCATCGGCAAGGACATCGTCTATTTCCACACTTTGTTCTGGCCCGCCATGCTCGAATTCGCCAACCGTGGGCAGGACGCGGCGCCCGGCGACACGCAGTTGCGGCCCTGGCGCTACAAGGTGCCCAAAACGGTCTATGTGCACGGCTTCATCACCGTTTCCGGCGCGAAAATGTCCAAGTCGCGTGGCACTGGCATCTCGCCGCTCAAGTACCTCGAACTGGGGCTCAATCCGGAGTGGCTGCGCTACTACATTTGCGCCAAGCTGTCCGATCGGGTCGAGGACATCGATTTCAACCCCGAGGACTTCGTCGCCCGGGTCAACAGCGATCTGGTGGGCAAATATGTCAACATCGCCAGCCGCGCCGCGGGCTTTATCAGCAAACGCTTCGGCGGCGCACTCGCGGCGCGCGAACTTCCCGCGGACCTCGCAGAAGCCTTCGGCTCGGCGGCGAGCGAAATCGGCGCGTGCTACGAACGGCGCGAATTCGGCAAGGGCATGCGCCGCATCATGGAACTGGCCGACCTCGTCAACCAGTATTTCGACGGCGAGCGTCCCTGGGATCTGGCCAAAGACCCGGCGCGCAGTACCGAGCTGCACCAGGTCTGTTCCAACGCCTTGCAGCTCTTTCGCGAGCTGACGCTGCTTTTGAAGCCGGTGCTGCCGGAACTGGCGCGCAGCGCCGAGTCTTTACTCGGGGTGCCGCCCATGAGCTGGGCGCAGGCGGGGCAGCCCCTGCCGCAAGGACACCGCATACGCCCCTACCAGCACTTGATGGGGCGGGTGGACCAGGCCACGGTGGACCTTCTGCTGGGGCTCGCGCCCGAGTCACCCGCCGCGCCGGCGCCGGCCAAGATGGCGCCAAGCCAAGCGGCATCTGTGAAAGCCCCACCGGTGGCTCCGGGCACCAACGAAGCCGGCGACACCATCAGCATCGAGGACTTCGCCAGAATCGACTTGCGCATCGCCCGCATCACCGCCGCGCAAGCGGTTGAGGGCGCCGACAAGCTCTTGCGCCTGAATCTCGATCTCGGCGCTCTGGGCACCCGCCAGGTGTTCGCCGGCATCAAGTCGAGCTACGATCCGGCGGCCCTCACCGGGCGCCTCACCGTGATGGTGGCGAACCTGACGCCGCGCAAAATGAAGTTCGGGCTTTCCGAAGGAATGGTGCTCGCCGCCTCGGCGGAAAGCTCGGGCATCTATTTGCTCGCGCCGGACAGCGGCGCCGAACCAGGCATGAAGGTCAAGTGAGCGCGGAGCAAACCAGCCGCTGACATGGAGTTCCTCGCCGAACAGCCCTGGATGGGCCTTTTCACCAACCTGCCCGCTAACCTCAGCCTGGGACTGGTGGTGGCGGCGGTAAGCGCCTGGCTCGCGATCGGCGCCGTCGGCGCGAGCTTCCCCGAGAATCTGACCCTGGTGCGCCGGCTGTTTCCAATCGGCGCCCTGGTCGGGCTTGGCCTGGCGATCGTGGGAATCACCGCGATACACGGACCAACACAAGCCACGGTGCTGCCTCTGGGACTCCCGGACCTTCCTTTCCACCTTCGCCTCGATGCGCTGAGTGCGTTCTTCCTGGTACTCCTCGGAGCAGCGACCGCCGGCATTTCGGTTTTTGCCGCAGGCTACTTCCGCGCCGGTCAGGGCACGGCGCCGGGACTCTTGTGTCTGCAATACCATGTCTTCCTCGCCAGCATGGCGATGGTTTTGCTGGCCGATGACGCCTACCTGTTCATGGTTTCATGGGAGACCATGGCCCTGTCATCGTTCTTTCTGGTCACCACCGAGCACCGCATCGGCGAAATCCGCCGGGCCGGCTTTCTCTATCTGCTGATCGCCCACGTCGGAGCCATCGCCATCCTTTTGTGCTTCGGCGTGCTGCAAGGCGGCACCGGCGACTACAGTTTCGATGGCATGCGCACGGCCAAGCTGCAGGGGTTTTGGCCGACCGCGGGGTTCTTCCTGGCGCTTTTCGGCTTCGGCGCCAAGGCGGGCATGCTGCCCCTGCATGTCTGGCTGCCCGAGGCGCACCCGGCGGCGCCCTCGCCGGTTTCCGCGCTGATGAGCGGCGTGATGCTGAAGACGGCAATCTACGGGCTGCTTCGAGTCAGTTTCGATCTGTTGCAGGTCGAGGTCTGGTGGTGGGGCGTGGCGGCGTTGGGACTGGGTCTGTTCACCGCCCTCTACGGCGTGATCTTCGCCACCGTGCAAACCGACATGAAAAGGCTACTGGCCTATTCGTCGATCGAGAACATTGGCCTCATCCTCGCCGGCTTCGGCCTGGCTTTGGTCTTTCGTGCCTTCCAAATGCCCCAGCTCGCGGCCTTGGCGCTAGCCGCCACGCTGTACCACTGCCTCAACCACGCGATGTTCAAGAGCCTGCTCTTCCTCGCCACCGGGTCGGTCTTGCATGCCACCCGCGAGCGCAGTCTGGGGAAACTGGGTGGACTGATCCATCGTATGCCCTGGGTGGCCTGGCTGGCTCTGATCGGCACCTTGGCGATCGCCGGCGTGCCACCGCTCAATGGTTTTGTATCCGAATGGCTGCTCTTGCAGGCCTTTCTGTTCACCTCCGAGCTTCCCCAGGGCTTCATCAATATGCTGATCCCCATTGCGGCGGCGTCCCTGGCGCTGACCGCGGCCCTGGCCGGATACACCATTGTCAAATTTTATGGCGTGATCTTCCTCGGCCAGGCGCGTGAACCCGCGCTTGCCCAGGCCCACGATGCCGGCGTGCGCGAGCGTATCGGCCTGGTTTGGCTGGCGCTGTGGTGCGTGCTGTTGGGCCTCTTTCCGGTTGTGGTGCTGGACCTGCTCGATCCGGTCAACGAAATGCTGGTAGGGCGGGGCCTGGGCGCCACGACGCGGGACTGGTTGTTCCTGGCGCCGATCGACGCCAATCGCGCTTCCTTCAGCCCGCTGATCACCTTGGCCGGCATCGCCGTGACCGTGTTGGGAACGATCTTCCTCGTGCATCGACTCTACCATCACCGCCTGCGCCGCGGCCCACCCTGGGATTGCGGCTTTCCCCTGCAGACGCCGCGCATGCAAGACAGCGCCGAGGGCTTTGGCCAACCGATACGCCAGATTTTCGAAGTATTCTTCCGGATCACCCGCACCCTGCCCACGCCCTTCGACAAGGCGCCGCGTTATGCAGTAAAGGTCGAAGATCAACTCTGGTATGGACTTTACCTGCCCATGACCAAGGCGGTGGAGTTCTTCACCTGGCTGGTGGGCTTCCTGCAACAGGGGCGGATTTCGGTCTATCTGGCCTACAGTTTCTTCACCTTGCTGGCCCTGCTGCTCTTCGTGCGATGACCTGGATCGGAGCGCTCTCCCAGTTGATTCAGCTCGCCGTGGCGGTGCTGCTGGCACCGCTCTTGCTCGGTTGGGTCAACCAGTGCCGGGCCTGGCTGCAAAACAAGCGCGCGCCCAGCCTGGCGCAACCCTATCGGATGATCCGCAAGCTCTTCCTCAAGGAGCCGGTGATCGCGCACAACGCTTCACCGATCTTTCGTCTCACCCCCTACATCGTGTTCGGCGCCATGGCGCTCGCCGCGGCGATCGTGCCTTCGCTGGCCACCGATCTACCTTTCGCGACCGCCGCCGATGCCATCGCGCTGGTGGGCATCTTTGCCTTGGCGCGCATTTTCATCGCCCTCGCCGCCATGGACATCGGCACCGCTTTCGGCAGCCTCGGGGCGCGCCGCGAAATGCTGATCGGCTTTCTCGCCGAACCCGCGCTGCTGATGGTCTTCTTCACCGCCTCGCTGATCAGCCAGAGCACCTCGCTGGTGACCATTGTCGAAACCCTGGCGCACCGCGAGTTCGTGATCTATCCCAGCCTCGCTTTCGCCGGCATCGCCTTCACCATGGTGTCTCTGGCCGAGAACGCCCGCGTGCCGGTGGACAATCCGGCCACCCACCTCGAACTAACCATGATCCACGAAGCGATGATCCTCGAATACTCGGGTCGACATCTGGCGTTGATCGAATGGGCCTCGAGTCTCAAGCTCTTCAACTACTCCTGCCTGGGGCTGGCGCTGTTTTTCCCGTGGGGGATCGTCGAGGGCGCCCATGACGTGGTCGGCCTCTTATGGGCGATACCGGTGCTGGTTGGCAAGCTCGCTCTGGGGGGATTTCTGCTCGCCTTGATCGAAACCATGTCGGCGAAGTTGCGCATCTTCCGCGCACCCGAATTCCTGGGTACCGCTTTCCTGCTGGGTGTGCTGGGCATGCTCGTGCATCAGCTTCTGGGGGCGTGAGATGAGTCTGCCCCTGTCCTCGCAGCTCTTGAACCTCCTCGCGGCAGTGCTGTTGCTATTGTCTTTCGCCATGCTGGCGCAGCGGCGCCTGCTGTCTTTGGTGAGCTTGTTCGCGATGCAGGGCTTCGCCTTGTGCTTGGCGACACTACTGGTGGCCTTGACCAGCACCCAGACGCACCTCTTCTATTCGGCGGCCCTGACCCTGGTGCTCAAGGTGATCGTACTGCCGTATTTCCTTTATCGCATGATCCACAAGCTCGAAGTGCTGTGGGACGTGGAAACGCTCCTCAACATCCCGATGATCATGCTCTTGGGCATCGTGCTGGTGGTAATCGCCTTCAACTTGGCGGTACCCATTTCGCAGCTCTCCAGCACCATCACCCGGAGCATGCTGGGGATTGCTCTGGCTTCGGTGTTGCTGTCCTTTTTGATGATGATCACGCGACGTAAAGCCATCCCGCAAGTGATCGGCTTTCTGGCCATGGAGAACGGCCTGTTCTTCGCCGCCATCAGCGCCACCTACGGCATGCCCATGATCATCGAACTGGGCATCGCCCTGGACGTGCTGGTGGGGGTGCTGATCCTGGGCGTGTTCTTCTTCCAGATCCGGGAACAATTCGACAGCCTCGACCTGGAACATCTGGAAAAGCTGCGCGACGAGTAATCATGATCGAAATCGCCGTCATTCTCGCCCTGCCCTTTTCCGCCGGAGCCCTACTGGCACTATGGGGCGCGCGCAAGTGGGCGGCCGAATTCAACATCGCGGCGAGTTTCGCCACCTTTGTGGCGGCGGCGGCGCTGACTGCGCGGGTAATCAGCGAGGGGCCGCTGCTCGCTTTCGACCGGCTGTTCTTCGTCGACGCTTTCAATGTTTTTCTGGTGGCGCTCACAGCCTTCGTCGGCTGCACCACCGCGGTGTTCTCGAGGCCTTACATGCGCATCGAAGAGGCGCATGGTCGGCTGACGCCACCCCGACTGCGGCTCTATCATTCGATGTACCAAGTCTTCGTGGGCGCCATGCTGGTGGCCTTGCTCACCAACAACATGGGCATCCTTTGGGTGGCCATGGAGGCGGCGACCCTGGCCACGGTGCTGCTGGTTTCACTCTATCGCACGCCCGCCAGCCTCGAAGCCGCATGGAAGTATTTTATCCTGTGTGGTGTGGGCATCGCGCAGGCCTTGTTTGGCACCATCCTGCTTTATTTCGCGGCCGAGCGGGTTCTCGGGGCCGAAGGCGGGGCGCTGCTCTGGACTGAACTCAATCAGGTCAAGAGTCAACTCGAACCCACGGTGTTGTCTCTGTCCTTCGTGTTCTTGCTGGTCGGCTACGGCACCAAGGTCGGCCTGGTGCCTTTGCACAACTGGCTTCCGGACGCCCACGCCGAAGGCCCCACGCCGGTGTCCGCGGTGCTCTCGGGCCTACTGCTCAACGTCGCGCTCTATGCCGTGGTCCGCTGCAAAGTGCTGGTCGATGGCTCGCTTGAAACCGTTTTCGCGGGCAAGCTGATGATGGGCTTCGGCTTGCTCTCGGTGGTGACTTCCGCGTTCTTCCTGATGCGCCAAAAGGACGTGAAGCGGCTCTTCGCCTATTCGTCGATCGAACATATGGGCATCATTACCTTTGCCTTCGGCATGGGCGGGGCGGTCGCGTCTTTTGCCGGGCTGCTGCACATGACCGTGCATTCGCTGACCAAATCGGCCATCTTCTATACCGTGGGCCACGCCGCGCAAAAAACCGGAACGCAGTTGATCGCCAACATTCGGGGCCTCATTCAGGTGAGTCCGACCATAGGATGGGGCCTCACTCTTGGTTGCCTGGCGATTCTGGGCATGCCGCCCTTCGGTGTATTCGCCAGCGAGTTCCTCATCCTCACCACCGCCATGCGCGACCAGCCCTGGGCTACGCCATTCCTGCTCGGCGCCCTGGGAGTGGCGTTCGCGGCAGTGTTCTCGAAAGTGCAGCCGATGGTGTTCGGCGACACCAACGCCAAGCGCCTGCCGCATCCGCCGTCGATGCTCCCGGTGTTCTTGCATATGGCCCTGGTGTTGATGCTGGGCTTGTGGATTCCGCCCTACCTGGCCGAGTGGTACCGTCAGGCGGCGCAGATGATCGGATAATCCCATGGACTTGCTCGGTCTCGGCCTTGAAGCCAGCGTCCTGACGGGCGCGTGCCACCTGCGCCGCTGTCGGGTGGACGCTGAGGATCTCGTCACCGTCGCCCTGGGCGTGCGCGAGGAGCACGGTCGTCTGGTGGCGCTCTGGGGCAGTGACGAGCGCGACCGCGAGAACTGCTTTCATCTGCACCTCGCCTTCGAGGATGCGCAAGGATTGCTGGTGCTCGACTTACCCTTGGCCGAGGAGATGCCGAGCTACCCGGATCTCAGCGAGATTTTTCCCGCGGCCACGCGCATGCAGCGCGCCGCCTACGACCTTTTCGGCTTCTGGGCTATCGGCCCCGACCAGCGCTTCTGGGTAAGGCACGCCGCCTGGCCCGACACCGAGTTCCCCTTGCGCCGCGACTTCGATGGCAGTCGGCAATGGCCCGCGGAGCCCGAGGAGTACCCCTTCGTTCGCGTCGCCGGCGAAGGGGTGCATGAGATTCCGGTCGGCCCGGTACACGCCGGGATCATCGAGCCGGGGCACTTCCGTTTCCAGGTAGTGGGGGAAAAGGTCTTGCGCCTGGAGCAACGCTTGGGTTACGTGCATAAAGGCATCGAAAAGCGCTTTGAAGAGCTGCCCGCGCACAGCGCTCATCGCCTGGCCGGACGCATTTCCGGCGACACCACGGTGGCTTGGGCTTGGGCCTGGGCCATGGCTTATGAACAGGCTGCAGAGATCCAGCCGCCAGTGCGCGCCTTGTGGCTGCGCGGCGTGCTGCTCGAATTGGAACGGGTCGCCAACCATCTGGGCGACTTGGGCTACCTGGGCAATGATGGCGGTTTTGCGTTCGGTTTGGCGCAGTTCTCGCGTCTGAAGGAAGTCGTTCTACGCGCCAACCAGGCGGCGTTTGGGCACCGCTTGTTGATGGACCGCATCATCCCGGGCGGCGTGTCGACCGACCTCACACCCGCGGCGCGGGCCACGCTGCGCGAGTTCCTGCCGGGACTGGCGGCCGAGTTGGGCGAGTTGCGCACCATTTTCGACGATCACGCCGGCCTGCAAGACCGTTTCATGAGCACCGGCCGAGTCACCCCGGAACTCGCCGCAAGCTTGGGTTTGAGCGGCCTAGCCGGACGCGCCAGCGGACAGGCGCGTGATTTGCGCGTGGATTACCCGGCGACACCCTACGACCGCGTTGAGGTCCGACGCTGCGGCGGCGTTGCCGGCGATGTCGCGGCAAGGGTGGCCCTGCGCTTCGACGAGATCTTCGAGTCTCTGCGCCTCCTGCATCGTTTTCTGGGCGAGTTGCCCGAAGGCGAATGGCGCACCGAGGCGCCGCCCCCCCCCGCCGGCGCCCATGGTTTCGGCTGGGTCGAGGCTTGGCGCGGGCCGGTCTTTTTGGCTCTGGAAGCCGGCCCCGACGGCGGCTTGCGCCGCGTGCATGCCCACGATCCGTCCTGGGAGAATTGGCCAGTACTGGAGCACGCGGTGATGGGCAATATCGTTCCCGATTTCCCCTTGATCAACAAGTCCTTCAACCTGAGCTACAGCGGCCAGGATCTCTGACAACCATGTGGCGCGTCCTGCGACAAATCGTGCGTGCCGGAATGCCCGGCGAGCCACCTGCCGAGGTCGATGAAAGCCTGCGGCTGAAGGAGCGCCTGCACGCACAGATCCTCGCCACCCTGGGGCGAGCGCTGACCATCCGGCAAGTTGATGCTGGTTCCTGCAATGGCTGCGAGCTGGAAATCCACGCCTTGGGCAACCCGATCTACAACCTCGAGGGGCTGGGCATCAAGTTCGTGGCCAGCCCGCGCCACGCTGATTTGCTGCTGGTGACCGGCCCGGTGGCCAAACATATGGAGATCGCCTTGAAGCGCACCTACGAGGCTACTCCCGAGCCCAAGCTGGTAGTCGCCGTCGGCGATTGCGGGGTCGATGGCGGAATTTTTGGCCAAAGCTACGCAAGCTGCGGCGCGGTCGCCAAGGTGATTCCCGTGGATGTCGTGGTTCACGGCTGCCCGCCTTCGCCCACCGCCATCCTGCAAGGCATTCTCACCGCCATCAGCGTCCGAAACCAGCCATGAAGCCGCAGCTGCGCGAAGCCGGCCCCGAAGATGCGGCCTTGCTGCGCGAGCTCATGCTCGCTTGCTGGACAGGCATGGTGGCGGCGGACTCGTCGGCCTTCCGCGAGACCGAGGCGGACCTTCGCGCCGAGTTGGCGAAAGGCGGCGCATTCCTGCTGTCGCTGGGGCACTTGTCGATCGGCTCCGTGCGCTGGAGAAACCTCGGTGATGCCTGGGAAATGGCGCGCCTGGGCGTACTGCCCGCCTTTCGCGGGCTCGGTCATTCCCAAACTTTGACCGAAGCGGTGGCGATGCGCGCCCGCAATGCCGGAGCGCGTGAGTTGCGCATCGGAATCCGGCGCGATCAACCGCGCCTGCTCGATTTCTACGCGACCCAAGGTTTCGTGCTCGCTGACGACTTCGCCTACAGCCACCCCAATCCGCTGACCGAGCCACCCTGGCTGATGCGACGGGTGCTCTGAGCGGCACCCGCCCGGTTCGACATGGCGCTTCGGCCTGGCCCAAGCGCGCCGCGATCAACTGCGCTTCAGGTCTTCTGCCGCCGTAACTCCGCCGACCGCGCGTGCGCGGTCAGGCCTTCGCCCCGAGCCAGAACCGAGGCGATGTCCCCCAGGGTTTGCGCGCCGTCCGCGGAGATTTCGATGACGCTGCTGCGCTTCTGAAAATCGTAAACGCCCAGCGGCGAGGAGAAACGCGCGCTGCGCGAGGTGGGCAGAACATGATTGGGTCCGGCGCAATAGTCGCCCAGCGCCTCGGAACTGTAGTGGCCGAGAAAAATCGCCCCCGCATGACGAATCGCCGGCAGGAGTTCCCGGGGCGAGGCCACCGCCAACTCCAGATGTTCCGGGGCGATGCGATTGGCCAAGGCACAGGCTTCGTCCAGATCGCGCACCTTGATCAAGGCACCCCGCCCGGCCAACGACGCCGCGATGGTCTCGCGCCGCGGCAGGTCGGGCAATTGGCGGTCGATGCTCGCCGCCACGCGATCGAGGAGTGTGGCGTCCGGCGCGAGCAAGATCGCCTGGGCCAGCTCGTCATGCTCGGCCTGGGAGAACAGATCCATGGCCAGCCAGTCCGGGTTGGCGCTGGCGTCGGCGATGATGAGGATCTCCGAAGGGCCAGCGACCATGTCGATGCCCACCAGGCCGAAAACCCGCCGCTTGGCCGCGGCGACGTAAGCATTGCCCGGGCCAACGATCTTGTCCACCTGGGGCAGGCTCGCCGTGCCATAGGCCAGCGCCGCGACCGCCTGCGCGCCACCGATGGTGTAGACGGCATCAACCCCGGCCAGATGCGCGGCGGCCAACACCAGGGGGTTCTTTTGGCCCCGCGGGGTGGGCACCACCATGATGATTTCCCGCACGCCCGCCACCTTCGCCGGCAACGCGTTCATGAGTACCGACGACGGGTAGGCCGCTTTGCCCCCGGGCACATAAATGCCCACCCGGTCGAGTGGCGTGACTTGTTGGCCCAGATTGGTGCCATCGGGCTCGGTGTAGCTCCAGGAGCTGGCGAGCTGCCGTTGGTGATAAGTCCGGACCCTTTGCGCCGCGTGGTGCAGGGCCGTCTTCTGCGCTTCGGGCAGGGCGGCGTGGGCGGCGGCCAGTTCCGCGGTCGGGATGCAAAGATCAGCCAGGGTCGCCGCGTCCACGGCATCGAAGCGCCGGGTGTATTCCAGCACCGCGGCGTCACCGCGCGCCTGAACGGCGGCGAGAATCTCCGTCACGGCCTGCTCGATGCGCTGGTCCTCGCCACTGGCAAAAGCGAGGAGCGCGGTGAGTTGGGCGTCGAAATCAGCCGCGCCGGAATCAAGTCGGCGCAAGTCAGGCATGCTGTCGGCGCGCCACCACGGCGGCACTGAGGGTTTCGAGCAGCGGCGCCAACCGCTTGCGCTTGAGTTTCATGGCCGCCTGATTGACGATGAGCCGCGCGCTGATGGGCAGGATTTCCTCGACCGCGACCAAATTGTTCGCCTTGAGCGTTCCGCCGGTGCTCACCAGATCGACGATGGCCTCGGCCAGGCCGACCAGCGGCGCCAGTTCCATGGAGCCATAGAGTTTGATCAGGTCGACATGCATGCCCTTGGCGGCGAAATGCTCGCGCGCCGTGTGTACGTACTTGGTGGCGACCCGCAAACGGGCGCCACGCTGTACCGTGCCGGCGTAGTCGAACCCAGCCGGTACGGCCACCATCATTCGGCAGCGGCCGATTTCGAGGTCCAGGGGCTGGTACAAGCCGTCGCCGCCGTGTTCGATGAGCACGTCCTTGCCCGCCACGCCAAGATCGGCGGCGCCGTGTTCGACGTAGGTCGGCACATCGGTGGCGCGCACGATAACGAAGCGAACCGCGGGATGATTGCTCGGCAGAATGAGCTTTCTGGAGGTTTCCGGATCCTCGGCGGGAACGATGTTCGCGGCGGCGAGGAGCGGCAAGGTTTCCTCGAAGATGCGCCCTTTGGACAGGGCGATGGTCAGAGTGTCGTCCATAACCTACTCATGTGATGCGACGAATGGAAGCGCCGAGCCCAGCGAGCTTTTGCTCGATCGCCTCGTAGCCTCGGTCGAGATGATAAATCCGCTCGATCTGGGTTTCGCCCTCTGCCACCAGGCCCGCGATCACCAGCGAGGCCGAAGCGCGCAAGTCGGTGGCCATCACCCGGGCGCCGGTCAGGCGCGCCACGCCCTTCACCACCGCGGTATTGCCTTCGACTTCGATGTCCGCGCCGAGGCGCCGCAGTTCCTGCACATGCATGAGGCGGTTTTCGAAGATGGTCTCGGTCATCACCGCGGTGCCGGCGGCAATAGCGTTGAGCGCCATGAACTGGGCCTGCATGTCGGTGGGGAAGGCCGGATAGGGCGCGGTACGCACATTGACCGCGCGCAACGGCTTGCCGGCCTTCAGGTGAATTTGGTCGGGCGCCACGTTGACCTCGGCCCCAGCTTCGCGCAGCTTTTCCAAGACCGCGTCGAGCGCCTGGGCGCGGGTGCCGGTGACGGTAATTTCGCCTCGGGTGGCGGCGGCGGCGACCAGGAACGTCCCGGTTTCGATGCGGTCGGGCATGATGCGATGGCGCGCGCCCCGCAGTGCCGGCACCCCGGCGATGACGATGGTATCGGTGCCGGCGCCGCGCACCTGAGCGCCCATGGCGTTGAGGCAATCAGCTAGGTCGCCGACCTCGGGCTCGCGCGCCGCGTTTTCAAGAATGGTTTCGCCTTGCGCAAGGCAGGCCGCCATCATCAGGTTTTCGGTGCCGGTGACCGTGACCATGTCGAAGACGATGCGCGCGCCTCGCAAGCGCCGCGCCACCGCATGAATGTACCCATGTTCGAGGCGAATTTCGGCGCCCATGGCCTCGAGGCCCTTGATGTGCTGGTCCACCGGGCGCATGCCGATAGCGCAGCCTCCGGGCAGCGAGACTCGCGCCTCGCCGCAGCGGGCAAGCAGGGGGCCCAGGACCAGAATCGAAGCGCGCATGGTCTTGACCATTTCATAAGGGGCCACGGCTTGGCTGACTTGGGGCACGGTGAGCGCGAGTTGTGTGGCGTCCTGGTCCGCGCTCGCGCCCATTTGGCGCAGAAGTTCCAGCATGGTGGACACGTCGCGCAGATGCGGCAGGTTTTCCAGCACCAAAGGCTCGGCGCTGAGGAGCGCGGCACAGAGAATCGGCAAAGCCGCGTTCTTCGCCCCCGAGGCGCGGACCTCGCCACGCAGCGGCCCGTTGCCCACGATCGACAGTTTATCCACGGCGGGCCGCCCAGTCGTCCGGAGTAAAGGTCTGTACCGAGAGGGCGTGAACCTCGTCGGCCATGCGCGAACCCAAGGCGGCGTAGACGAGCTGGTGCTGGCGCACGCGGTTGAGCCCGCGAAACGACTCGCTGACCACGATCGCCTGGAAATGCCGCCCATCACCTTGCACCTCGACGGCTTGGCAAGGCAGGGCAGCACGGATCCAAGTCTCGATGTTTTCGGGTTGTACCAAGTCGAACTCCTCAATAGCGTAGTTTGTAGCCGCGCCTCAAGAGCTGCAAGGTCAATCCGCCCAGCACCAGGCTGGTGCCCAGCAGGACCCCCGCGCTCAAGAGCGGCGAGACGTCGGAGACGCCGAAAAACCCATAGCGGAACCCGTCGATCATGTAGAAGACCGGATTGACCTGGGAGAGCGAAAACCAGAAGGGCGGCAAGGAGTGAATGGAGTAGAACACGCCGGACAGAAAGGTGAGAGGCAAGATTAGGAAATTCTGGAAGGCGGCGAGCTGGTCGAACTTCTCCGCCCAAATGCCGGCGATCAGCCCGAGCATGCCCAGCACCCCCGCGCCCACCGTGGCAAAGAAGAGCACCCAGGCGGGGCCGGCCATTTGCGGCGCGGCGAAAGGCAGCGTCACCAGATAGACCCCCAGGCCCACTGCCAATCCTCGCGCCACCGAGGCCAGGACGTAGGCGCCAAAGAACTCCAGAGGCGCCAGCGGTGGCAGCAGGATGAATACCAGGTTGCCGGTGATTTTTGATTGGATGAGGCTGGACGAGCTGTTGGCGAAAGCATTCTGCAACACCGACATCATCACCAAGCCGGGCACCAGGAAGGCGGTATAGCCGACGCGGCCTTCATACACCCGCACGTTGTCCCCTAAAACATGGGCAAAGATGAGCAGGAACAACAGCGCGCTGACCACCGGGGCGAGAATGGTCTGGAAACTCACCTTCCAGAAGCGCAGCAGCTCCTTGTACAAGAGCGTAGTCCATCCGCCAACCATATCAGTGCGCCTCCATGATGCGCAAAAACACATCTTCCAGATCCGTGGCTTCGAGCCTCAAGTCGGTGAGGGGGGTATTACTTAGGCGGCAGTCGGTCAACAGCCGTTCCAGGTCGCCGTAGTCCTTGAGCGGCAGGGTCCAAGTGTCCCCTCTGTGCGCACTGGCCTGATTCGCCCACTGCTCCGGCAGCGCCGGAGCGCGCAAGTGAGCGCTTAGCGCGCGAAATCGATCGAGCAGTCTTGGCATGGTGTCGAGGGCGACGATTCGCCCCTGCTTGAGCATGGCGATGCGCCCGCAAAGCGCCTGCGCCTCTTCGAGATAGTGGGTGGTCAGAATGACCGTATGGCCTGCGACGTTGAGCTTGCGGATGAACGCCCAGAGGGTTTGCCGCAGCTCCACATCGACCCCGGCAGTCGGTTCGTCCAGCACGATCACCGGCGGCTTATGCACCAGCGCCTGGGCCACCAGCACCCGCCGCTTCATGCCACCCGAAAGCGCGCGCATGTTGGTGTCGGCCTTGTCCACGAGATCGAGGCTGACCAGCAGTTCCTCGATCCAAGCGGAATTTTTGGTGATGCCGAAGTATCCGGACTGAAAGCGCAGCGTTTCGCGCACGGTAAAGAAGGGATCGAACACCAGCTCTTGAGGCACCACGCCGAGCTTGCGTCGTGCGTCGCGAAAGCCGCTGACCACGTCGTGCCCGAGAATGGTAACGCTGCCGCGGTCCGCCCGGGCGAGTCCGGCCAGTACGCTGATCAGGGTGGTCTTGCCCGCGCCATTCGGTCCGAGTAGACCAAAAAACTCCCCGGGCTGAACCTCGAGGTCGACCGAGTTCAGCGCCTTCAAGGTACCAAAGGATTTTTCGAGGCCACGGATGGCGACGGCGGCGGTCATCGCGCGATGGGTGCGGAGAGGTTCGGTCGAGATGCGCGCGAGGAATCGAAATAGACGATCACAACGCGAAGGAGGCGGATGATAGCACGCGAGAAACTGCCGGCTTTTTTGCCGTTGCGGGTCTAGAAAAAAAGAAACCCCGCCTAGGCGGGGTCGGCAACATTTGCCTGACAGGAGACACCCAATCTTAAGCCTGGGAGGCCCCTTCGGGCAAGTGAAAATTTTTTGCGAGAAGCTCGATCTAGGGCTAAGTCAACCTCTTATGATGTAGCAAAGGTAAGGATGTTATAGCAATATTTAGTTGTATATCATATATTTACAGTAATCAATTGTATTGTCGCCGAGAAGCAGCCGATTCGACAAAACGATACAGGCTCGGGCCGTGGTCTTGCATGTAAGCACACGCTATCGCGGTCAAGGAAGGCCCTCGCTGCGTTGTCAAAATGCCACGAATCGCGCAAAAAAGTAGGGGGCCACAGATCGAGCAATCTATACCAAAGTCGCAGTATTTCGCTATGGTATTGCCCGAATGCCCGCCCAAATCTGCCTGATTGGCCTTATCTCCTTGATCTTTCGGGAGCAGGCGCGAGGGACCGGTCTAGCCCTGGGGGAAAAGAAGGTCGGCAACGTCATAGAGATTTGCCAGTGAGCGCACACTATCGGTTGCGCCGTGGAAACTGATTTCCTTGCCCTCGCGGTTTGCCCGGCGCTTCCATGCAAGCAGAACGGCGATCGCAGCAGAGTCGGCGTCGCTGATACCGGACAGGTCGATGCGCCGGGTTTCGCTGTGCCAGATCCCTTCGGCGTCATCGAGCAAGGCACTGGCGGTGTCCATCTTGATCGGGCCTTCCACCCGCCACCCGCTTTCCGTGCGTACGATCATTTCTTCTGTGCCGTGGCGCTGTTCTTATCCGTCAAGGCCTTGATCAGGCCATCCACACCGGCATCACGCACCATATTGTTGAACTCGTCGCGATAGTTGGTCACCAAGCTCACGCCACCTACGATCACGTCGTAGGCTTTCCAGGAGTTTCCGGTCTTGGCCATGCTGTAATCGATGGCGATGGGCTGCGCGCCGGGCTGCATCACCTGTGTGCGCACTACCACATCGGTGTCGGCGGGTTGCATACGCAAGGGCTTGTACTCGATGGTGTGCTCCTTGTAATTGGCCAAGGCACCAGCATAGGTGCGCACCAGCAAGGTCCGAAATTCAGTAACGAGTTGCTGCTGCTGCGCGGGAGTGGTCAATCGCCAACTGCGGCCCATCGCGAGGGCGGTCATGCGGCCGAAATCAAAATGCGGCAGAAGTTTGGCCTCGATCATCTCGTTGAGCCGCTTCTGGTTGCCCCCCTGAATGTCCCGGTCGGCCTTGATCACCGCCAGGACCTCGGCGGCTACGTTCTTGACCAGAACATCGGGCGGTGTCTCAGCTTTTGCCAGTCCGTTCGTGGCCAGGCCGATGAGCAGTACCACCAAGTACCGCCAAATCAGATCGGCGCGCACCATTCCCGGGGTTCTCATTCGTCGCTCTCCTTGGGCGGTTTGCCGTCGTGGACCTGGCTCTGGCGGCGTTGGCTGTAAGCGCCCCGCAGAAAGGTGTATTTGTCGAGCGCCGCCTGTTCCATCAACTTCTCCGCCGGCAAAAGGTTCGCACGCGCATTGACCAGGCGCAGGGCGGTGGCGGAATTGCGCTCGGGCACGCTTTCGATGTAACCGAGCGGATAGACCTGCGCATCCACCACCAGGCCGACGCCATCCCGCACATTGCTGGGTCCGAAGAAGGGCAGCACCAGATACGGCCCCGGTCCCATCCCCCAGGCACCCAGGGTCTGCCCAAAGTCTTCCTCGCCACGCTCGATGCCCGCCGCGCTGGCGATGTCCAGCAAGCCCAGCAGCCCGAAGCTGCTGTTGAGGGCCACCCGCGAAAAATCATTGGCCGCCTTGGCGCCCTTGCCTTGCAGCAGATCGTTGACGAAACTCACCACGTCCTGCAGGTTGCCGAAAAAATTGTTGATCGCGGTTCGTGCCGGGGCGGGCGTGATCTCAACGTAGCCCTGCGCGATCGGCTTCATGATCGCCTTGTCCGATGCTTCGTTGAACTCGAAGATTACCCGGTTCATCGGTTCGAACGGGTCAGCCCGGTGCGGGCCGGTGGCACAAGCCCCGGTCAGCAGTGCGACCGCGAAGCAAAGGACGGTTCGCTTCATTTCCCACCCCCACCTTCGGCCGCCTTGTTGAACATGAACTGCCCGATGAGCTTTTCCATTACAAAGGCATCCTGCGTCTTGGCGATACGCTCGCCCGTCTTGAGCATGGTCGGATCGCCACCCGCGTCAAGGCCGATGTACTGTTCGCCCAGCAGCCCGGAGGTGAGGATCGAGGCAATGGTATCGCGCGTGAAGCTGAACTTCTCCTCGATCCGCAGCGTGACCACGGCTTCGTAGCTCTCGGTATCGAGCGCGATCGACTCAACGCGCCCCACGCGCACGCCCGAGCTCTTGATCGGCGCGCGCGCCTTCAGGCCCCCGATGTTGTGAAAGCGCGCCTCAAGCAAATAGCCCGGCGCGGAATTGAAACTCGAGAGGTTACCGACCTTGAGCGCCATGAAAAAGACCGCGGCGATGCCCATGGTCACGAAGACCCCCACCCAGAGGTCGATGGCGGAGCGATTCATAAACCTAACCCCCGAAACATGAATACCGTCAAAATGAAATCCAATCCCAATATGGCCAGCGAAGATGCGACCACCGTGCGGGTAGTGGCGCCCGAAACACCCTCGGCGGTCGGCGGCGCATCGTATCCTTCGAATACGGCGATCAAGCATACCGCGGCGCCGAAGACCAGACTCTTGACCACGCCATTCAGAATGTCGCGCTGAAAATCGACCGCCGACTGCATCTGGCCCCAGAACGCGCCAGCGTCGATGCCAATCAGTTTGACTCCGACCAGGTAGCCCCCGAAGATGCCCATGGTGCTGAACAGCAGGCCCAGGATCGGCATTGAGATCACCCCTCCCCAGAAGCGCGGCGCCACCACCCTGGCGATGGGATCGACGGCCATCATCTCCATCGCGGAAAGCTGTTCGGTGGCCTTCATCAGGCCGATCTCCGCGGTGATCGCCGAGCCTGCCCGGCTGGCGAAAAGCAGCGCCGCCACGACCGGTCCCAGCTCCCGCACCAGCGAGAGCGAGACCAGCACCCCCAGCGCCTCGGACGAGCCATAGCGCTCCAGCACGTCATAGCCCTGCAAACCCAGGACCATGCCGACAAAGGTGCCCGACACGATGATGATCACCAGCGACAGCACCCCGGCGAAATAAATCTCCCGCAGCGTCAGCGGAAAACGGCGAAAGGCGCTGCCCGAGTGCGTGAGCACGGCCGCCGCAAACCGCGACGCGTAGCCGAGGCGCACGATGGCATCGACGACCGTGCCGCCGACCCGCCGCAGCCACCAGGCGAGACCCGATTCAGCCTGGCTCGGCATACATCAGCTCCTCGGTAAGAGGCAAAGCGGGGTAATGAAAGGGCACGGGGCCGTCGGGTTCGCCGTTGACGAATTGGTGCACGAACGGCATGGTCGAACTGCGCACTTCGGCGGGTGTCCCGCTCGCCACCACCCGGCCGTCAGAGATGAAGTACAGGTAATCGACTATTTTCAGCGATTCGTATACGTCGTGCGTTACGACCACGGAAGTGATGCCCAGCGCATCATTGAGGCGCCGGATCAGTTGCCCGACCACACCCAACGAAATTGGATCGAGGCCGGCGAAGGGCTCGTCATACATGACCAGCATCGGATCGAGGGAAATCGCCCGCGCCAAGGCGACGCGCCGCGCCATGCCCCCGGACAGCTCCGAGGGCCGCAGCTGCGCCGCGCCGCGCAGGCCGACCGCATGGAGCTTCAGGAGCACCAGGTCGCGAATGACCTCTTCGGGTAGTTCGGTGTGTTCGCGCATCGGAAAGGCAACATTGTCGAAGACCGTCATGTCGGTGAACAAGGCGCCAAACTGGAACAACATGCCGATCTTGCGGCGCAAGGCGTAGAGCCGGTCGCGGTCGAGCTCGGCGACCACCTCTCCGGCCACCCTTACCTCACCCATGGAAGCGCGCAATTGTCCGCCGATCAGCCTGAGGATGGTGGTTTTGCCGCATCCGCTGCCGCCCATGATGCCCACGACCTTGCCGCGCGGAATGCGCAAATTGATGTCATGCAGTACTTGTCGTTCGCCGTAGGCAAAGGCAAGCTCCCGCAGTACGACCAGGTCGTCGGTGGTTTCGGTCACGTTCAATGCTTGTTTTCAGAAGGCGGGCGTGAGTGCGGAATTCTAGCCGTTTGTAGGGCTTCCGACAATCACACCCCGGGGCTGAATATTCTGCATTTTCAGCCTGTTCAGCCCGAGCCGCGGTGTTCCCAGGCGCCGCCTTCGAGCAATATGCGCTCGGCCAGCAACAGGTTCTCCGGGCGCCCCAAAAGCACCACCAAGTCGCCCGGTTCGAATACGAAGTCGCCTTCCGGCCGCCCCAGGCGCGCGTTCCGGCGACGAACTCCGGTCACCTCGACCAAGCCTTCCAGTTCCAACTCGGCGAGCCGGCGGTCGATGGCGCGCGCACCCTCGGGCAGCAGCACGGAATGCAGCCGCGGCTGCAAATTCTCCGCGGCGTCGGCGGCGTCACTGCTGCCGTGAAAGAAGCCCCGGAACAATCCGTAGCGTTCTTCGCGCACGGCGCGGATCAGCTTCAAGACCCGGTTCAGCGGCACACCGAGCAAGAGCAGCGAATGCGAGGCGAGCATCAGGGAGCCTTCGAGCACCTCCGGTACCACTTCAGCCGCGCCGGCCTTGAGTAGGCGATCGAGATCGCCGTCGTCGCGAGTGCGCACGATTACCGGCAATTCTGGTCGCATGGCATGCACGTAGTGAATCACTTTTAGCGCGGACGGCACATCGGCGTAGGTCACGGCGACCGCTCGTGCTTTCGCCAGCCCGGCCGCCATCAAGGCTTCGCGGCGACCGGCATCGCCATAGACCACGCTGTCGCCCTCGGCGGCGGCCTCGCGCACGCGCTGGGGATCGGCGTCGAGCGCGATATAGCGGATGTCCTGCTGCTCCAGCAGACGCGCGAGATTCTGGCCGGAGCGGCCGAAGCCGCACACGATCACATGATCCTGCCGCGCCATGGTTTTCACGGCGATCTGGTGCAGCTCCGCGGCGCGGGCCAACCAATCGTTGGCGGTAAGCCTGCGCGCCAGCGGGTCAGCGTACTGAATTACCAGCGGGGCGGTAAGCATGGACAGCAGCATCGCGGCCAGTACGGTTTGCGTGGTCTGCTGATCGAGCAATTGCAGCCCGCTGGCCTGCGCCAACAACACGAAGGCGAATTCCCCGGCCTGGGCCAGGTAGAAACCGGTCCGCAGCGCGGCTCCGAGGTTTGCTCCGAAAGCCCTCGCCAAGGCCACTACCAGTCCGAGCTTGAACCCTACCGGCAGGATCAAGAGCAGCAGCACCCAGCCGAAGTTGGCGAAGACCACGCGCAAGTCGAGCAGCATGCCCATGGTGACGAAGAAGAGCCCGAGCAGAACATCGCGGAAGGGCTTGATGTCCTCTTCAACCTGATAACGGTACTCGGTTTCGGCGATCAGCATGCCGGCGACGAACGCCCCCAGCGCGAGGGACAGACCGGCGATTTCGGTCAGACCCGCGAGTCCCAGGGTAATGAATAGAATGTTGAGCATGAAGAGCTCGCTGGAACGCTGCCGCGCCACCAGATGAAACCACTCGCGCACCAGGCGCTGGCCGAACACCAGGATCAGCGCTAGGGCCACCACCGCCTTGATCAGCGCGGTGAGCAGATTCATCGCCATCGCCTCGACCGGCGCGGCCAGCGCCGGAATTACGATGAGCAAGGGAACCACCGCGAGATCCTGGAACAGCAACACGCCCATGGCATCGCGCCCGTGCGGCGTATTGATTTCCATGCGCTCGGCGAGCATCTTGCTGACGATGGCGGTGGAGGACATCGCCAGAGCGCCGCCCAGGGCGATGCCGATCCGCCAGTCGTATCCCAGGGCGACGCCCAGGCCCAAGGCGGCGGTCAAGGTGATCAGTACCTGCGCCGCACCCAATCCGAAGACGCTCCGGCGCATGGCCTTCAACTGAGGCAGGGAGAATTCGAGGCCGATGCTGAACATGAGAAAGACCACGCCGAATTCGGCCAGGTAGCGCGTTTGCTGGGTGTCGGGAACCCAGGCCAGGGCGTGCGGCCCGACGCCGATTCCGACCAGCAGGTAGCCCAGGACCGGCGGCAAGTGAAGCTGGCGACAGATCACCACCACCAGGACGGCGGCGGCGAGCAACACGAGGATGATTTGCAGGGTCTGCGGCATGGCACTTTTGCGTGGGACAGGCCCGCGGACACTGTACCACGCCCCCGCGCACACCGTGCGGCGGCGCTCCGCTATCCTATCGCCGGCCGCGCCGTGGGCCTTCACCGCAGGCCACGCCAGGGCATCCGGCACTGGCGCCGGGACGACCCCACAGACCGGTGGTCGCCGGGTTATACTTTTGCCATGTCTGTACCTATCGATTCCGGCCGTGTGCTTGCGCTCGCGCGCGAGGTGCTCGAAACCGAGGCCGCCGCCATCACCGCCCTGATTCATCGCCTCGACGACCGGTTCGTGGCGGCCCTCAGGCTGATCCTGGAATGCCCCGGACGCGTGGTGGTCAGCGGCATGGGCAAATCTGGACACATCGCCCGCAAGATCGCGTCCACCCTGGCCAGCACTGGAACGCCGGCGTTTTTTGTCCACCCCGCGGAGGCTAGCCACGGCGACCTGGGGATGATCACGGCCCAGGATGTGTTGATCGCCCTCTCGAATTCCGGCGAATCGGCGGAACTACTGGAAATCCTGCCGCATGTGCGCCGTCAGGGCGCGCGCGTGATCGCTCTAACCGGCAAGCCCGAATCGGCCTTGGCGCAGGCCGCGGACGTGCATCTCAATACCGCGGTGGACGCTGAAGCCTGCCCCTTGGGGCTTGCGCCCACGGCCAGTACCACCGCGGCGCTGGCCATGGGGGACGCCCTGGCCCTGGCTTTGCTCGATGCCCGTGGGTTCAGCGCCGACGATTTCGCCCGCTCGCATCCCGGCGGAGCACTTGGGCGACGCCTCCTGACGCATGTGCGCGATGTGATGCGCAGTGGCGGTGCGCTGCCCGCGGTGGGGACCGAAGCGAGTCTGGCCGAAGCGATCATGCAAATCACCGGCAAGGGCATGGGTATGACCGCGGTGCTCGATGCCGAGGGCCGCGTCGTGGGCATTTTCACCGACGGCGATCTGCGCCGCTGCCTGGGCAAAGTCAGCGACTTCGCGGGTACCCGCGTGCTGGCGCACATGACTGCCCATCCGCGCACCATCGGCCCGGACCAGTTGGCGGTGGACGCGGTCTCGCTGATGGAGCAGTACCGCATCACTCAGTTGCTGGTGATCGATGCCAACCGGCGCTTGATCGGCGCACTCAACACCCACGATCTGCTTCGTGCCAAGGTGATGTGATGCCGAGCCTTCCAGCGGAGCGGCAAGCATGAAGCCGGCCTGGCGCCAGCGCCAGGATCGCCTGGTCAATTGGTTTCCCGCGCTCGCCTTGGCGCTCCTCGCCCTGTTGACCTACTGGCTGGATCAACAAGTCGGGTCCGGTTTGCTTGGAGGCCGCAAAGCCCAACTCAAGCACGAGCCCGACTACTTTCTCGAACGATTCCTGGCCACCCGCCTGGGCGAAGACGGCCGCCCCTACCAGACCCTGCGGGCGGAGCGCCTGGAGCACTATCCCGACGATCGCTCGCTGTTCATCACCGAACCGCAGCTGCGCGCGCGGGACGACCGTGGCTACACCATCGAGGCTCAGGCCAAGACCGGCCTGGTTCAAGATTACGGCGATAGCGCGCTGCTCACCGGCGCCGTGCGGATCGTGCGCACGCCGCCGGAGAACGCCAAGGATACGCGCGGCCAGATCACCCTGGTCACCGAAGCGCTGCGCATCGTCCCCGACAGGCAATGGATGGAGAGTGATCAGGCGGTGACGATCACCGACCGCCGTGCGATAATTCAGGGCGTCGGCATGCAGTTTGACGGCAAAGCGGAGACCCTGAAGGTTCTCGCCAAGGTTCGCGCGCAATTCCAACCCGCCCCCCTGAATCGCCCCCCCCAACTCCCGTGAGAAGCGCTTTCTCTTTCCGCTGCTGGCCCCCCCTGGCATTGCTGCTGATACTGCACGCCACCACTGCCTTCGCCGAACGGGCCGATCGCAGCAAGCCGATCGTGGTTGAGGCCGATGCCATGAGCGCCGACGACCAGAAGCAGGTCACCACCTGGGAGCGCAATGTCATTGTCACCCAGGGCACGATGCAGATCCGAGCCGAGAAAGTCATCGTGCAACAGTTTCCCGATGGCACCCAGAACGCCACCGCCTGGGGCAAGCCCGTAAGTTTCCGGCAGAAGCGGGAAGGCATGGACGAATACGTCGAGGGTTTCGGCGAACGGCTGGAGTACCGTGGCAAGGACGAACAAGTTAGCTTCTTCAACCAAGCGCGGGTCCGTCGCGGCCAGGACGAACTGCGCGGCAACTTCATCTCCTACAACGCCCACACCGAATTCTTCGAGGCCAAAGGTGGCGAAGCCGGCCGTGGCGGAAGGGTGCGCGGGGTCTTCCAGCCCAGCAGCAAGGATTCGGGGACGCCTGCCAAGCCCGCGGAAACGCTGCCGCTGCAACCCAGCCGCACGCTGACACCGTCGAGCGATTGATGTCCGAACTGGTGGCGAGCTCGCTCAAGAAACGCTACCGATCGCGTACCGTGGTCGAGGATGTTTCGCTGCGCGTGCATAGCGGTGAGGTGGTAGGCTTGCTCGGTCCGAACGGCGCCGGCAAGACCACCTGCTTCTATATGATCGTCGGCTTGGTGCCGGTCGACGGCGGCACCATTCAGCTCGACGACCGCGAGCTCTCGCGCATGCCCATCCACCTGCGCGCGCGCCTGGGCCTCTCCTATTTGCCCCAGGAGGCTTCGATCTTCCGCAAGCTCACCGTGGCGGAAAATGTGCGCGCGATCCTGGAGCTGCAGGGTCTGGCCGGCAGCGAGCTGGAGAACCGGCTCGACGCCCTGCTCGAAGACCTATCCATCGAGCATCTGCGCGACAACCCCGCGGTGAGCCTTTCCGGGGGTGAGCGTCGGCGCACCGAAATTGCCCGGGCGCTGGCCACGCGCCCGCGCTTTATCCTCCTCGACGAGCCCTTCGCCGGGGTGGATCCCATCGCCGTGCTGGATATTCAGGAGATCATCGGCTTTCTCAAGGAACGCGAAATCGGCGTTCTGATTACCGACCACAACGTGCGCGAAACGCTGGGCATTTGCGACCGCGCCTACATTATCAACGAGGGGCATGTGCTCGCCTCGGGTAAGCCGGACGAAATTGTTTATAATGAAAGCGTCAGGAAGGTTTATCTCGGAGAGCATTTCCGCCTCTAGCCGATTCGGCCACGACGGAATACCAGGACTGGGGCCAGGAGTGTTGGACAGTTGGCAAGGTAAAGCATGAAGCCCAGTCTTCAGCTCAAGCTCACCCAGCATCTCACGCTCACGCCGCAATTGCAGCAGTCGATCCGCCTGTTGCAGCTTTCCACCGTTGATCTGAACCAGGAAGTTGAACGCTTTCTCCAGGAAAACCCGCTGCTCGAACGCGCCGACCTCGACGAGCAGCGCCCAGCGACCTATGTGCCTGACGCGGGCGCGGAGCCAGCAGTTCGGGAAGCCGCCCCGGAAGCGGCGCCCGAGCCGGCGCCCGCGGATGTCGGAGCCTACGAGGCCGAGGCAAGCTTCGACTCCTGGAGCGACTACCGCGCGTCCCGGAACGGCAACGGCCAGGACGATGACGAATCCTTCGCGCCGCAGCAGGCCGCCAGCCCGAGCTTGCGCGAACATCTGCTGGAACAGCTCTCGCTGCTGCCGCTATCACCCCGCGACCACGGTCTGGTGGCGTTGTTGATCGAAAACCTCGACGAGGCCGGCTACCTCGACCTCGGACTGGATGAAATCGCCACGCTTTGCCCGGAAGAGCTGGATGTCGACCCACAGGAACTGGTCATCGCCTTGCAGCACTTGCAGCATTTTGAACCCGCTGGCGTGGGCGCGCGCCATCCCGCCGAGTGCTTGGCGATCCAATTGCGCGCTCTGCCGAACGACACGCCCCGAAGGGCTCTGGCCCTAAAGCTGGTGGGCGAACACCTCGAACTCCTGGCAGCACGCGATTTTGTCCGCCTCAAGCGAGTGTTGCGCTGCGACGACCAGGCCCTGCGCGAGACCCAGCAACTCATTCAATCCCTCAACCCTCGCCCCGGCGGCGGTTTCGGTCAATCGGAAACGCGCTACGTGGTGCCCGATGTCGTGGTGCGCAAGCTCAAAGGCCACTGGACGGCGATGCTGAATGAAGGCGCGGTTCCGCGCCTCAAGCTCAACCGCATTTACGCCGATATCCTATCCAAGCACCGCGAGGGGGCGGGTTCTCCCCTGGCCGGGCAGTTGCAGGAGGCAAAGTGGCTGATTCGCAATGTCCAGCAACGCTGTGAGACCATCCTGCGGGTTTCACAAGCCATCGTGGAGCGGCAGCGGCACTTCCTGGATCACGGCGAAGTCGCCATGCGCCCATTGGTTTTGCGGGAGATCGCCGATGAACTGGGCCTGCATGAATCCACCATATCCAGAGTGACCACGCAGAAGTACATGCTCACCCCGCGAGGCACCTTCGAGCTGAAGTATTTTTTTGGCAGCCATGTGGCAACCGACACTGGCGGTGCCTGTTCGGCCACCGCCATCCGTGCCCTGATCAAGCAACTGGTGGCGAGCGAAAACCCGCGCCAGCCGCTGACGGACAGCCGGATTGCCGAGGTTCTTGGCGGCCAGGGCATCGTCGTGGCACGACGCACGATCGCCAAATACCGGGAGTCCCTCCAGATCGCCCCGGTCAACCTCCGCAAGTGTCTTTAGGCGGACCAACTCAACCCCAAGGAGGCTTCAATGAACCTTAACCTGAGCGGACATCACCTCGAGATCACCCCGGCCATCCGGGACTACGTGACGGGGAAGCTGGAGCGGGTTACCCGCCACTTCGACCACGTGATCGATGTGAACGTGATTCTCTCGGTGGACAAGCTGAGGCAGAAGGTGGAAGCCAACGTCCACATGCGAGGACGGGATCTGCACGCGGAAGTCATCGATGAGGATATGTACGCCGCCATCGACCTCCTGGCCGACAAGCTCGATCGCCAGGTCTTGAAACACAAGGAGAAAATGAACGGTCAGCGCCACGAAGGCGTAGCCGCCAAACGGCAATCGGTCAACGAGGGCTGATTGCGCTAAAATTCTCGGTTTCCGAGCTTCGCCCCGGGGAGTCCGCGATGGCGCCCCGGGGCAAAATTCTAGAGGCCGATCGCGACTTTTCCACACGGCGGCCATTTTCTGTTTCTTGAGACCAATATGAACCGCATCGCCTCGCTCCTGCCCATCGAGCATGTACTCGCGGATCTCGATGTCGCCAGCAAGAAGCGGGTCTTCGAACAGGTCGGCTTGCTTTTCGAAAACCGCTGCGGCATCAGCCGCGCGCTGATTTACGATAGCCTTTTTGCCCGCGAACGCCTGGGGTCAACCGGCCTGGGGCAGGGCGTGGCCATCCCGCATGGACGCATCAAGGGCTTGACCGAGGCGGTCGGCGCCTTCGTGCGCACCAAGGATCCGATTCCCTTCGAGGCGCCGGACGGCCGCCCGGTGTCACAAATCTTCATCCTGCTGGTTCCCGAAGATGCCACCGAGGCACATCTCGAAATCCTGTCAGAGCTGGCGCAGATGTTCAGCGAAAGGAGTTTCCGCGACCGCCTCGCCGCCGCTCCAGGCGCCACCGCCCTGCATGCCCTGTTCAGCACGTGGCCCAATCATTCTCAATGATCCCGCCATGCGCCAGGTCAGTGTCGAGAAACTCTTCCAGGACAACCGCCAGAAGTTAGGCCTGACCTGGCTCGCTGGGCATCAGGGTGGGCACCGCACCCTGGCCGGCGACGCCGCGCTGAAACCCACCATCGGCCAGGTGGGACACATGAACTTCATCCACCCCTTCCGCATGCAGATACTCGGGGCTGCGGAATTGGGTTATCTGCGTGCGCTCGATGAGCGCAGCGTACGCGAGCACGTCGACCGGCTCTTCACCGCCGACCTGGTGACCATCGCCGTAGCCAACGGCGAGGCGGTTCCAGATTACCTCGTCGAGCAATGCGACCGGTACAACATCGCGCTGTTCACCTCGGCGCAGCCCAGTCCGCATTTGGTCGACGTGTTCCGGCTCTATCTTTCGCGCGTGCTGGCGGAGATCACCACGTTGCACGGCGTCTTTCTGGACGTGCTGGAACTGGGTGTGCTCATCGCCGGGGCCTCGGCCATCGGCAAGAGTGAACTGGCTCTGGAACTCATCAGCCGCGGCCACGGCCTGATCGCCGACGACATCGTCGAACTCTATCGCATTTCGCCCGACACCCTGGAGGGGCGTTGCCCGGCCGTACTCAAGGACTTCCTCGAGGTGCGGGGCATCGGCATTCTGAACATCCGCACCATTTTCGGCGAGACCGCGGTCCGTCCCAGGAAGACCCTGAAGCTGATCGTGCAACTCGAGGACCACAGCAACGAGCAATTCAGCGAACTGGACCGCTTGCAGGTGAATGCCACCTATCAGGAGATTCTGGGCGTGAACGTCCGCAAGGTCACCATTCCGGTGGCGGCAGGACGAAATCTGGCGGTGCTGGTGGAAGCGGCGGTGCGCAACTACGTGCTGCAGTTGCGCGGCATCGACAGCACCAAGGAGTTCATCGACCGGCAGCAAAAACTGCTGGAAGACGGCGCTTAGGACTCGAACCATGGACCTCCTGCTGGTTGGCGGGGTTTCAGGGTCGGGCAAGAGCGTTGCCATGGGTGCGCTCGAAGACAGCGGCTACTACGCCATAAACAACCTGCCCACCCCCCTTGCCGCGCCTCTGGCAGCCTATCTCAGGGACGCGCGCCACGATCGCGTGGCGATCAGCCTTGACGTCAAAACCGCGGAGAACATCGACGCCCTGCCGCGAGCGCTGGCTGAGCTTCGCGCTCAGGGCTGGACGGTGCGCTTTCTGTATCTCGACGCTAAGACCGATACTCTGGTGAAACGCTTTTCCGAAACGAGGAGACGCCACCCCTTGTCACGCGAGGATCGTACTCTGCAGGAAGCGATTCTGGTGGAACGCCAAATGCTCGCTGAACTCGCCACCCTCGGTTACCACGTCGACACCAGTGATTTGTCGGCACACGCGCTGCGGGGCTGGATCAAGGACTTCATCAGTATCGACGCGGCACGCATGACCCTGCTGTTCCAGAGCTTCGGCTTCAAGCATGGCGTGCCGCTCGATGCCGACTTGGTATTCGATGTGCGCTGCTTGCCCAATCCACATTATGAGCCCCGGCTTACGTCCTTGACCGGCAAGGACGAGCCAGTGATCACCTTTCTGCAAGCACATCCCGAGGTTGAGCGCATGATCGAGGAGATCCGCGGTTACCTTGAACGCTGGCTTCCCGCCTATGCGCGCGACAATCGTAACTACCTGACGGTGGCCATCGGCTGCACCGGCGGCAAGCACCGGTCGGTCTATCTGGTGGAGCGCCTGGGTGGAATTTTCGCGGCAAGCTACCAGACCCTGCGCCGTCACCGCGAGTTGGCTTGAGGCGGATTCGATGGCAAGGTTACGCGCCCTGCGCACCCTCCTGTCCGGTTTGCGGCCGGGCGACTGGGTAACCGTCGGCCTGGGAGTCTGCGCGGCGCTCGGCATCACATTTTGGCAACCAGCCACAGGCTTTCCGGACATGGTTCGGGTGCGTGCCGGTGGAGCGCTTGTCGCCGAGCTCGATCCGCGCCTCACTCGTCGCTTGGAAGTGCGTGGCCCCCTGGGGACCAGCGTGATCGAAGTCGCCAACGGGCGCGCCCGCGTCGCCAGTGACCCTAGCCCGCGGCAGCTCTGCGTGCGCCAAGGCTGGCTCGCCCAAGCCGGAGAATTTGCCTTGTGTTTGCCCAACCAAGTCAGTGTGGAACTTCTGGGCCGTCAACGCCGCCATGACACGATCGTCTACTGAGCTTGCGGCGAGCCGCGAGGATGTACTGGTCGCGCGCATGGCCGCCGCCGCGGTCGCGCTGGCCTTGGCCGAGGCGGCGCTGCCCTCACCCATCCCGGGGGTGAAACCCGGACTGGCCAATATCGTCACTCTGCTCGTACTGCTGCGGCATGGCTGGCGGACCGCGGCGTGGGTCAGCCTGCTGCGGGTGGTGGTGGCCAGCTTGGTGCTCGGCAGCTTTCTTTCGCCCAGCTTCGTGCTGAGTCTTGCCGGCGCGGCAGCGAGCCTCTTGGTGCTGGGTGGCACGGCCAAGCTCCCGCGGTGCTGGTTCGGACCGGTCTCGCACAGCATACTCGCAGCCTTTGCACACGTGTTAGCGCAGCTCGTGGTGGTCTATATCTGGCTGATTCCCAGCCCGGCCTTATGGCATCTCCTGCCGGTATTCGCCGGGGCGGCACTTGTCTTTGGCCTGGTCAACGGGCTCGCCGTGCAAGGGCTTATGGAGCCCGACGCGCGCAAAGGCTAGAATGCCCATATGCCCCCTCTGCCATTGAAGCGGTCGCTGCGCCCGCCTTCCCCAGGGCCGCGCCGATGATCTCCTGGCTGCGCCTTCCCCGCGCCCAGAACAGCCTGAGGCTGCCGCTCTTTCCCCTGAAGACGGTGCTCTTCCCGGGAGGCGTTCTGCCGCTCAAGGTTTTCGAGCAGCGCTACCTCGACATGGCCGCGGAGCGATTCAAGGCCGAGCAGCCCTTTGGCATCTGCCTTCTGACCGAGGGCGAGGAAATCGCCAGCGCGGCCAAAACCCCCGTGGTCTTCGCACCCATCGGCACGCTGGCCCATACCAAGTCTTGGGACATGCCCAGGCTGGGCATTCTTCATCTCGGCGTGGAAGGCGGACAGCGCTTTCAAGTCAAAGCGCATCAGACTTTGGCGGACGGCCTGATCCAGGCCGAGGTGCAACTGCTGGCGGCGGAGTCGCGCCCGCGAATCACCGAGGCGCAAGAGCCCATGGCCAGGCTGCTGGAACTTCTGATCAGCCGCATCGGCGAAGACCGGTTCGGCAGCGAACGCCAATTCGACGATGCCTCCTGGGTGAGCTATCGGCTGGCGGAAATTCTACCGCTCAAGGCTTCGATCAAGCAGAACATGCTCGAAGTGAACGACTGCGAGGTACGCTTGCGGGTGTTGGAGCAATACCTGAAACGGGAAGGTCTGTTATGAGACCGTCCAAATCGCCGACGACTCCGCGAAGAGCCTAAACCCATGCAGCAATACCTCGATCTCATGCATCTCCTGCTGCGCGAAGGGACGCGCAAGGAAGACCGTACCGGTACCGGCACGGTTTCACGCTTCGGGCACCAGATGCGCTTCGATCTGCGCCAAGGCTTTCCTCTGGTGACCACCAAGAAGCTGCACCTGAAGTCCATCATCCACGAACTGCTATGGTTCCTGCGCGGCGAAACCAACGTGCGCTCACTGCGGGACGTGGGGGTGAGCATCTGGGATGAATGGGCCGACGAGCAAGGCGAACTCGGCCCGATCTACGGCTATCAGTGGCGCAGCTGGCCCGCGCCCGAGGGACGGCATATCGACCAGATCGAGCAGCTGCTGGCGCAGATTCGCGCCAACCCGGACTCGCGGCGGTTGATTGTTTCAGCCTGGAATGTTGCCGACCTACCGCGCATGGCGCTGCCCCCTTGCCACGCTTTCTTCCAGTTCTATGTCGCCGAGGGACGGCTGTCCTGCCAACTCTATCAGCGCAGCGCCGATGTATTCCTGGGTGTCCCCTTCAATATTGCCAGCTACGCGCTGCTCACCCACATGATCGCCCAGCAGTGTGATCTAGAGGTCGGCGAGTTCATCTGGACCGGCGGCGACTGCCACTTGTACCTCAACCACTTCGAACAGGTGCGCACGCAACTCGATCGCCTGCCCTTCCCCTTGCCCCGGCTGATGATCAAGCGACGGCCAGATTCGCTGTTTGAGTACGCTTACGAGGATTTCGAAATCCAGGACTACCATTGCCACGCGCCGATCAAGGCGCCGGTGGCGGTGTGAACCCTGGCCCGTCTCACCAATCGAGAATGGTCCCCTGGGTCGAGCATCACAGCGCGCAGTTTCGGCAAAACTTTTTCTGGCAGCTCGTCGCGGATCAGGCCCTGGGCACGCACATCACCACACCTTCCGGTTGCCAACCCATACTCTGCATCTGCTGATAGGTAACAAGCGACGGCGTGTACCGGTGGTTTGAATCGTTCTCCTGCCAACGCCCGTTGTAGACGCGGTATATCGGCAGGTCTTCACCGTCACAGTGTCCAGACGGCCCTGGCGGAAACGCATACATGGCGATGCCTTCAAACATCCAGCCTGGAACCGTTTTCACATACTCGCACTCTTCCGGGTTGATGGTATAGAAGTGTGAGTTCGGGCCTTTCCCCGGGATACCATAGAACCGGCATACGCCTTGACTTGCGGTCGCTGGCTGCAGATAGGATTGAAAGTTCTCTCCCGTGCGCGCCCACCCTGCACCGGCCGCGCCCTGATCGATGGCGGCGGCTTCCGCCTCACTGGCAGTGCGAAAGTAGTGCCCAAGCCCGTTGTGAAAGAACTCGATTACCGCTCTCGTCGCGGGCGTTGGAACCAAGGCGAGCACTTCCCTGGGAACTGGCGTACCGTAGGTCAACGAGCCCACCTGACCATGGTTATTGTTGCCCCAGCAGCGAATCGTACCGCTTGAGGTCAGAGCACAGGTATGGGCACGATGCGAAACAAGCGCGCGCACTCCGGAGGGAAGGTTCTCCACTCTTCCCGCCTCCGTTCTTTGAACCTCTCCGCCGTCCCCCAACCGACCATCCGCGCCACTCCCCCAGCACTTGGCACGACCTCCCGCGGTGATCGCGCAGGTATGAGCTTCGCCAGCGGCAATTCCGGTCAAATTGGAGGGCAATCCGAGCACGACCAGTGGCGCAAGACTCGTCGAGGTACTGCCATCACCAAGCTGGCCATTGGCGTTGTAGCCCCAGCACCTCATTACGCCTGCAGAAGCGATGGCGCATGTATGTCCTCCACCAGCAGTGATCGCGGTGACGCCACTCGTGACGAATAGCGTGCTGGTCGGCGCGTTGCGATCAACACTGGTACCGTCTCCCAAGGCACCGTTTCGGTTGTAGCCCCAGCAGCGCACTGCCCCCCCGGCAACCAGGGCACATGTGTGCGAACCACCGACAGCCAGCGCTAGCGCTCCAACCCCGACACCAACCACGTCCACAGGAACATTGCGCGGGGTGTTGGTGCCATCCCCGAGCTGACCGTAACTGTTGTCACCCCAGCATTTCAGTAAGCCCAGATTGCTGAGCGCGCAGGTGTGATAACTACCCGCACCGATCGAGACGATTCCCGCGAGTCCTGGCACATCCGCAGGTGTCAATCGGGGCGTGACGCTTCCGTCACCGAGTTGGCCATAGACGTTGCTGCCCCAACACCTTACCCCGCGTTCCGGCGTAATAGCACAACTATGCTCGGCACCCGCCGCCACCCCGTGGGTCCCGGCATTCATTCCGAGCGGGGCCACGGGAACCGAACTGGAAATCGTGGTCCCGTTGCCGAGCTGGCCCGCACGGTTGCCTCCCCAGCAACTGACCGCCCCCCAGCGCGAAATTGCGCAACTGTGGTCTCCCCCGGTCGCGATTCCCGTATTCCCACCACCAAGGGCTGACAACTCAAGCGGCACCAGCGCAAAGGTCTCGTCGCCGCGGTTTGGGAACACGCGCGCGGATCCGCCGTTGGCGAGCTGGCGGAAGTAATTCGCCCCCCAGCACTTGAGCCCTCCTCCAGCCACGACCGCGCAGGTGCGATCAAGTCGCAGACACTTCTGGCTGCCCTCCGGACCGGCGCACTTTTCACCACCGCCGACCGATACATCCGTGGCGCCGCCCGCTATCCCCACCACTGGCACGGGACTGTGGCGAGTCAGATAAGAACCATCGCCGATCTGGCCCTGTGCGTTATCGCCCCAGCAGACCAACGCGCCTGGCAGAGTCAGGGCGCAGGTATTCAGGGAACTGGCGGCGAGCCTGCGAACCCCCGCACCAAGCCCCGCCACCTCGACTGGAGCCCTTGAACCGGCCCCGGGAACACCACGGCCAAGTTGGCCCTGACTGTTTGAACCCCAGCATTTCGCCACGCCGCCCGCGGTCAGTGCGCATGTATGACCAAGTCCAGCGGCGGCGGCAACCACTGGCGCATTCAGACCGACCACATCGACTGGAAACTCCCGTGGTGCAGTTGCTCCATCGCCCAATTGCCCATCGGAGTTGTACCCCCAACACTTCATGTCGCCGTTCGCAAGTATCGCGCAACTATGTTGGGCGCCCAGAGCAATGGCTGAGACGTTTCCGGCGAGGCCCAAGACCTCTACTGGAAGGTTGCGGGCGCCAACATTGCCGAGCTGTCCGATAGCGTTGCTTCCCCAGCACTTCATCACGCCGCTGGCGGACAACGCACAGGTGTGGTCGCTTCCCGCCGCGATGGCCGCCACTCCACCTGTCAGACCGACAACTTGCCCTGGGAGCGTGCGGTTCGTGACGTTTCCAGTGCCAAGCTGGCCCTTTCCGTTCTCGCCCCAACAAAGAACTGCGCCGGCGCCCGACAGCGCGCAACTGTGCCGATCACCAGCCACCACGGCGACCATGCCACTTTCGAGTCCAACGACACCAACGGCAAAATCGCGGGTGTTGTTGCTCCCATCGCCGAGTTGCCCTGAGAAATTGTCGCCCCAGCACTTGACCGACCCTTCGGTCGTCACCACGCAACTGTGTGCACCGCCGACCGCAACATTTCGAGCGTTACTCAACGGGACGATGTCGGCGCTGACGCCATTGGCCGCCAGTAGTCCGGCAATCAGAACCAATGGCCTGACCCGCCTGAGTAAGGCCTGCGCCAAAACCTCGATGGCTAAGCTGCTACGCGCGTTGTTTGGGGACATCTTCGGGGGCGAAAAGAACGCAGTCATCATGGGATTGGGGGGATGGTTTTGGGGTTGGAATCCTCGGCCGGAGGCTCCTCCAGGATTCGCGCATGGGGAGGGCGCGGCGTAGGGCGCGTCATCATAGCAGGCCAGAATGCAAAACGGCGACCTCGTGGATCGCCGTTTCGTTTCCAAGCAACTTCGCCTCAGCTCGCCTGCTGTTTGCGGTGCTGCAGTTTCTCCTTGATGCGCGCCGACTTGCCGGAGCGCTCGCGCAAGAAATAGAGCTTGGCACGGCGCACGTCGCCTTTGCGCTTGACTTCAATACTGTCGATCAGCGGCGAGTAGGTCTGGAAAGTCCGCTCTACGCCTTCGCCGCTGGACATCTTGCGCACGATGAAAGAGGAGTTGAGGCCGCGGTTGCGCTTGGCAATGACCACACCCTCGTAGGCCTGCACTCGCTTGCGATCACCTTCGACAACCTTGACATTGACGATCACGGTGTCGCCCGGGGCGAAATCCGGTACGGTCTTGCCCAGGCGGGCGATTTCATCCTGTTCGAATTGCTGAATGACGTTCATGAGCGTATTCCTTTCACAAGTTACCGGCCTTTGGCCTTAGACACAGAGCAGACCGCCGTCTGATATGCCCGTTTCTACATCAGTGGCGGTGTCGCCACCGCCTTTTCTACACCTTCCGCTGCCTCGCACTGGTATTCCGCGAGCAGCAGCTGTTCTTCCTTGCCCAGGGCCCGCGCCGCGAGCAAATCCGGCCGCCGCCGCCAAGTCCGGCCGAGCGCCTGCTTGAGGCGCCAGCGGCGGATTTCCGCGTGGTGCCCGGAAAGTAGCACCGCCGGCACCGAGTCGCCGCGATAGACCTCGGGTCGGGTGTAGTGCGGGTGGTCCAGGAGACCGGCGACGAAGGAATCCTGCACCGCCGACTCGGCATCGTTCAAGACGCCCGGCAACTGGCGCACCAGGGCATCGATGAGCACCAGTGCCGGCAATTCGCCTCCGGAAAGGACATAATCACCCAAGGAAACCTCAGCGTCGACTTCGCGCGCCAATAACCGCTCGTCGATGCCTTCATAACGCCCAGCCAGCAGAACGAGTCCCGGCTCACCTATCCAATCCATCACCTGCCCGTGGTCCAGACGCCGCCCCTGAGGTGAAAGGTAAACCACCTTTCCGGCCCGCCCACAGGCCGCCCACTGGGCGCAGCGTGCCGCCGCCAGGGCCGCCGCCAGAGGTTGGGCCAGCATGACCATGCCGGGACCACCACCATAAGGGCGATCGTCCACGCTGCGGTAGTTGTCGCCTGCGAAATCGCGCGGATTCCAGCACTCCAGGCGCCAACGCCCGTTATCCAGGGCGCGCCCAGTGACCCCCCAGCGCGCCGCCTCGACCACCATTTCTGGAAACAGCGTCACGACATCGATACGCACGCTGCCTCCCAGTTCGTTCAGTAATCCAGTTCCCAGTCCACGGTGACGCGCCGCTCGGCCAGGTCCACGCCGTCGACAAACGCCGCGACGAAAGGGATGAGGCGCTCGCGCCCATCAACTCCCGTCACGCGCAGCACATCGTGCGCTCCGGTTTCGATCAGCCCCGCCACATGGCCAAGGCCCTCGCCCTTGCGGTTGAGCACGGTGAGCCCGATCAGGTCCACCCAATAAAACTCGTCCTCGCCGCTTTTCGGCAAGCTCTCGCGGGGTACGGCAACCAACGTGCCGCGCATTCGCGCCGCCGCTTCCCGGTCGGTCACACCTTCCAGCTCCGCCACCAGGCCATGGCCTTGCGTTCGCGCGGTAAGCACAGCACAAGGACGCCAGGCGGATAGGCTGTCTTCCGGTGTGTCCGGCGGCGCCAGCCACCAAATTTCCCGCCCCAGCAAACTCTCGGAATCTTCGGTGAAGGTCCGCAGGCGAACCCAACCCTGCACTCCGTAAGCCGACAACACCTGCCCCATGACGAGCAGGCGTTGCGGGGCCTCAGGCTTGCGCCGGGGCGGCAAGCTTGGCGCCGGCCTTTTTGATCAGCGTGCCGACAGTGTCGGAAATCTGCGCGCCGTTCTTGCGCCAATACTCGATACGATCGAGCGACAGGCGCAGACCTTCCTCGGACGCATTGGCGATGGGATTGTAGAAACCAACCCGCTCGATAAACCGGCCATCACGCCGGTTGCGGGAATCCGCCACCACCACATTAAAAAACGGACGCTTCTTGGCGCCGCCACGGGCAAGCCGAATGACAACCATTTCTGGCAACCTGGTCGAGTCTGAAAAAGAGGCGGATTGTAGCTCGAAAACCCTTACCTTGCCAAGCGCAAGTGCCGCAACCCCGCCGTGGGCCGATACGCGGACCCGGCGGTGCCGCTCAACGCATCCCCGGCAACATGCCCTTCATGCCTCGCATCAGCTTTTGCATGCCACCTTTGGACATCATTTTCATCATTTTCTGGCTCTGCTCGAACTGGCTGAGCAGGCGGTTGACCTCTTGCACCGACACGCCCGAACCGGCCGCGATGCGCCTTTTCCGAGAGGCCTTGATGACTTCGGGCTTGGCACGCTCCCCGGGGGTCATGGAATTGATGATGCCTTCGAGCCGGCCGACGTGGCGCTCGTCCACCTGGCCGCCCTGGGCGGCTTGCGCGAACTGGGCCGGCAATTTGTCGATCAAGCTTTGCAGGCCGCCCATCTTGCGCATCTGGCCGATCTGGGCCTTGAAGTCCTCAAGGTCAAAACCTTTGCCGGATTTGACCTTGCGGGCAAGCTTGGCGGCCTCGTCAACATCGACGTTGCGTTGTGCGTCTTCGATGAGCGACAGCACATCGCCCATGCCCAGGATGCGCGAGGCCATGCGCTCCGGGTGGAAGACCTCGATCCCGTTCAGTTTCTCGCCGACTCCGGCGAACTTTACCGGGGCGCCGGTGACCGCGCGCACCGACAGCGCGGCTCCGCCACGGGCATCGCCGTCGAGTTTGGTGAGGATGACCCCAGTCAGGGGCAAGGCCTCCTTGAAAGCGCGGGCAGTGTTGACGGCGTCCTGGCCCTGCATGGCATCAACCACAAAAAGCGTTTCAATGGGCTTGAGCGCCGCGTGCAGGGCGGCGATTTCCTGCATCATCGTCTCATCGATGGCCAGGCGGCCGGCGGTATCCACCAGCAACACGTCCTGATAATGCTTCTTGGCGAAATCGACCGCGGCTAGGGCGATGTCCACCGGCTTCTGCTCCGGCGTAGAGGGAAAGAAGTCCGCGCCGGCCTGGGCGGCGACCGTTTGCAACTGGGCGATGGCCGCGGGACGATAGATGTCGCAGCTCACCACCAAGACCTTCTTCTTTTGCTCGCGCAGACGCCGGGCCAGCTTGCCCACGGTGGTGGTCTTGCCGGCGCCCTGCAGCCCCGCCATCAAAATAACCGCCGGAGGCGTGGTGGCCAGGTTGAGTTCCTCCGCCTGCCCGCCCATGACCGCGCTAAGCTCGCGATGCACCACCCCGATCAAGGCCTGACCGGGGGTGAGCGAACCGATCACGGCCTCGCCCAGAGCCTTTTCCTTCACTCTGGCGATGAGATCCTTCACCACGGGCAGCGCAACGTCGGCCTCCAAGAGCGCCAGGCGCACTTCGCGCAAGGCATCCTGAATGTTGCTCTCAGTGAGGCGGGCTTCGCCGCGCAGCGTTTTGATTACGCCGGAGAGGCGCTGGGTGAGGTTTTCAAGCATGGATCGAGGCTGGGGAGATTGGTGTAAACTGGCGCGGAACCAGCGATGCAGCCAATCATTGTACCTTATCTCCTCCTCGCCCTCGCCTACGTCGCACTGGCCGTGATCGGCTGGCGGCGGCTCTGGGCGACGCGCGTCCCCGGCAGCCCGAACTGGCTCTACGACTTGGAGCGTTTCGCCCTGCCGCTGCTGCTGCTGGCGCACGGCGCTCTGCTATTGGGCGCGGTGCGCGGCGAGGCCGGATTCAACATCAATCTTGCCAACGCCTTGTCGGTGGTCGCCTGGCTTGCCACACTGATCTACTGGCTGGGTTCCCTGGCGCAACCGCAACCTGGCTTGTCGGCCATGGTGCTGCCGGTGGCGGCCATTGGCGCGCTTCTCGGGGTATGGCCCCTGGCACCGCGCTGGCTGCCCTATGGCGATCAGCCGCTGGCGGCGCTACACATCGTAATCGCGCTTCTTGCCTATGGTCTGTTCCTGGTCGCGGCGGTCCAGGCTCTGCTGCTCATGACCGTGGAGCGACGCCTGCATACCGGAAGGTCCAATCTTTTGACCCAGGCGATCCCACCCCTTCTGACCATGGAGCGCCTGCTGTTCCGGCAAATCGCGATCGCATTCCTACTGCTGACCATTACCGTGGTCAGCGGCATGCTGTTCTCCGACCTGCTTTTCCAGAAACCCCTGCGCCTAACCCACCACGTGCTCTTTAGCGTGCTGGCCTGGACGGTATTCGCCGGGCTGCTTTTCGGTCGGCAGCGTTTCGGCTGGCGAGGTCGCAACGCTTTGCGTTGGGTCCTGGCCGGCAGCGTAATGCTGCTCCTGGCCTACTTCGGCGCCAAATTCGTCGCCGAGATCCTGCTCGGTCGATGAGTCCCGCCAAGCCGTCCTCCAGCCCGCAACTGGGCCCAGTCCCGCCCCACTGATTCCCTGCTGTGGACGACATCAGCCTCGATTTCCTGCTCGCCGCCCTGGCGCTACTACTGGTGCTTTCGGCGTTCTTTTCGATGTCGGAAACGGCGATGATCGCCGCCAATCGCCATCGCCTGCGTCATCTGGCCAAGACCGGTAGCCCTGGCGCCAAGCGGGCGCTGGCGCTGCTCGCCAGTACGGAGAAACTCCTGGGGGTCATTCTGCTGGCCAACAACCTGGTCAATGCCGGCGCGGCCACGCTCACCGCCTACCTTGCCGGGCGCCTGTTCGGCGAGGGCGAACTGGCTTTGGCGGGGGGCACGCTGTTCATCACGTTTCTGATCCTGGTGTTTTCTGAAATCACCCCCAAGGTGGTGGCCGCGAACTACGCCGATCGCCTAGCGCCGGTGGTGAGTCACGCGCTGACCCCGCTATTGTGGCTATGCACACCGATCGTCTGGTTCGTCAACTTGTTCGTGCGACTTCTGCTGACCTTGATGCGTTTGCGCACCAAGGCCGACCCTGCGCCGGCCATGACCCGGGAGGAATTGCGCACCCTGGTGCTGGAGGGCAGTCGCTACCTGGCTTCCAAACACCACAGCATTCTGGTCAACCTGTTCGACCTGGAGAAGGTAACCGTCGATGACCTCATGGCGCCGCGCAGCCAGATCGAGGCAATCGACCTCAGTGACGACGCCCAGACCCTGCGCGAACAACTCGCCACCAGCTACCACACCCGGGTACCGGTTTTCGAGGGCCAATTGGACAACGTCCTCGGCCTCTTGCATGTGCGCCAGGTGCTGAGCCTCCTATCCAGCGCCGAGCTCACCCAGGAGGGGCTGCGCGGGATCTTGCGGCCCAGCTATTTCATCCCCGCGGGCACACCCATCTTGACCCAGCTACAGGCTTTCCAGGAAAACCAGCAGCGTCTCGGCATGGTGGTGGACGAATATGGCGAGATCCTGGGACTGGTCACACTCGAAGACATCCTCGAGGAAATCATCGGCGAGTTCACCACCACCGCGCCTTCCGGTGCCGACGACCTGCGGCGCGATTCGGAGGGCTGCCTGCTGGTGCCGGGAGCGACCCCGCTGCGCGTTCTGAACCGCAAGTTGGGCACCGGTTTCCCGCTAGACGGGCCAAAGACGCTCAACGGCCTCTTGCTCGAACATTTTGGTGACATCCCTGAAACCGGAATCAGCCTCAAGCTCCACGGCGTGGTCCTGGAGGTGGTGCAGGTACAGGACAAGGCGGTGAAAGTGGTCAAATTGCGGCCACCACCACGCACCACCGCGGGTTCGCAAACATCATAATTCCGGCGCGGGCGAAGACTGCGCAAACCCCGTCCCGGAAGGCTCCGGTGTGCCCTTGACTAGTCGCCAAGCAGCTTTACAAACACTTAGCGAGCAGGCATCATGAAATTTACCTCAATTATTCATTCGGAATAGCCCGCGACCTTATGGCGACAACCGCCGCATCACAGCGCGTCAGTGGCTTGGCCCGCGCCCTGGTCCAGCAGGGCATGCTCACCGAGGCCGACGCGGAAAACCTGCAAAACCAGGCCAACGCCTCACGCATCAGCTTCGTCGAGCAGGTGGTGATGACCAAGCGGGTTCTGCCGGCGCAGTTGGCGGCGTTTGCCGCGCGCACCTTCGGCGTGCCCCTGCTCGATCTCAACGCCTACGATTTCGATCAGGTGCCGAAAGACGTGGTCGACCCGAAAACCATTTCCACCCGCCGTCTCATACCGATCTTCAAGCGGGCAAACCGTATCTTCGTGGCGGTTTCCGATCCGACCAACCTGCAGGGGCTCGAAGAAGTACGGTTCAAGACCAACCTGGTAGTCGACCCGGTGGTCGTGGAAGACGACAAGCTCGGTGTGGCGATCAACAAGATGGTCGAGGCCGGCGATCGGACCATGTCCACGCTGGTATCCAACGATGACCTCGAAGTCGATTTGCAGGAGGATTCCCAACCGGCGAGCACGGACGACGAGGGTGTCGACGTCGATGACGCACCGGTGGTCAAATATCTGCAGAGAATCATGCTCGACGCCATCAACACCGGCGTCTCCGATATCCACCTCGAGCCCTACGAAAAGTACTACCGCATCCGCTATCGCCTGGACGGCGTGCTGATGGAGGTGGCGCAACCGCCGCTGGTGATCAAGGACAAGATCGCCTCACGCATCAAAGTGATTTCCAAGTTGGACATTGCGGAAAAGCGCGTCCCCCAGGACGGACGCCTGAAGTTGGTGCTGTCCAAGAATCGCTCCATCGATTTCCGGGTGAGTACGCTACCTACGCTCTACGGCGAAAAAATTGTGATGCGTATTCTCGATTCCAGCAGCGCCATGCTCGGGATCGAAGCCTTGGGCTACGATCCGGATCAGCGCGAACATCTGGTCAATGCCATCGGCCGCCCCTATGGCATGATTCTGGTCACCGGCCCCACCGGCAGCGGCAAGACCGTGTCGCTCTACACTTGCCTCAATATCCTGAACCAGCCGGGGATCAACATCTCCACCGCCGAGGATCCTGCGGAAATCAACCTGCCCGGAGTCAACCAGGTCAACGTCAATGAGAAGGCCGGGCTCACCTTCGCCCTGGCACTGCGCGCGTTCCTGCGGCAGGATCCGGACGTCATCATGGTAGGCGAGGTGCGCGATCTCGAAACCGCCGAGATCGCCATCAAAGCAGCGCAGACTGGTCACCTGGTGTTGTCAACCCTGCATACCAACGACGCCGCGACCACCCTCACCCGGCTGATGAACATGGGTGTGGCGCCCTTCAACGTGGCTTCGAGCGTGATCCTGATCTCGGCGCAACGTCTGGCGCGGCGCCTGTGCCCGCAATGCAAGCATCCGGTGGACATTCCCCAGGAGGCGCTGCTGCGGGCGGGCTTCGCGCACGAAGACCTCGATGGCAGCTGGCAGCCCTATGGCCCGATCGGCTGCGATCACTGCAAGCAAACCGGCTACAAAGGCCGCGTGGGCATCTACGAAGTCATGCCGATCACCGACGAGATGAGCCGGCTGATCATGCGCTCGGGTAATGCCAAGGAGATCTCCGATCAGGCGCGACGCGAGGGCGTTCGCACCTTGCGCCAATCGGGTCTCATGAAGGTCAAGGCCGGCATGACTTCGCTCGAAGAAATCGAAGCAGTCACCAACGACTAATCTGCGACAGGAAGACATCATGGCCACTGCCACCGCTATTCGCAAGGACGTCAAGCAATTCAACTATCTTTGGGAAGGCATCGATCGCAACAACAAACAGGTGCGTGGCGAACTCCGGGCGCCGTCGGAAACCGTGGTGACGACCACCCTGCGTCGACAGGGAGTGCGTGTACACAAGGTGAAGCGACAGAAGCTTCGGGGCGGCAAAGGCATTTCCGAAAAGGACATTACCTTCTTCACGCGCCAACTCGCCACCATGATGAAGGCGGGGGTGCCGCTGCTTCAGTCCTTCGACATCGTCGCCCGCGGGCATTCCAATCCCCGTGTTTCGCGGCTTTTGCTCGAAATCAAGGGCGATGTTGAGTCCGGCAGCAGTCTGAACCGCGCTTTTCGAAAGCATCCATTATATTTTGACGCCCTCTATTGCGACTTGGTCGCGGCCGGCGAGGCTGCCGGTGTGCTTGACGCAATTCTCGATCGCTTGGCGACCTACAAAGAAAAGATTCTCGCCATCAAGGGCAAAATCAAGTCAGCGCTCTTCTATCCGGCGGCGGTAGTCGTCGTGGCCGCTGTCGTGGTCGCCGTAATCATGTTGTTCGTTGTGCCCACGTTTAAACAAGTTTTCACTAGCTTCGGCGCGGATCTGCCCGGACCAACGCTGGTCGTTATCGCGATGTCGGACTTCGTTGTGCAGTACTGGTGGTTGTTTGCCATGGTGCTGATCGGGAGCTTCATGGCGCTCGTCTATTTCTTCCGGAAATCGCAGAAGTTCCGAGACGCTGTCGACCGCTTGTCGCTGCGAATTCCAATCATCGGAGAAGTGCTGCGCAAGGCCACAATCGCGCGGTGGTGTCGGACGCTGCAAACCCTCTTCGCCGCTGGCGTCCCCTTGGTGGAGTCGTTAGATTCGGTGGCCGGGGCCTCCGGCAATGCGGTGTATCGTGACGCAACCAAGAAGATTCAGTCCGAGGTCGCTACCGGCACCAGTCTCACAGTCTCCATGCAGAACCGCGATGTCTTTCCTAACATGGTCATCCAAATGACCCAAATCGGCGAGGAATCGGGCTCGCTAGATGCCATGCTGGGGAAGGTCGCAGACTTTTTTGAACGCGAGGTGGACGAAGCCGTCGATACGCTTTCCAGCCTGATCGAACCGATGATCATGGTGGTCTTGGGCGTGGTCATCGGCGGTCTGGTGATCGCGATGTATCTGCCGATCTTCAAACTGGGCGCCGTGGTCTAGAGCGCAGGGCACCGTCTGATGGACCTTTTCAGCCATTACCCGAGCGTCTTCACGCTCGGGGCTTTACTCTGCGGCCTGTTGATCGGCAGCTTCCTCAACGTCGTCATACACCGCCTGCCGCGAATGATGGAGCGGGAGTGGGCCGCGCAATGCGCGGAACTGCAAGGCAAGGAAGCCGAAGAGGGCGAGCGCTTCAATCTCGCCGTTCCCGCTTCGCATTGTCCGCACTGCCGGCACCGCATCACCGTGCTGGAAAACATTCCAGTGATTAGCTACCTGGCGCTGCGCGGTCGCTGCTCGGGCTGCGGGGCGACGATCTCGCCGCGCTATCCGATCGTCGAGGCGCTGGCGGGGCTGACCGCGGCCGGTGCCGCCCATGCCTTCGGGCCGACCTGGGCGGCGCTCGGCGCGGCGTTACTGGTCTGGACCCTGATCGCCCTGACCTTCATCGACCTGGACACGCAGCTGCTTCCCGACGACCTCACCCTGCCACTGCTTTGGCTGGGTTTGCTGTTCAATCTGTTTGGAGTGTTCACTGACCTCGCCAGCGCCGTGGTCGGTGCGATGACCGGCTACCTCTCGCTCTGGTCGGTATATTGGCTGTTCAAGCTGATTCGTGGCAAAGAAGGCATGGGCTACGGCGATTTCAAGCTGCTTGGGGCAATCGGCGCCTGGCTCGGCTGGCAGATTCTGCCCATCGTCATTCTGTTTTCGTCTCTAGTGGGCGCCATCGTGGCGGTTTCCATGCTGGCGCTGCGGGGTGGCGACCACAACCGACCCATCCCTTTCGGCCCCTATCTTGCCGCCGCCGGTCTCTTGGCCCTGTTCTGGGGACGGCCGCTAATGAAGTGGTACTTGGGCTGAAGCCCATGGCCCGGGCATGCCCCTGATCGTCGGACTCACCGGGGGCATCGGGTCCGGGAAGAGCACGGTCGCGGAGCGCTTCGTCGCGCGCGGCGCCGACCTGGTCGATGCCGATCAGGTTGCCCACGCACTCTCGCGCGCAGGCGAGCCGGGCTGGGCGGCGGTGCGGGCAGCCTTTGGCGACGAGGTGTTACGGGCCGACGGCGAGATCGATCGGCCTCGTTTGCGCGCCCTGGTCTTCCAGGACCCTGGCGCCAAGGCGCGGCTCGAAAACGCGCTTCATCCCCTGATCGGGACTGAAATTGCCCGGCGCATGGCAAGCTGGCGCGCGCCCTATGGGATCTTGATGGTGCCTCTGCTGCTAGAAGGCAGGCGCTACCGCGAGCATATCGACCGCCTGCTGGTGATCGATTGCCCCGAAGCCGAACAAATCAAGCGCGTTACGATGCGCAGCGGGCTCAGTGAAGCCGAAGTGCGCGCCATCATGGCCAGCCAGGTGTCGCGGGAGCAGCGCTTGGCCGCCGCCACCGAGGTGATCGACAACAGCGGGCCTCCCGAAGAACTGGATGCCCAAGTGGCCACGCTCGACCGGGCCTACCGTGAGATGGCCCAGGTCGGGCACCTGGAACAGACCGCCAAGCCATGACCCCAAACGCCCGTTTAAAACTCTCGCGTTTTGGCGCAAAATCGCTCCTTGACCCCCTCCCCGAGCCGCCAGCGTGATCCGCTACGAATTCCCGCTCAACGAACGCGTGCGCACCCTGATGCGGCTCGAAGACATCTACCGCCGCGCGCATTATTTCGTCTCGCGCGAAGATGCGGTCGAACACCACGCCGCGCTGCTCTCCCTGTTCGAGATCATCGACGTCGCGGCGCGCGCCGACCTCAAGTCGGACATCCTTCAGGAACTCGAACGGCAGCGCCAGATCTTCATTGGCTGGCGCAGCAACCCCTCGATCGTTCAGGACACGCTCGAAGAGATCATCGTCCAGATCGAGGCCGCCAGCGCTGCCCTGCTCGCGGTGCAAGGCAAACTTGGCCAGCATATGCGCGCCAGCGAATGGCTGATGAGCGTCAAGCAGCGCACTGGCATTCCCGGAGGAGTGTGCGAATTCGATTTGCCCGGCTACCACTATTGGCTCAACCTCCCAGGCGCAGCCCGGCGCGCCGACCTCGAATCCTGGCTGGAGCCGATGTTGCCGGTAGAGAGTGGCTTCGCGATCTTGCTGCGCCTGATGCGTGACAGCGGCAAGACCGTCGGTCACACTGCCCACAACGGCGTCTTCCAGCTCATGCTCACAGCCTCGAAAACCGCCCAACTCCTACGCGTAGGCGTGGCCGACACGCTGCTGTGCGTGCCCGAGGTCAGCGCCAACAAGTACGCGCTCAATGTCCGCTTTCTCGAACCCAACAGGACGGAACGTCCACGCGTGGTCGAGACCAATGTCGAATTTGAGCTGTCTTTCTGTAACCTGTGAAGCCCCGCCTCGTTGCCTGCCCGGCCTGCGGCCGGCTCTCGGAATGGTCGGTCGAGAATCGCTGGCGCCCGTTTTGCTCCGAGCGCTGCAAGACCCGTGACCTCGCCGCGTGGGCGACCGAGCAGTACCGTGTAGGAACGGCGGAGCCGGACGCCGGCTTGACCTCGGAATCGGAGTGAGCGCGCCGCGCCGAGGTTGACCGCGCCACGGCTCAGGTGCCGCAACAGAAACGCAAACTCGCCAGTGAGACCGGCAATCAACCGAGCGCGCGCCGGGCGCCTACGGCGCGGGGCGCGGCAAGTGGTGCGAGAACGCGCTGTTGGGTGGAGACCATCGGTCCTCGCAGGCTCCTACCCTCCACAGGCACGGCGCCCGCTTCAGCCGGTTTGCAGAAACCTCCGCGCGGCGCCTTCAAGCATAAGACAGGTGAGCACATTGCTTTGGTACGCACCGGTGTCGATACCAATACGGTTGGCGCGGACCTCGGGCTCTGGGGTGATGCAGTGGCCATGCACCACGACCGCGCCATGATCCAGCGACGAGGCGCGAAAGCGATTGCGGATCCAAACCAGGTCGCGCGGTGCTTGCCGTGCCAGTGGCACGCCGGGCAGTACGCCCGCGTGGACAAACAGGTAATCGCCTTCGCGGTGAGTGAGCGCGAGCGTTTCCAGAAACTGCCGGTGCTGGGGCGGCAGTCCGGTGTGCAGCCGCTGGCGCAGTGCTTCCAGGGTGGCCGAGTCACGCGCCGCGGGGTCGGCCAGCGCGAGGCCGTAGTTCTCCAGCGCGGCCACGCCGCCAAAGTTCAGCCAGTGGCGGCCCGGACGCGGATCGCCGGCCAGGAAGCGCCGCATCAGATCCTCGTGATTGCCCAGGAGCGTGACGATCTCCCAGTCCCGCGGCCGCCAATTGAGCACGCTTTCGACCACCGCGCGTGAATCTCGGCCGCGGCTGAAATAGTCGCCGAGGTAAATCAGCACACGCCGACGGGCCGCGCGTCGCGCGGCGTCTTCGAGCACTCCGGAATGAATTTCCGCGAGCAGGTCGTCTCGGCCATGCAGGTCGCCGATGGCATAGACCACGCTATCTGCTGGCACCGCCGCGCTTGGAGCCGTCTGGCCAGGTGGCGGGTCAGCGGCACGCCAGATCAGCCCCATGGGAAACTCCCGACCGGCTTCCAAGAAACGTCGGGCGCGCTGCCCGAGGCGGGGCGACGGGCCGGTGGGGCTGATAGCCACAACGATGCGTCCCCGCGCAGGGCTGGATCTGCGCTCGGCACGAAACCAAAGCGCCTTCCCGTCCCACCAATCGGCTCATCAAGCTCGCGCCAACTGCGCGGACGGCGCTGCAAGCGGTGCGCCAACATCGATCAGCGCTGCACGTGAAAGCGCTTCGCCTTCATCTCGAACCGTGGCAGGGCGTCGCGCGCAACCGACCGCACGCGCGGCCGGAACGAAAGCATGGTGTCGAGCCGTTCGGCGATCGCTTCGACCACGCGCGGATCGGCGTCTTCGGCGAGTTCCACTTCGATGTCCATCTCGTCCATCTCCCGCAGTTTGCTTACCGTGATCCGGAACTCGTCGATTTCGGCGAACTTGCGCAGAATGTTCTCCACCCCCGCGGGAAAGACGTTGACGCCGCGCACCGTGACCATGTCATCGGCACGGCCCAGAATGCCGCCTTCAAACCGCAAGGCGGTGCGCCCGCAGGCACAGCGACTGGTAGTGGTGCGGACGATGTCCCCGGTTTTGTAGCGGATGATGGGAAAACCCCAGCGACCAAGATTGGTGATCACCAGTTCGCCACGCTCGCCCTCGGCCACGGCTTCGCCGGTGACGGGGTCGAGTACCTCGGCGATGTATTCACTTTCAATCAGGTGGGTGCCGCCAGGCTGCACTTGGCACTCGAAGGAATGCGCCCCCACCTCGGTGGCGCCGGCATGGTCGAAGCACTTGGCCTGCCACAAGGACTGAATGCGCGCCTTGGTCGCCGGCACATTCGCGCCCGGTTCCCCGGCATGCACCGTGGCCCGAATTGGTATGCTGCGCAAATCGAAGCCGATCTCGCGTGCCACCTCGGCCAGACGCAAGGCATAGGTTGGCGTGCAACAGAGCACGGTCGCGCCGGCCTCCCGCATGAGTTCCAGACGTTGCGGAGAATCGCGCCCGCCGCCGGGAATCATCATCGCGCCGAGTTGGCGCGCGCCCTCGGTGGCGGCCCAAAACCCAACGAAGGGGCCAAAGGAGAAAGCCATGAAAATGCGGTCCGCGGCGGTAACCCCAGCGCCCGCCAGCACGTGCCCCCAGCAGCGCCCCCACCATTGCCAGCCCGCTTCGGTATCGGGCACCTTGAGCGGTACGCCAGTGGTGCCGGAAGTTTGGTGCAGCCGCACGTATTGGTCTATGGAATAAGTCAGGTTGTGGCCGAAGGGGCCATGTTCGGCCTGATCCGCCATCAACTCCTGCTTGGTTGTCTGCGGCAAACGCGCTAGATCGGCGAGTGCGCGCAGATCCCCCGGGGCAAACCCGGCCGCCTGCCATTTGGCGGTGTAGAAGCGGTTCTTTTGCCACAGCTCGGCGATCATCGCTTGAAACTTGGACAGCTGCAGCGCGGCCAACTGCTCGCGCGGCAGGGTTTCGGTGCAGGCATCGAAATACGACATCGGAGTGCGGCCCCTTTCTGACGAGCTCAATGGTGTTCCCTTCCTCTGGTCCGCGGCTGCGCCCGCTCCGGTGTTTGGCTGGCGCCCCCTTCGGGCGGCCGGGCGGGCCTCGACGAACCATCCCCCCGACCCCCTTCCCGAGGAAGGGGGTGAATGCGGTTCGCGGGCTGCGCCCGCTCCGGTGTTTGGCTGGCGCCCCCTTCGGGCGGCCGGGCGGGGGCGCTCAGATGCATGCCTCGCGCATTTCCTGATACACGGCCTGCTCCATGCGCAGCATCGCGGCTCGGCTCTCGGCTGGCCATTCATACGTCAGCGCGGTGGTCGCGACACCCGGCCAGGACTGGTCCTTGGCCCCGAAAACCTCCATCTCGTAGAGCGCGATATTGGCCGGAGCGGCGGCGGCGATCCGTTCACTGATCTTGCGCGCGCGGCCCTTGATCAGAAACACCACATTGCCCGCGCCGATGACCTGTAAGGAAGCCTGGGTGCTGCGTTCGATGTTGCCCATCGCCGAGCCGCCCAGATCCACGCCAAAGCGCAGGCGTTTGGCATCGAGCACCATCACCCAGGTATAGGCCGAGCTGGGATAGCCATCGGCGCCGCAGGTGAGCAGCAATCCCGGCGCGCCGGGTCGCAGAAAACTGACCAGCCGTTCGGGCAGGTCGGGGGTGATATTGCCAATCATGTTGCACTCCCGTTCAGATATTCGCTCCGGGCAACTCCCGGCTGTTGGGCGATGTTGCCGCCACGCGCACTCAACACAGCACTCGCAAGGCAATCCGGTCGCCGTCGGTTACGGCCAGCGTCTGGCGCACCGGCACGGCGGAAATTACTTCAAACTTGTCCGGCGGGTAAGCGCTCAGCTCGGGCAGCACCACCGCGCCAGTGATCCGTCCCGCGACCACCACATGGAAACACTTCGCCGCGCAAAAGCCCGGCTCGGCGGTGATGGCGATACCCGGCTCGCGGGTCAGAACGCGCCGCGCTTCATTCCACTCGGGGCCCTCGAGGCGCAGGTTGAAGGTACCCGGATAGGGCACGAAGCCGAGTTTGGCCAGAAACTCTCGCCGCACCCAGGGAAGCTGGGTGAAATTCGCGCCCTCGCCCAAACCGGAACAGACTTCCCCTTCCAGCACCAGGGTTTGTGCTTCGGGTAATCGTTCCGTTACGCCCATGACCTTGTCTCCGTGTCTGCTTGCCACCACCCGCGGGCCATGTGGAACGCTGCGCACCTGCCCGCATCGCGTGCCGCCGTTACGGCTGCGCGGCTCGCCCGCCCGCCGCGTCTAGGCCGAAGCGCTCACTTGCGCTTGGCCGCCTCGCGCTCCTCGTTGCCGGTCCAGCGCTGGAAGAGATCGAGATCGAGGTCGAACTGATCGAGCGCCTTGTTCACCGATTGCATGATGATGTCTTCCAGGGTCTTGGGCCGGTGGTAAAACGCTGGCAATGGCGGCACCAGCACCGCCCCGGCTTCGGTCACTTGCGTCATCAGCCGCAAATGACCGTGGTGCAGCGGCGTCTCACGCAGCATCAGCACCAGCTTGCGCCGCTCCTTGAGGCACACGTCGGCACCCCGGATCAGGAGATTGGTGTTAAAGGAGTTGGCGATCGCCGAGAGAGTCTTGATCGAGCACGGCGCGATCACCATGCCCGCGGTCTTGAACGAACCACTGGAAATGCAGGCGCCGATGTCGTTGATGTCATGCACGTGAACGGCCAGCGCTTTCACGTCGTCGATGCTGTAATCAGTCTCATAGACGATGGTGCGCTTGGCTGAATCGCTCATCACCAGGTGGGTTTCCACACCCGCCTTCTTCAACACTTCGAGGATGCGAATGCCGTAGATCGCCCCGCTGGCCCCGGACAAACCAACTACCAATTTCATGTCTGTTCCTTCGCGATTGCCTCCGCCACGGCGCAAGCGCGCGCCATGGCGTCCGGCGGAAAGGCAATTCTATCGAAACCGCCCCCCGTACCCCGGGTGGCGTCGAAGCCGATCTTCGAAGCCAAGTCTCCGGCGCTCGAAGGATCGATCACATAAGCCTCGGTGCCGCGCAGTATGACCGTGTCGCGCGCCGGCTGGAACCGCGTGGCGAGCGCCCATGCCACTTCGCGCGGACTGCGCGGATCGACGTCGTTATCGACCACGGTAATGGTCTTGAGCCGGCGCTCGAGGCTAAGCGCCAAGTGAATCAGGCGGCGCACCTCCGGCTTGGCGCAGTCGCGCACGGCGATCACCGCCGCGAATCCTGAGGTGCCGGGCGTGATTGCCAAGTCCACCACACCGCGCACCAAACCCTGCAACTGCCCCAGCAGTTCGGCGCCGCCCGCCAGGGACAAGAGCGTATCGACGTCCGCGGTCCAGGGCACCAGGGCCGGGAAGATGAAATCCCGGCGATGGGTCAGCACCTCCACTTCCACCACCGGGCTCAGGTTTTCGAAGTAGTAGCCGGTGTTTTCGCCAAAGGGACCCTCGGTTTCCAAGAGGCCGGGCAGGATGTGTCCTTCGAGCACGATCTCGGCCCATGCCGGGACTTCGAGATCGACCGAGAGCGCCGGCGCCAGCGCCACCGGCGCACCGCGCAAAGCTCCGGCGATGGCCATCTTGTCGGGCGCCAGGGGGCCGGTTTTGACCACCGCGGCGATCAGCACGGCGGGATCCACACCCAGGGCCACGGCGATCTCCAGGGGCCGACCGGCGGTCTCGGCGTGGGCCAGAAACAGCGACAAAGGCGGATTGGCGAGCAGAATGCCAAAACGCCGGCCGCCCTTGAACATCATGCGGTGGATGCCCATGCCGCGCTGCCCGGTGACCGGATCGCGCGCCAGCACCACGCCGCAGGTGAGAAACGGAGCGGCGTCCTGGGCATAGTGGGTGAGGAGCGGCAACAGGGCGCCAATGTCCTGCGGCTGGCGCCGCACTATTTCCTGCACCGGAACCTCGCGCGCCCGTTCTGGAGGCAGAGGCGACTGGCTGCGTGCAAGGTAGGTGTCGATCAGCGCCGCCGGCTCGCAGCCCAGCGCCCGAGCGGCGAGGCGACGCGAACACAGGAGATTGCCGGCGACGCGGGCACCGGGGTGGCCGGCGATGTTTTCCAGCAGCACCGCCCGGCCGCTGCCCTGCAAATTCGCGAGCATCGCCGCGACCTCAAAGCGTGGCGCCAGCGGCGCGCGAACGCGGAGCAGATCGTCGCCGAGGTCATCCAGAAAAGCCCGCAAATCCAGATAGGCCATGTTGGTACCGAAAATTCCTTTGCCCCGACGGGGAAACGCTGATCAATTCCAGATTCGTCGTTCCAGCACGTGCCGGAATTCGCGAAATCCAACCAAGCAGACACCGGCCTTCGCCGGTGTGACGACCTCCCTCGGCGTTGCCCTCACTGGTGGCAAAGGCCCAGCCGAGAGAAAAACCACGGTTGCGCCCTCTTGCGCCCTCGGGCGAAAGGTTTGCTCAAAGATACTTGGCGGGCAGGCGCTGCACCTCGCCCAGTACCCTGATCGAAAACCGGCTCGGGCTCAATTGGCCCCGGCCCAGTCGCACCTGCAATTGATCGACGTGTTTGGCGAGATCGCTCGAAAGCTGGCACTTCACCCGCTGGTAGGTGAACTTGTGGATGCCGGGATTGAGCGTACGCAGCGTCAACTCCAGCTCGCGATCCTCGGCCAGTTCCTTGACGTCGTTGACAAACACTTCCCATTGATTCATGGCTGCACGCTCCTCACTTTACCGGCGGATAACCGTAGGCCGCCCAATTCGCCAGGACCTTATCCTGGATGTGCTGGGGATACACGTTCTTGAACGACACCAGCGTGGGCACATCGTTGATCTTGTCCCAATCGGTCGGCCAGAGGCAGTCGAAAACCACCTTGGACCCGATCGAATACTTGCGCTCCTGCGGCGTGGCGAAGGGGTAGAGCGGGGTGCCGGGCGAGTTGCGGTAGATGTGAATGCCGTTCTCCGGGTGGCAACGCGTGCAGAATGCGTGATAGACCTCGTCCCAGTTGTAGATGTCGGTCTGGTCATCGACCACCATCACCATGTGGAACCATGGCCCCAGCTTGGAGCCGAAGGCGAGCTGGCCGATCTGCTGGGCCACGCCCGAGTAGGTCGGTTTCACACCCACGATCATCATGTGATGGGTGGAGCGCGGATGCATATAAACGCCGGTGACTGGAATGCCCTGGCTCTTCAAGAGCTTCTCCAGTTCTAGACCGAGCGAGAAGGAACGCAGCAATTGCCCTTCATCCTGCGGCACGCCCATGTTGGAGATGGTCATGGTGGCGTTGTTGCGATAGGTGATGCAGTTCACCCGGAAAGTGACCCGGAAGTCGCGCGGCGAGGTGCGGTAGCCAGTGTATTCGCCAAAGGGGCCTTCCTCGACTTTGTAGTCGGGGCAGATCTCGCCTTCAAGGATGATCTCGGCGTCCGCCGGCACCTCGAGGTCATTGGTTTCGCACTTCACCAGGCGTGCCGGCTCGCCCGCCAGCATGCCCACCAGTTCCGGTTCGGGAATGGGCGAAGGGGCGCAGGCCGCCATGGCGGCCAGGGGCGACAACCCGATGGCGGTAGCAAACGGGCAGCTCTCGCCGCGCGGCAAGTAGTAATCGTTCAAGGCCTTGCCCAGGTCGGAAAACGGAAATACCGCCCCGGACATGGTGCGCGAATCGAACATCATTTGGCGATACATGCCCCAGTTCACATCACCGCGCACCGGGTGCCGGGTGACCACCGCGTGCCAGGTGCCGACATAGCGGCCGCCGTCACCGTCATGGACTAGAGGCACCGGCAGCCGGCACAAGTCCACATCGGCGCCCCGGAGAACATTCTCCTTGCAGGGCGCGTCCTTGCGGTCGATGACCACCGGCGCGATCACTTCACCGTTGGTGCGCTTCAAATACTCCTTGCCGATTTCCGGCAGGCGCGTAGCGGGGTCCAAACCCAGCGCAATCGCCATGCGGCGGTAGGTGGACAAGGGGGCGCCAAAATAGGAGAAACCGGGATAGTCCTTGATCTTCTCCATGAATGGTGCCGGTGCGGCCAGCTCGCAGGCGCGCCGCACGATGGCACCGGCTTCGTTCTCCCAGTCCACTTCCTGCTTGATGCGTACCGCGTCGCCCGCGGCGATGCAGGCTTCGACGAATTCACGATTGCTTCGGGGTGCTGCCACGTCGTTTCTCCTGAAATGGACTCGCTTCGCTAGGAAATCTTGGCAAGCAGCTTGTCCCACTTGCCCTGGGTCTTGAGAATCAGTTCGGCGACTTCACGCACCGCGCCGTGCCCGCCCTTGGCCTGGGTCACATACTCCGCGGCATCGCGCACGTCGGCCACAGCATCGGCCACCGCTACCGGCAGGCCGACGCGCTTCATCATCGACAGGTCCACCAGGTCGTCCCCGACGTAACACACCTCGGCATCGGTAATGTTGAGTTCCTTGAGCATCACTTCGTAGGGTTCGGTCTTTTTCTTGATGCCCTCGTGGAAATGCTTGATCTTCAATTCTTCAGCGCGGTGGCGCACCGAGCCGGACTTCTTGGAAGTGATGATGGCCACATCGATGCCGCTCATCTGTAGCACCACCACCCCCATGCCGTCCTTGATATCGAAATTGCGTTGTTCGAGGCCGTTGTCGTCGATGACGATCTTGCCATCGGTCATGACGCCATCGACGTCGAGTATGACCAGTTTGATGTTCCTTGCCTTGTCCATTTCTTCCTTCCTCATTGGGTACGCGGATGGTGTCGCTACGTCTAGTCGATCCCGTACTCGGACCAGCGGCCCTTGATTTTCGCCAGCATTTCCTCATCCAGACGGGCTTCGATCGGCTTCTGCTTCCATTCGTAGGGTATGCAGGCGTCGAGAAGAATGCGCGAGGTGGTGAGCTTGTCGGAATTCGGGTCCAGGGCCGGGTCGAGCGGCGTGGAGCGGCCGCGCTTGATCAATTCGGTGCCCCGCATCGGATCATAGCGGCAGGACAGCGCCCACATCACGCGTTGCAGATCATCGGCCATGATGTCTTCGTCCACGGTGATGACACCCTTGATGCCGTAGGACCCGGTGTTGGACCCAATCACCGCGTCGGCCACCTGGCGCGAGTGACCGGGGTAGGCCTGCTTGACCGACACCACCGCCCAGAAGCGCCCGGCCGATTCGGGCAGCACGCAGACCGAACTGATGCCCGGAATCTTCATCTTTTCCAACTCTGTCCACAGCGTGGCGGTGCGAGTAAAGGCGAGCAGCATATGTACGTCGGTGACCGGCCGCCCCTGGCCGGTAGCCCAAAGGATCGGATTCTGCCGATGGAGGATCTGCTTGACCTCCAGGCAGGGCTTCGGAATCGGCTTGTGCAGTTCGTCGGTGTAGTAGCCGGTGTATTCGGCAAAGGGCCCTTCAGGCCGAAAATTGCTGGGGTCGATTTCGCCTTCAAGCACGATTTCCGCGCCCGCCGGCACCGGCAGTCCCGTCAGTGGCGCCATCAGATACTCGGCCTGCTGCCCGCGCACCGTGCCGGTGATGTCGAAGTCGCTCGCCCCTTTGTGCATCAAGGTGCCGGCCATGAACAAGAGCGGGTCGCAGCCGATCACCGCCGCCGCGGGCATCTTCTTGCCCAGCTTGGCGTACTTCTTCATGATGCGCTCGCCGCGCTTGCCCGGAAGAATCTGCACCCCGCAGCTCTTGCCATCGAGCATCTGCATGCGGTAGGTACCCAGATTGGTTTCATTCGTCTCCGGGTCCTTCAGCACCACGAATACGGTGGTGCCGATATAGCGCCCGCCGTCGAGGGGGAAGAACTTGGGCACCGGGAATTGGTTGAGATCGACTTTGTCGCCGGAGATCACGTTGGCGAGCACCGCGCCGTCTTTCACTTCGCGGGCCTTGATCAGGCCCTCGGCGGTGATGGTCTTTTTCATCCAGGCCTGGGCCGATTCGCACATCGAAAGATGATGCGGCAGCCCCAGCATGATCGCTAGGCGCTTGGTGGTGGCGAAGGCGCCGGTGAACACCGGGGTGCTGTAACCCTTCACCGACTCGAACAAAAGCGCCGGTCCTTTCTTCTCCTCGGTGAGCTTGGAGACATGGGAGATTTCCAGATTCCAGTCTACCTCGGTCTTGACGCGGCGCAGTTCGCCGGCGGCTTCACACTGGTCGATGAAATATCTGAGGTCCATCTTGAGCAACTCCTTCAGGAATGAGCATTGTTCGCGGCAACCGCTTCGAGGATCGAGAAGCCCGCGGCTTCGAGCGCGGCCACGACCTCGCCGACGCTGGCGGCATGGAAGCGCACGATGACCTTGCGCATGCGGTCATCACCCTGGCCGTTGTAGCCATGCCGGGAAATGGGATAGATCGCCTGGACTTCGGCGCCGGCGCCTTCCACCAGGTCGGCGATGCGGCCGATGACCCCAGGCTTGAGTTCCAGCGGTCCGAGCGTGACACCACTGCGGTTCTCCCAGGCACCGAGAAAATGCGCCGCCAGGGAGAGGATTTCGTTCGAGGAAATCACCCCCACGACTTGGCCGGCGTCCATTACCGGAAACTGGCCCACGCCCAGTTCCTGGCCGCGGCGCAGGCATTCTTCCATGGTGTCGGAGGCGTTCACGGTGGCCGGATTGCGCACCATGATGTCCTTGACCTTGAGGCGGTTGGCGAAGAAGGCGTATTCATCGGCGTTCTGAGTGCGCGCGACGAAGTGGGCGGCGCGCAGGCAATGCTGTCGAGTGATCACGCCGCGCAGCCGGCCGCCCTCGATCACCGGCAAGGCCTGCAAGTTGTGTTCGCTGAGGATGCGCTTGGCCTCCGCCAACAGCGTGTCGCCGTCGATCAGCGTCGGATTTGCCTGCATCCAGTTCTTGACGATCATGGCGCCATCCTCCTCTAGGAAACCTTCTTCCCCGCGAGCAAGCTCGAAAGAATGAAGTCCATGGCCGAAGCGGCCTTGGCTTCCGTCTCATTCTGGGCTTTCTTCTTCTCGCTCCAGACCGTTTCGGGCCGGGCTTGCAGGATGAAGATGTTGCCACCGGCGGGAAGATCCTTGTCCACCGCCCATTCAATGTCCATGTGGCGGCCGTAATGCTTTTCGATCACCTTGCCCATGCGCGCCAGCTCGACGATTTCGTCATCGATCAGCGACTGCACGTTCTGCCGCTCGAAGGGCGTTTCGATCTTGACCGACTTCTGGGTCTTGGCATCCACGGTGTAGGTGATTTCCTTGGTGCAGATGGTGCGTTCGAGAATGTCGAGGGTGATCTTGTTGACCAGAAAGTGGTCGGGCGTGACTTCGCCCGAAACCACCGATTCACCGAAGCCGAAGTTGGCGTCGATGGCAAGGACGGAACGGTCGCCATTGCCGGGATTGAGGGTGAACATCACCCCCGCGGTATAGGAGTTGGCCATCTTCTGGAAGCCCACCGAGAGCGCCACGTCCTCGTGCGGAAAACCCATGCGCAGGCGATAGGCGATGGCCCGCGCCGTAAACAGGCTGGAGATGCAGCGCCGGGCATGGTGCAACACATCGTCCACGCCGCGAATCCACAGGTAGGTATCCTGCTGCCCGGCGAAGCTGGCGCCGGGCAGGTCCTCGGCGGTGGCGCTGGAGCGCACCGCCACCGGGACCGCCGGAACCATGCAGCGCACGGAGAGCTTGCGGTAATACTCGGCAATGGCATCTTCGAGTTCCCAGGCGAAGTGATGCGCTTCGATCTTCTCGCGAATCGCTTGGCTGGCCGCTTCGAGCTTTTCCAGATCATCGTCGCCGACGCCCGCGAGCATGCCGGGAATCTCCCCGCTGACCCCGGCGTCGCGCATGAAGCGCGCATAACCGTGGGTGGTAAGGGCGAAACCCGGCGGCACACGCACGCCGGCACTGATGAGTTCACCGAGGGAGGAGCACTTGCCGCCGACCAGCGCGACGTCTTCCCGCCTCACTTGCTCGAACCAGCACAGTTCGGGCGCCGCGTTGGGGTCCAAGCGCGGCGCGGCTGCGCCGCCGGTTCCTGATGCCGTTGCCATGTTGCTTCGCGCCCCTCAGCGAGCCACGGTGATCGCGCCCGAGGAACCATCCACCCGTATGGTCATACCGGTCTGGATGATCTTGGTCGCGTGCCCGGTGCCGACCACCGCCGGCATGCCGTATTCACGGCAGACGATGGCGGCGTGGCTCATCACCCCGCCGACGTCGGTGACGCAGGCCTTGATCTTGGCAAAGGCCGGCGCCCAAGACGGCGACGTGGTGGGGGCAACGAGGATTTCGCCTTCCTGCAATTGACGAATGTCCTCCACGGTCTTGCAGACGCGCGCCTTGCCCTCGGCGATGCCGGGGCTGCCGGCGAAGCCCTTGAACTCCTTGACCGAAGCAAGATCTTTGACCTCGGCCACTTTCGCCCAATCGGCGAGCGAGGCGTTGGTCACCCCCCAGAGCACGATGGTGAAGGGTTCCTGAATGACTTCCGGCGCGGTGCCGATGGCGGGCGGCGCATTCCATTCCTTGAACTTCTGCATCACGCCCTTGCGCCACTCGACTTCTTTGGGCCAGGTCTGGGTGCCGCGCGGCGTCACGCCAGTGGCCCAGGCGGTGACGACATCCCACAGCGCTTGCTTGATTTCGTCGCGGCGCAGCAGCCACACGTCTTCCACATCTTTGATGATGCCGTGCTCGACCAAAATGGCGGCCACTTCGCGCATCTTGTTCCAGAACACCGAATGGAACCAGTGCTCAACATAGAAGAGGTGGTTCTCCACATACGGGAACACGGTTTTGGCGCAGCCCAGCAATTCATCGAACTGCTTCCTGTCCTCTTCTTTCTCGATCAAGCCGCGATATTCCGCGGTGATGCGGTCGCGCTCGGCGCGCACCTGTTCCATGGGCCGCTCGATATTGACGCCCGCCTTCACCTTTTGGATGTAGGTCTGGATGCCATTGAGCGGGATATTCATGGCGTCGTTCCAGGAGCGGTCGTGGTGGAACCAGCCCGTTCCGGTGGAGACGTTGAACCAGGGTTCGCGCGAGAGGTTGAGCGAGGTGAGCCACTCGACACCCTTGGGCAGTTTCTTGAGCGCTTCTTCGACCTGAGTCCACTCCTGGCTGAAGCACACCGCGTTGTCGACGCCCAATTCAATGGCCTTCTTCGCCAGTTTCTTCAACTCTTCGTCGGGCTGGTACATGATCACGTCGATACCCGAGATCATCTGCGTCACGCGCTGCGCCGGAATGCTGGGGAAGAGCTTCTGCACGAAATCGAGGAAGAACACATAGGCCGCGTAGCCCAGGTTCAGAAACTCGAAGTGGTACTGCCAGCACTTGATGCCGAGGTTGATGAGGTCGTCGTAGTTCTTCAGCAGATGGTAGCCCTTGGACTCGCCGATGGCGTCGGTGACCACGGAAATGTCTTCCATGTCGGCCAGGCGCGGGATTTCCAGCTTTTCCAGTTCGCGGATGGTCGCTTCCATCTTGACCTTCCACTTGGCTTCGAGGGCATCCCAATTTTTGTAGTAGTGCCCGGCGCGCTCCATGAAGTGGGGCACGCGGCTACCGATTTCTTCGGGGTTTTTCACCGGCACCGGCGAGATATAGACATAGCCGTTGATCATGCGGTGATCGACGCCCCGCACCGGCGGCACCATAAAAATGCGGTTGTTGTATTGCGACAGCGCCAGATACCAGGCCTCGTCCCAGATGGTGTCGAAGGGATAAAGCGGCTCGGGATAATGCAGGCCGTCGTAGAACCAGAACATCTCCTTTTCGTACTGGTTGCGGACGGGATCGTCGGTGACGAATTGATACTGATACGGATACATCCTTTCCCAGCCTTCGGTGCCGGGAATGGTGGCGGCTTTTACATCGTGTGGTACAGGAAATTTCATTTCGATGACTCCTCCAGGCGGTGATCGTTCTGAACCCTGACACTCGGGCATACGCAAACCGATGCGCCCGATGGTGTGAGGGCGCTATTGCAAGGGGCATACCATCTGCACTGCAACAAGAAGCCGCCAATCTGGCTGCACCCCTTTTCCTAGTGGGCTGGCGACGGTAAATCACGCGGCTGCCGCAGCGCTTTTGCGCTGCAATGCAGCAAACAAAAAACGCTACTTCGAGGCCAAGACGCTTGATGATTTGATAAAAACCACCCCGCGTTTGGGGTAGGATTTCACCATTTGCTCAACTTCAGCCGCCCACGAGGGCGAGAACCCGGCTCCCGCCCGTCTTGGCCTGAATCGACCCTTGATCATTTGGTAAAACCCTCCCGCTCGGAAAAACCATGCGCAAGTTGATCACCAACCCGCCCTTCGCCGACGACCTGCGTGCCCAGGTGCACTTCGACGCCGCCACCGGCCAAATCTGGCTGCATGAGAACCGCATGTTGCTGGTGCACGCCGAAGCGCAGGCGCTCTTGCGCAAAGAGTTGATCGACACCCTGGGCATGGAACGCGCGCGTGGTCTCCTGACGCGCATGGGCTACGCCTCGGGCGCGCGCGACGCGGAACTGGCCCGAAAACAAGCGCAAAGCGCCGATGACATGGAAGCTTTCATGACTGGCCCGAAGCTTCACACCCTCGAAGGTATTGTGCAAGTAACCCCCATACGCCTGGAGATGGATCGCCCGCGCGGCCAGTTTTATGGCGAGTTCCTTTGGGAGAATTCCTGGGAAGGCATGTGGCACCGGCACTACTTTGGCACCCACCACGAGCCGGTGTGCTGGACCCAAATCGGCTATGCCTCGGGCTACACCTCCACGTTCATGGGTCGGCGCATTCTCTACAAAGAAGTCGAATGCACCGGCGCTGGCGCCGCCAATTGCCGCATCGTCGGTAAACCCGCCGAAGAATGGGAAGACGCCGCCGAGCAATTGAAGTACTACAACCCCGAGTCGATCGCCGATCAGCTCATGGAGTTGCAAACCCAGGTGACGCAATTGCGGTCTTCCATCGGCGAAAAGCTCACCCTGCCGCAACACATGATTGGCGTGTCACCCGGTTTTCGCGCCGCCTACGGGCTTTTGAAGCAAGCCGCCGACAGCCAGATTCCGGTGCTGCTTTTGGGCGAAACCGGGGTGGGCAAAGAAGTGTTCGCGCGCAACCTGCACGAGATGAGCCCGCGTAAAGACCGCGCGTTTGTCGCCATCAACTGCGCGGCCATGCCGCAGGAATTGGTGGAGTCCGAACTCTTCGGCGTGGAAAAAGGCGCTTACACCGGCGCACAGTCGGCAAGGCCTGGGCGCTTCGAGCGCGCCGAGGGCGGCACCTTGTTTTTGGATGAAGTGGGCGACTTGCCGCTCTCCGCGCAAGCGAAACTCTTGCGCGTGTTGCAAGAGCGCGAAATCGAACGCCTGGGCGATGCGCGGCCGCGCAAGGTGGATGTGCGCGTGGTGGCCGCCACCAATGCGGATTTGTCGAAAGCGGTGAAAGAAGGCCGCTTTCGGCTGGACCTCTATTACCGCCTCAACGCTTTTCAAATTCTCATTCCGCCGCTCCGAGAGCGCAAGGAAGACATCTCGCCTTTGTCGAAAGCGTTCCTCGAAAAATACGCCGCCATCCACGCCAAGAAACTGCGCGGCTTCACCGACAAAGCCAAGCGCGCGCTTTTGTCCTACAACTGGCCGGGAAATGTGCGCGAGCTGCAAAACATGATCGAGCGCGGCGTCATTCTCGCGCCCCACGGAGGCCGCATCGAAATGGAACATCTCTTCTCCGCCCTGGGCGACGCCCGCCCCGCCGAGTTTGCCATCAACCGCGACGGCGAACTCGCCCCCAGCGCGCCGGAAAGCTGCAAGGAATTGTGCGAAGCGGTGTTGAACAGCACCCTCAACCTCGACCAAGTCGAAGCCCTGCTGCTGCAAAGCGCGGTGGAAAAAGCGCGCGGCAATCTTTCTTCCGCGGCGCGCATGTTGGGCATCACCCGGCCGCAGTTGGCGTATCGCTTGAAGCGCATGCAGGAGGCGGCGCCGGCGGCGGGGGGGGTTGGCGAGGCATAGGCGGCGGATGCTTGGTTGATGGGCTGCGGGCGGGGTGGCCAGGGCTGAGGTTGGCGTGGGCCTCGGGTGGCGGTCGACGGAAGTGCGCGGGATCTAGGCGCGCTTGATCGCTTTGCCTGTGGCTTGCTTCGGAGGGGCGGCGTCTCTGCGCGTTTCTTTGGCCTGGCTGAGGTCTTTTCTCTACCACTGAGTCGACCGGGCGGCGCCCGCGCCCAAACGCGCGCTGTCGCGCGCGCGTAAACCTATTCGAGCACTGCCGGTTAACGCGGCTATCGCGTACAATCGATTTGTTTCTGCCGCGTCGCAGGCTCACCGGGGTCACCATGGAACGCATCGTCAATCTGCACATCGAGCGGCTGCCCGAAGGCGTCTACCTCGCCACCTCCGAGGACGTGCAAGGGCTCATCGCCCAGGGCCGGACCATCCAGGAAACCATCGAGATCGCGCATGACGTGGCGAAGAAGCTGATCGAGGCGCAAAACGATGCGGCAACACCGCTGCCGCCCGTGCGCGAAACCTTTGACTATCCGTTGATCATCAACGCCTGATGGGACGCCTGGCCGGCTTCAAGTATCGCGAAATCGTCAAACGGCTCAAAGCGCTCGGCCTCGAATTCAACCGCCGTGCCGCCGGCTCGCACGAAATCTGGTTCCACCCCGCGCGAAAACGCTACACCACCATCCCCAATCATCCCGGCGATATGCCCGAAGGCACGCTCAAGGCCATTCTCAAACAGGTCGGCATCGAATCCGAGGAATTCCTCGACAGCGAGAAATAATTCGAGCACGGCCCCTTTTGCCTGCTCCGCGCTCCAGGAGTGGCTGCCGATGAGGGCGCTGAAGTACTCGGTCAGTTGCGCTTCGGACAGGGCGTCGAGGCGGTAATCGAAGTACGCGCCCAAGCGCCGGATGGCGCGGGCATAGGCGTCGATGGTCTTGGGTTGCAGGCCCTTCAAGCTGAGATGCTTCAAATGGCTGTCGTATTGCCGGGCGAACGCCGGCGGGTAATCGGGGGGAACGCTCTGGGTCGTCATGCTGGTTTATCCTCGCGAAATGTTGCAGAATCGGCCCCGTCACCATGAAGGAACCGAGATGCAGGATAAGCCAAGGGCCCTCGCCGGGCACCTTCTCCGCGTAGCGGCTTCGTCCAACCAATCATTCCACCGGACGCTGCGCGATAAAGCCGCGCAGCGCCGGTGAATTCAAACGTTAGAACACCGCTCAAAAGGGTTTGCAGATGCCGAATATTCTTGACCGTTTTTTTGAAGATGCATCAAGCCGAATTGCCACGCAGCCCGTTCTTTCAGATCAAGATCTCCCTCGGCCAGATAGTCCAGAACACGATGGGTTCGACCCAACAGAGATTGCCAGTGACAACGATGATCTAATTCCCGTCGAGGACAGATGGTCGATTGAGGTTGGCACAAGACGTCTTGCTGACCGAGAGATACCGTTCCCTATCACCAGTGAAGACCGTGATCTGCTTGATGGTGGAATCCGGGAAGTTGGCTTCGATGTTTACGCCTTTTACAAATCACGTCGGCACGTTGCTGCTCGCCCCTACCCCGGGAAATGGGGCATCTTTTATCTCGAACATGGGGTAAGTCGGGTAAAAGAGCTAATTGAATCAACCTACCCTGGATATGGGTCATCTCTTCGGCTGGCCTACGAATTTCTGCGAGAACACGAACGTTTTCACTTCAAGTTCGATATCTATGCTCTTTCAGTCGAAGCCAAGATTGGGCGTGCACTATACGAACCTCTCAAACGCGCCTTTCGCCACCACCGTATTCATCAGGTGGAAGAAGCATTGGCCAATCGTGACGCTTGGGAGTGGGCGAAGCGAGGGCGCGTTGGCCTGGGTGAGTTTGCATACGACTTCATGAAACTTCAGCCCGGCGCGTACGCCCGGTTCGACGAAAGGAAGTTTGACCTTGCTGGTGAGCTTGCAGCGAATCTAATTGATCTGAATCTGTCGAGCACGGCTCGTCGTGAGGACCAAGCTCTTTGGATTGGCAACGTCCCCGACGAGCTACTTCGTAGGTCACTTTGCCCAGAATATTTTGTCCGGCCTTCTTCATTAACAGCTTGGATTAACCCCGCTTGGAAGCTGCCAGAGGTTCGAAATGTCACAGAGGCGCAATCATTCTCTAGCTCATTGGCGTCAAAGTACGCCTCCTTGAAAGAGCGCTGGGAAGATACGAAAAGAAAGTTGATCGCGAATCCTGCGCTTCCGGGTCTCGATTTCAAACGCTGGGATAAATCGACAGGGCATTGGTCGGTGCGCATTAACGATAACTTTCGCGCTCATCTACGCCCCATCCCAAAATCTGGTGGCACATGGGAGGCCGAGGAATTCGGCCCTCATAAAGCTATGGGACATGGGTGATTGGCATGTGCCGTCAGTGTTCTAGACATAATGGTTTAGCGCGTGGCGGCCCGACTCCGTAGTATCGTGGGTTGGGTGCGGAAGGCCGCACACAGAGCCACAAGGTTGGCACGGTGGCGCAACCGCTGAACACAGGAGGCGGGCCATGGCAAATTCTAGCAATCTTTACGTCGGTATGGACGTCCATAAGGACTCGGTTGACATCGCGCTGGCCGATGGCGATGGGCGACAAGAGGTGCGCCATTACGGCAGCGTTGGCGGGGATCTGAGGGCGCTGGATCAGGCGGTCAGAAAGCTCCAAGCGACGGGGAAGACGCTGCACTTCGTCTATGAGGCTGGGCCCTGCGGCTACGTGATCTATCGTCACCTGGCCGGGCAGGGTCTCGATTGCGTCGTCGTAGCGCCATCAATGATTCCCAAGCGCAGCGGTGATCGTATGCCATTGGGGCCAGGGTCGGATATTTTTCGGTATCCAAGAAATATTCGAGCCTGGAACCTTTCGTGATGTTGCAGGTATGCTGCCAGCAGCTGGATTGACCGCCGCTGCGGGAATGGCCGATTATCAGCAGCTCCTAATTAGGGGACGGGCTAGATGAGTTTCACTCAATTGCTAAGAACGGCAGCTGCAGTGACGGCAATCCAGTTGCTAGTTGGGTGCAGCTACTACATGAACGATGATGCGGTTTCGTTCAAGCTGATCAATGACAACGGGGAAACGGCCCAATTTCAATTTTGGGTTGGTCACGCGGTTGCACGTACTTTCGGCACCCCGCCCTATGCAGGGGCGCAGACCTTAGCCGAAAGAATGTTGAACCGGCATGCGCATTGCCGTGATGCCGCTAGAGTCATCCCATCATCATTTCACGACCCGGGTACCTGGGGACTTACGTTCGTGGCCGAATGCGGTGTGCAGCGAAGAAAAGGGGAAAAAGCGGCCGTGGTCGAATTAGATCTGCTACGGTGTGGCAGTTGCGCGAAAAGCGGCAAAACCTGCTCCCGGGAAGCTTTGGGCTTGAACAGCGCCGCCTTGCCGCTATCATCAACGCCATGCACGGCAAAGACGTTCTTGGCCAGCTCAATTCCGACCGTGACAATGCTCATGGACTTCCCCTCTCGTGGTCTTGATGTGATCTCGAAACTCCATCATGGCACTTGTTGCCGTTCGCGGCTTCCGCCGCAGCCTCGGGACGGGGAAGTCCCTTCCATTCGTTGGGCATCGTAAATACATCGCTGTACAACAAACCAAGCGCCGAGAACTGAACTGTCATGAGTAAATTCAAATCAAAGAACAAGCGCATGTTCTCTGGTACCGCCGAATACCATAAGTTCGATATTGCGCGGGGTCAGCTGGAAACCGCAATCCGGCTCTTCTTAGTCGAGGGGTGCGACATGTTCTCCGCTATTACACTTGCTGGTGCGGCCGGGGAGGTACTGCATCAACTAGTGCTTCGTGCTGGAAAGCAGCCTTTTGTTGACTACACTGTGAAGGTCAGTGATTGGAAGAAACTTGGTCCTACACCATCTCGTAGTGCTGTAATGAAGCATATTCACAAGATTCTTTTCATCAACGAGATGAAACATCACGACAAGGACGCCCAAGACATCGTTCAGCTTGATGCCGAGGAGTGCGCCCTTGCTGCGATATTGAAGGCAATCGCTGACTACAAAACCTTCACAGGTAGCCAGACCGACGCCATGAAGGCGATGTTTGCGTGGTGCTACCAGAATCTGGAGTCCATACAAATGCTAAAGGAGTATGAGGAATTACCAAAGGCCGCGAAGGAACTTTGGTGAAAGCTATGCCCAACGAATACGGATAGGTCGCGCGAAGCCGCGACCTGATCCGTTTGTTGGACGAGCCCGGTCAGCGTGCGCGAAATTCGGCACGCCCCAGAAAATAGCTCTTTCCCCCTTCCACCCGCGCGAGGCGATTGCGCGGTGACGATGCCGGTTTTTGCGCGCGAGCAATCGACGGTAGCGCCATCGTGCCCGCACAAACCGCCGCAAGCCCTCCGTTTTTGAGCGCTTGCCGCCGACTCCAGAACGAGCACGACGCTCCGCTTTCGGGCGCGGATCTCCCGTGGTGCCGGCGAATGCTGCTCGACTTACACGATTAGTGCGCCCCGCTTGGGGCAAGCGGGATGGAAGGTACTCCGTTTATCGGTGCCGCCATTCTTGTGCGCACGATCTTCATCACCGCCCCGCAACAAGGGCAGAGAATGGGCGGGCGGGGCTTGATCCACACCGCAACCGGCGCGCACTCCAGCAAGAGCTGCAGCAGAGCGATCAGCCGTTTGCAATTGGGATGCAGAAACCCGAAATTGCGTGCCCGCCGAAAGCCTTTGGGCAGCACATGCTGGAGCACGAGCCACAGAAACTGCGGCCCCGGCAGGGTGCGCACTTGCACCCGCCCGCTCTTGCCCTCGCGATACCTAAAACTCACCTGCCCCTCGCGACAAGCGAGGATGTCGTCTTCCCGAATGACCCCGCGATAGAGATAGCGCCCGAGGTAAATGAGCGCCTTGTCGCCACTGCCCACCGCCTTGCAGTCCACCACCCACGCTTTGGGGTAGCGCGCGGGCAAGTGCAGCCCGGCCGCCGCGAGGGCGGCCAGTAGCTTCGCCCGAAACACCTTGGCGAGCGCTTTGTGGTTGAAGAGATAGCTCTTCTTGCTGGACTTCGTGCGCCAGCGCTGATGCTTCGCGTCGACCGCCGCCGCCGGCATCAAAAGATGCACATGGGGGTGATAGTCCAAAGCGCGGGTCTGAGTGTGCAGCACCGCAATGGCACCCGGCGTGCCTTGGAGTTGCCGGTCCTTCTGGCTGAAGGTGTGGAGGGTGGCCCAGGCGCTGCCGATCAGCGCTTCGTAAAAGACGCGCTGCTGCGCGAAAGCCACCGGGCGCAATTCGGCCGGCAAAGTGAAGGTGATGAGGAAATACTCTGCGGGCACCCTGCGCTGGAGCTGGCGCTCCAGCCACTGCTGACTCTCCTGATGCTGACAATGCGGACAGTGGCGGTGGCCACAGGAGTGGGGTACCACGGTCTGATGCGCGCAGCCGGAGCATTGCACCTGCATCAGGGGGCTGGCTGCGCTGCGACAGCGCCGGATGGCCGCCAGC
>JACPUX010000011.1 GCA_016192065.1 Betaproteobacteria bacterium
AGGTGATCCGCGTCACGGCGGGCAAGCGCGTGCACGGCACCGGTGCTATTCCCGGTGGGGTGAACAAGAACGTCAGCGTCGAGGAGCGCGACACCCTGCTGAAGGACATCGCGCAGATGATCGCGTGGAGCCGCGATGCGGCGGCGATGGCGCGGCGGCTGTTCGAGCAGAACCTCGATCTCTACAACAACTTCGGGCGTTTCGCGACGCACACGCTCAACCTGGTGCGCAGCGATGGCGCGCTGGACCTGTACCACGGCGGGCTGCGCGCGCGCGACCTGAACGGCGCCACGCTGTTCGACCACTACGATTACCGCCATTACTGGGACGTGATCTTCGAGGACGTGAAACCGTGGTCGTACATGAAATTCCCGTTCCTGCGCAGCCTCGGGCCGGAGCAGGGCTGGTATCGCGTCGGGCCGCTGAGCCGCGTGACGCAGTGCGACTTCATTCCTACACCCTTGGCGGAAGCACAGCGCAAGGAATTCCTCGCCTTCGACAATGGCCGTGCGGCGGGCGCGACGCTGGGATTCCACTGGGCGCGCATGATCGAGATGCTGCACGCCGCCGAGGTCATCCGGGAACTGCTGCACGACCCCGACCTGCAGGGCACCGACCTGGTCAGCACCGGCCAGCGCCAGGAACGCGGCGTCGGCGTGATCGAGGCGCCGCGCGGCACGCTGATCCACCACTACAAGGTCGATGATAACGACCAGATCATCCGCTGCAACCTGATCGTTTCCACCACGCACAACAACCAGGCGATGAACGAGGCGATCCGCCAGGTGGCGCGGCAATACATCGACGGGCGCAAGCTCACCGAGGGCCTGCTCAACCACATCGAGGTCGCGATCCGCGCCTTCGACCCCTGCCTGTCCTGCGCAACTCACGCATTAGGAAAAATGCCGCTGGAGGTGGAATTGCTGGATGCGGAGGGTGCGCGGGTCGATGTGCTGACGCGTTCATCGGACGGAACATTCTGCGCACAGTGCTGATGACCGCACCCATCCTGGTCTTTGCCATCGGCAGCGAATCG
>JACPUX010000012.1 GCA_016192065.1 Betaproteobacteria bacterium
ACCGCGCCGCAGTCCTGCAGCACCTCGCGCACCGTGACGCCGAACGGGTATTCGTAGATGCCGGGACGCGGGCAGTCGCCGGACACCGAAATCAGCTTGCTGCCGGAGGATTTCGCCGTGCCGATGGCGCGGTAGTTTTCCACGCCCATCTGCATCGCCAGCGCAGCGCTGCAGAAGGTCTCGACGTTGTCCACCGCGGTCGGCTGTTGCAGGTAGCCGTGCGTCACCGGGAACGGCGGGCGGTTGCGCGGAATGCCGCGCTTGCCCTCGAGCGATTCGATCAGTGCCGACTCCTCGCCGCAGATGTAGGCACCCGCGCCGAGATGGACGGCGATGTCGAAGTCGAAACCGGCTTGGCCGAGAATATTTTTTCCCAGCAGATTCGCTTCGCGGCGGCGCTGCAGCACGGCCTGCAAGGGCTCGAGCAGGTAGCGGTATTCGCCGCGCAGGTAGAGGTAACCGTGCTGCGCGCCGATGGCCAGCGCGCACAGCGTCATGCCCTCGAACACCAGATCGGCGTAGGAAGTCAGCAGCACGCGATCCTTGAAGGTGCCGGGCTCGCCCTCGTCGGCGTTGCACACCACATGCCTGGCCTCGCCCGGCGCGCTGCGGCACGCCTCCCATTTCTGCCCGGTGGGGAAGCCTGCGCCGCCGCGCCCGCGCAGGCCGGATTGCTTGACCGCCTCGACGATATTTCCGCCGCCGAGCGCCAAGGCAGCGCGCAGCACGTCGCCCGGAACGATGCGGTTATCGAGCAGCGGGCCCTTGCAGCGGATGTTGTCTTCCACGCGGAAGAAGTCGGCAGGCCAGTCGGAAAGCGAGGTGCGGTTGCGGATCAGGCTGCCGATCTCCTGCACGCGCTGCGGGGTAAGGCACGTGATGGCGCGGCCATTGACCAGCATCGCCGGCCCCTGGTCGCACATGCCGGTGCAGGATGTGGTGTTGATGCTGACCAGACCATCTTCCGAGACCTTGTCCGGTTGCAGCCACAATTGCCGGCACATCTGCTCCATGAGCGCCTGGCTGCCCTGCATGCGGTCGGTGATATTGTCGGAGAACAGCACGCGGTATTCGCCGTGCGGCTGCAGATGCAGGAAGGAATAGAAACCGGCGACGC
>JACPUX010000007.1 GCA_016192065.1 Betaproteobacteria bacterium
GACGGAAGTCTTGCGCGGATTGGGCAAAAAGGGCGTCAAGCGCCTCGATGTTTTCTGCCCCGGCTTCGTGTCGGATTGCCTGGAAACCCTGGAGGAAATCGCCCTCGAAGGGCGCCAGAGTTTTCTCGATTCCGGCGGCGGTGAACTGCAATACATCCCCGCGCTCAACGATCTGCCGGAGTGGATCAAGGCGCTGGGCGAGATCGCCTGGCGCGAGTTGGGCGGCTGGCTCAACGCCCCGCCTGATGACGCCGCCCGCGAAGCCAGCCGCGGCCGTGCCAGGAGTTTGGGCGCCAAAGAGTGAGCTTCAGCTTGGCCGATCGCGCGAAGGAATGCGGTAGAGATAGATTCCCAGCGCCACGCCCCCCAGCGCGAGGGCGATTTGCAATTCCAGCCAGGGCACGAAGAAGACGATGGAAGCGCTGAGCGTGATCGACATGAGCGCGATGGCCGCGATCTTGATGCGCCAGGGAATGCTGTGGTGCTGTCGCCATTCCAGCACCGTCGGGCCAAACACCGCGTTGTTGAGCAGCCAGTTATAAAAGCGCGGCGAGGCCCGGGCGAAGCACGCCGCCGCCAGCAACATGAACGGCGTGGCCGGCAACACCGGCAGGAGCGCCCCGGCGATCCCCAGCAAGACGAACAGCACACCGAGCGCGAGCAAGAGCCAGCGCAGGGCGGGCGAGTCGTGCCGGCGCACTTCGGCGCTGTAGTCGATGAATTCCTTGCGGGGCGGCATGGCGGCAGAATTCTAGCAGCCCGCGCGTGATCCAGGTTTGGCCGCCCAGCATTGCTGGTGGTTGCGCGGTCGCCACCAGACTCGGGGGCCGCGTGACGGTGCTCATCGTGCCGGTCACCGCTTTGCACCCAAAAATAGGGCTGCCGCGTTACGATGCGCGATTCCTTCGGCGACCGCCCGCGGAAGATCATCGAGCCACGCGCGATAACTGTCGATGATCGGTGCGTACTGCTCCCACCGTTCGTTGACCCAAGTGTCCGATCCCAGCAGGAAACGATCGGGGTAGCGCTCGAACAGGCGCCGCCATTGCGGCTTCACCTTGCCCGCCAGGGCCACCTCATCGCGATAGGAAAGCTCGCCCCAGAGTCTCGGGTAGCGGCGCAGGTATTGCTCGATCAGTTCCGGCGCCGTGGTGAACCCGCTATGCGCCCAGATGATCTTCACTTTCGGGTTGTGGGCGAACAGCAGCTCGATCGCCTCGGCGTCGGAATGGGCGTGCAGGTAGATCTCATGCTTGACGGCGAAGTCCACCATCTTCTGTACCCAAGGCGAAGCCGCATCCTGGCCGAAGAGATGGAATTCGCCGATGCCCTGGTAGCCGCCGCGGGCGAATTCCCGTTCGATCAGCGCGTAGATCGCCGGATCGGCAAACCAGGTGTAGCGATCGGGACGAACCACATAGGGGCGGATGAAGGGCACCACCCAAAGCTCGGGCGAGCGCACCGCATAGAGCGCGCGCGTGCCGTCGTTGGGGCGACTGTTGGCGAGAATGCCGCCGATCTTCTGTTCGCGCAAAAGCGCCAGAACGCTGGCCAAGGGGAACGCTTCCTGGGCCTCGGCGTTGTAGTGCAGATGGGCATCGAAGATCGGCATAGGGTCCGCGGCGCGGGCCGACCCGAACGCCAGCAGCACACACACCAAGGCGCCCCCAGCCGCGCCGCCAAATCCCTGGCAAAGACGCAGCAAAGACCGCGTTTCGGAACTTGCTGAAGCGTGAGGACAGGGCGGTGATGGCGGGTCAGGGATCATGCGGAGCCTTTGGGATCCTTGGTCAAAGTATAGGCTCGCAGTGAGGAAAGTGCTGACCAAAGCCGTCACCCTGGCGAAGGCTGGTGACCAGCTCCTTGAGTTTCCTGGGTTTCGGCGGTCGTCGGCACTACGGATCCCGCCTTGAACCGCACCTCCCTAGGCGGCGCACGGATGTCGCGCTATGCTTCGCGGCACCACTTCAGAAAAGGCCAACTCATCATGGTGCGATTGTTCTTGCGTTGGGGTCTCAATGCGCTGGCGCTGATGGCGCTGCCCTACCTGTTCTCCGCGATCCGTATCGAGGATTTCTGGACCGCGCTGATCGTGGCACTGGTGTTGGGGCTCATCAATGCCTTGGTACGCCCGATCCTGTTTCTGCTGACTTTGCCCATCACCGTCTTTACCCTGGGCTTGTTCATCTTTGTCCTCAACGGGCTTCTGTTCTTGCTGGTGGCCAACATGGTTCCCGGGTTTTCCGTGGGCGGATTCTGGCCGGCGGTGGGCGGTGCCTTGGTGTACAGCATCATCTCCTGGGTGCTGAACAGCTTGTTCGCCGACCAACCGGGTAAGTCGAAATAGCGGCGGCCTGGCGGGCGCCGCAAGCCTGGCCCGGTGCTCAAGCTCGGGCTCGAGGCGGCCGTAAATACCGGTATGTAGAGCTCCCCTGGAGCAGTCATGCGGATCGCGGCTACTGAAGTGACGCTCGCCTCCAGCCATGCCAGCACGGCGCGGCGGGAGGTGCAGGAGAGCCTGCGCGCCTGGGTCGGGCCGCGCCGACCCGATTTCGAAGGGCGCGAGCGTGCTCGGGTGGCCGTCGCCTCGTCGCCACCACCGCCACCCCCGCGATCCTCGAAGGTGCCGGAAAAGGCCGCGAGCGAGGGCGGCAGCGCTATCGATCAGGCGATTGACGACGCCGTGAGCGATCCGCTTTTGCAGTTGTTGCGGACCATGATCGAGGCCATGACCGGCGTGCGCGTCAAAATCTATCGTCCCGAGGATGTGCCCCGGGGCGAAGCGCCCCCCGAACTCGTCGACCCGCGCCCGGCGCCTGCCGCGACCCCAGTGCGTGGTCCCGCCGGCTTCGGCGTGGAATACGATTACCATGAAGTGCGCGAGGAAACCGAAGCCACCGCGTTCGCCGCCAGCGGCGTGGTGCGCACCAGTGAAGGGCAGGAAATCGAATTCCAAGTCGCTCTGGCGATGTCGCGCAGCTACCGCGAAGAGACCAACCTCAGCCTGCGCCAGGGCGATGCCCGGCGCAAGGACCCGTTGGTGATCAATTTCTCCGGCACTGCGGCGGAGCTGCTGGAACAACGCTTTGCCTTCGATCTGGAGGGTGACGGCACGGTCGAGAATCTGCCCGGTCTGGCCGGCGGCAGCGGCTTTCTGGTCTTCGACCGCAACGCCGACGGCCGGGTCAACGACGGGCGCGAGCTCTTTGGCCCGCAGAGCGGGGAGGGCTTCCGCGAATTGGCCGCGCTCGACCAGGACGGCAATGGCTGGATCGACGAAGGCGATGCGGCTTATTCGCAGCTTTATGCCTGGTCGCCCGACCCCGAAGGGGGCGGTGCCCTGCGCTCCCTGGGGGCGCTGCGAATCGGCGCCCTGGCCGTCCAGGGCATCGCCACCCCCTTCGAGTTGCGCACCGCCAGCAATGCCTCGCTGGGCGTGGTGCGCAGCACCGGGGTCTATCTTGCCGAAGACGGCGCGGCCGGGACGGTGCAGCAGATCGACTTGAGCGTTTAGGCCAGAAGCGGCCCGGGAACTTTTTGTTGCTCCACGCCCTTGAAATTCCCTGAGACGGCCCCATTTGCCACCCGTTCATGTCGCAGCACGGGTGAGAAGGATCATGCAGGAGAGCAACAAGTCTCAGGGGACGGCGCCAAACGCCGAGTTGCCCATCCAGGGCTTGCCGGCGGTGGAGCCGGGCGAGGCGGCACAGATGCCTCCCGCCGCGCCCGAGGTCGAGGCGCATCTGGCCAAGGTCAGGGCCGAGGTCGAGGAATTGCGGGATTCCTGGCTGCGCGCGAAGGCCGAAGCCGACAACGTCAGAAGGCGCGCCCAGGCTGACGTGGCGGCGGCGCACAAGTATGCCATCGAAAATTTCGCCGAAGCGCTGGTGCCGGTGATGGACAGCCTCCAGGCCGCCCTTGCCGCCCCCCAGGCGACCCTGGAAACGCTGCGCTCCGGGGTGGAACTCACGCTGCGGCAATTGAACATGGCTTTCGAAAAGGGCGGCATCGTCGCCATCGACCCGGTGGGCGAGAAATTCGACCCGCACCGGCATCAGGCCATGACCGCGATCGATAGCCAAGAGCCCGCCAATACCGTGGTGCAGGTCTATCAGAAGGGTTATCTCGTTCATGAACGGGTGTTGCGCCCGGCTCTGGTCGTCGTTGCCAAGCCCAAGGACGCTTGAAAAACCGGGTTCGCGACGCCATTTCAGAAGCATCCAGGAGCCGCCCGGAAGCGCTGGGCGGTTCACTCCAAGACTCGCATTGAGGGGAAAGACAAATGGGCAAGATCATTGGCATCGACCTCGGGACGACCAACTCCTGTGTCGCCATCATGGAAGGGGGCAACCCCAAGGTCATCGAGAATTCGGAAGGGGCGCGTACCACGCCTTCCATCGTCGCCTATCAGGAAGACGGCGAAATTCTGGTCGGCGCTTCGGCCAAGCGCCAGGCGGTGACCAATCCGCGCAACACGCTCTACGCAGTCAAGCGGCTGATCGGCCGGCGCTTCGAAGAAAAGGAAGTGCAAAAGGACATCGACCTCATGCCCTACCGCATCACCAAGGCCGACAATGGCGACGCCTGGGTGGAAGTGCGCGGCAAGTCGATTGCCCCGCCGCAGGTTTCGAGCGAAGTGCTGCGCAAGATGAAGAAGACCGCCGAGGACTATCTCGGCGAACCGGTCACCGAAGCGGTGATCACCGTGCCCGCCTACTTCAACGATTCGCAGCGCCAGGCGACCAAGGACGCTGGGCGCATCGCCGGTCTCGAAGTCAAGCGCATCATCAATGAGCCCACTGCCGCGGCACTGGCCTTCGGCCTGGACAAAAAGGGCGGCGACCGCAAGATCGCGGTCTATGACCTGGGCGGAGGCACCTTCGATGTTTCGATCATCGAAATCGCCGATGTCGAGGGCGAAATGCAATTCGAAGTGCTCTCCACCAACGGCGACACTTTCCTTGGCGGCGAAGACTTCGATCAGCGCGTGATCGACTACATCGTCACCGAATTCAAGAAGGAGCAGGGCGTCGATCTGTCCAAGGATGTGCTGGCTCTGCAGCGTCTGAAAGACGCCGCGGAAAAAGCCAAGATCGAGCTCTCCTCCAGCCAGCAAACCGAGATCAACCTGCCCTACATCACCGCCGATGCTTCCGGTCCGAAGCACCTGTCGATCAAGATTACCCGCGCCAAATTCGAAAGCCTGGTCGAAGAGCTGATCGATCGCACCATCGAGCCCTGCCGCATCGCGGTGAAGGACGCCGGAGTGAAGCTCTCCGACATCAACGACGTCATTCTGGTGGGCGGCATGACCCGCATGCCCAAGGTGCAGGACAAGGTGCGCGAGTACTTCCTGCGCGACCCCCGCAAGGACGTCAACCCTGACGAAGCCGTGGCCGTGGGCGCCGCCATTCAGGCTTCGGTATTGTCAGGCGAACGCAAAGACGTGCTGCTTCTGGACGTGACTCCGTTGTCCCTGGGGATCGAAACCCTGGGTGGCGTGATGACCAAGCTCATTCAAAAGAACACCACCATCCCCACCAAGGCGAACCAGGTGTTTTCCACCGCCGATGACAGCCAGACCGCGGTGACCATTCACGTGCTGCAAGGCGAGCGCGAAATGTCCGCGGGGAACAAGAGCCTCGGGCAGTTCAACTTGACCGATATTCCGCCCGCGCCGCGAGGCATGCCGCAAATCGAGGTTACCTTCGACATCGACGCCAACGGCATCTTGCACGTCTCGGCCAAGGACAAAGCCACCGGCAAGGAAAACAAGATCAAGATCCAGGCTTCGAGCGGCCTCAACGAAGAGGAAATCCAGCGCATGGTGAAGGACGCCGAGGCTCATGCCGAGGAAGACCACCGCGCCCACGAGCTGGTCGATGCGCGCAATCAGTGCGACGCCGCGATCCACTCGGTGAAGAAGGCGCTCACCGAATACGGCAAGGAACTCGATGCCGCGGAGAAGGACAAGATCGAGGCCGCGGTGAAAGAGGCCGAGGAGGCACTCAAGGGTTCCGACAAGGCTGACATCGAGGCCAAGACCCAGGCACTCATGGCCGCCGCGCAGAAGCTCGGAGAAAAGATGTACGCCCAGTCACCGGAACAGGGTGCTGGCACCGCTGGTGCAGGAGGCCCCGAGAGCGGCAAGAAAGACGACGAGCACGTGGTCGATGCGGAGTTCACCGAAGTCAAGGACCGGAAGTAGTCGAGAGTCGAGACTCTCCACGCTCGACCCTCCACCTCACACCAGCCCATGCCTAAACGCGACTACTACACCATTCTCGGTCTCAACCGTGACGCGAGCGAAGAAGACATCAAGAAGTCCTATCGCAAGCTAGCGATGAAGTTTCATCCGGATCGCAATCCGGACAATCCCAAGGCGGAAGAGCATTTCAAGGAGGCCAAGGAGGCTTACGAAATGCTCTCCGACGCCAAGAAGCGCGCCGCCTACGACCAGTTTGGGCATGCCGGAGTGGACCCTTCTGCGGCTGGAGGTGGCGGGCCAGGTGGTTTTGGCGGATTTGGCGACGCCTTCGGCGACATCTTCAGCGAAATCTTCGGCGGCAGCGGCGGGCCGCGTGGGCGTGGCAACGGCATGTACCGCGGCGCCGATTTGCGCTACAACCTCGAAATCAGCCTGGAAGAGGCGGCCCGCGGCACCGAGGCGAAAATTCGCATCCCCACCATGGAGGAATGCGGAACCTGCCATGGCAGCGGCGCCAAACCTGGGACCCAGCCCAAGACCTGTCCACATTGCAATGGCTCAGGGCAGATTCGCATTGCGCAGGGGTTCTTTTCGATTCAGCAAACCTGTCCGCACTGCCACGGCAGTGGGCGCTACGTCGCCGACCCCTGCCGCGACTGCGGCGGCGCTGGCCGGATCAAGAAGCACAAAACGCTCTCGGTGAAGATTCCCGCCGGGGTCGATCAGGAAGACCGCATCCGTCTCGCCGGCGAGGGCGAGCCCGGACTCAACAGCGGCCCGCCGGGCGACCTCTACGTAGTGGTTGCGCTCAAGCCGCACACCGTGTTTCAGCGCGAGCAGAACGACTTGCATTGCGAAATGCCGATTAGCTTCGCCACTGCCGCGCTGGGCGGAGAGATCGACATTCCCACGCTAGACGGTAGCGCCAAGATCAAGATCCCGCACGAAACCCAGTCGGGCCAGGTGTTCCGCCTGCGCGGCAAGGGCATCCGCGGGGTGCGCTCGAATTCGCATGGCGACCTCTATTGCCATGTCGTGGTGGAGACGCCGGTGAAGCTCACCGAACGCCAGAAAGATCTGCTGCGTGAGTTCGAAACCATGGAGCAGAAGGATGGCGCCGTCCACAATCCTCGCGCCAAGTCCTGGATGGAAAAGGTCCGAGAGTTTTTTGCACAGTAGATCGGAGCGCCGGGAATTTGGCGCTGCCTCGGGCGACCCTTACACCAGGGGCCGTTCTGGATGCACCGCCGCCGCCATCTCGAGGCGGTTGCGCCACCATTCGAATAGCGAACCGGAATCCAGGGGCGCGCTGATGTAAAAGCCCTGAGCCTCCTCGCAGCCGTGCCTTTGCAGGAATCGATACTGTGCCGGGCTCTCCACGCCTTCGGCGATGACCCGCAGGCCCAGGCCCTTGGCGAGCGCCAAAATGGCCAGGGTGATGGCTTCGTCGTTGTGGTCGTGATCGAGGCCGCGCACGAATTTCTGGTCGATCTTGACGCTGTGCAAGGGCAAGCGGGTCAGGTAATTCAGGCTCGAATAGCCGGTACCGAAATCGTCCATGGTGATGGTGACGCCCATGGATTTGAGACGCATCAGCGTAGCCACTGCTTTCTCGGGGTTGGAGATGATCACCGACTCAGTGATTTCCAGGTCGAGAAAACGCGGCAGCAGCCCGCTGTCGGCCAGTGCGTGTTCGACTACGCTGACCCAGTTTTCCTGTTCGAGCTGCTGCACCGAGAGATTCACGGAAAGCCGCATGGGTAAGTCATGATCGTGCCAGGAACGCGCCTGTAGGCAAGCGGTGCGCAGCGCCCAGGTCCCCATGGGGTGGATCAGTCCGGATTCCTCCGCCACGGGGATGAACTCGCCGGGGGATATCAGCCCGCGTTCCGGATCGCGCCAGCGCAGCAGCGCTTCCACGCCCACCGGCCAGCCCGAGGAGATATCGATCTGCGGCTGATAGACGAGTTCGAATTCGTTGTTGGCGAGTGCACGGCGCAGGTCGTTTTCGAGCTTGAGCCGCGCCTGCACCCGGGTGTTCATCTCCGGAGTGTAGAAGCGGTAGGCATCGCGCCCATGTTCCTTGGCCGCGTACATTGCGGTGTCCGCCTGTTTCACCAGGCCCACGGGGTCGTTGGCGTCCTCCGGATAAAGCGCGATGCCGATGCTCACGGTCACGGTGAGATCCTGCCCCGCCAGCGTAAAGGGTGTGGCAAAGGCGCGCTGTACCCGCGCCAGTAGCTCCATGACGTAATGGGTGCTGTGTGCCGGCTGCAACCCCGGCACCACGATCAGGAATTCGTCGCCGCCCAGGCGCGCCACCGTATCCATCTCGCGCAAGGCCTGCTGAAGTCTTTGCGCCGCGTCGCGCAGGAGTTGGTCGCCAGCGTCGTGCCCGAGGGTGTCGTTGATGCGCTTGAAATGGTCGAAGTCGATGAACAGCACCGCCACCTCTTGCTGCTGGCGCTCGGCTTCGGCCAGCATTTGTTTCAGGCGAGTGTTCAGTAGGGCGCGGTTGGGCAGCCCGGTGAGAATGTCGTGCTGGGCCAGGCGATAGGCGTTGGCGGTAGCCACCTTGAGTTCCTGGGTGCGCAGCGTGACCTGTTCCTCCAGGGTGTGCTGGTTGTGCTCCAGCATTGCCTTGTTTTCTTCCAAACGCCGCTGATAGCTGACGATTTCGCTGCGGCTGGTGGCAAGCTTGCCGGCCATGTCGTTGAACGCTTCGGTGAGCTCCGCCAGTTCGTCGCGCGTGGTCACCGGCACATGCACATCGAAGCGACCGGCGGCCACCGCCCTGGCGGCCCGGGTGAGGCGATTGATCGGCATGACCATGCGCCGAGTCAGCAGCACCACGATCAGCACCGAGAGTAAGATCGCCCCGGTGGCGATCTTGATGGCGCCGAAGATATAAGTCCATTGGCGCGCCGCGACCCGCTCGTAGTGCATGCCCAGTCGGATAAAGCCAATCGGGGCGCTGCTCTCGGCACCAGCGCCGATGCCGCGCAGAGCCTGGTTGGCAGCACGGGTGCGGATCGGCGTGATCAGCTCCAGCATGCGCCGCCCCTCGTGCCGGATTTCGGCGATCACGGTTTCGCCTTCGATGCGCCCCGAGCGCTCGCTCAGCGGCGGCAGCTCGGACTGCTGGAACCCCCGGGCGGCGATCGACTCGCGCCGGGCGCCGAGCATTTCGGCATACGCGATGTCGGCGTCGAACTTGAGGATGTCGAGAATCTGCGCCGCATCGTCCTTGTTGGCGGTGTAGGCGGTGTACTCGCTGACTTCGGCCAGCACCTCCAGGGTGGTGCGGGCCTGGGATTCGAGTTTGGTCTGCGCGTCGCGCGCCTCCTGCTGCACCAGAAAACCCGTCACCCCCAGTGCCGTGATCAGAATGCCGCCGATCGAAAGCAGGTTCAGTTTGGCCAGCAGGCCAAGGCGGGAAGTGGAGTGCGTCTGGTCATTCATGGGTCTTGCTGGCCATCTGTCGGATCTCGGCCGGCCAGTCGATGCGCATGTGTCGGGCGGTACGCAGGTTGATGGAGAGTACCAGTCTTGCCGGCTGTTGTGGGAGCTCCCGTGGCAAACCCACCAGACGCAGCGCGGCCAGGCCGCATTGGCGGCCCAGGTCTTCGTAGTCGGGCTCGAGGGCATAAAGCGCGCCCGCCTTGACCCAGGCGTCGGATAGGCCAATCACCGGAATGCGAGCACGAAACGAAAACAGCAGAATCGCCTTGGCTGTTTGGGGCGTAAAAACCGTGCGATCGTGCAGACCCAGAATCACGTCGGCACGTTTGCCCAGGCGCGCCAGCGCCGCCGGCAGCGCCGTGGGGCTGCGCACCGGCTCGGGTATGGCCTGCAAACCCACACGCTGGAGTGCCGCGGTCAGATGCGCAACCTGCCGGGCACTCAAGTCAGGATCGTAGAGTAGACCCACGCGGCGTGCCTGAGTATGGAGGCGGCGCAGCCAAGTCGCCTGCAACTCGGGCGATACTTCGGCAGGCACGGCGAGCACAGCGGCCGAGTGTGACCGCGCTTCATTCAGGGGCAGCAAGCAAGCCACCAGCGAGGGCGATTGACGGGTGTGCAGAATATCGTCAGCGGCCCGTTGACCCACGCTCAGGAAGACCGTACCGGGTTCCGCGGCGCGCACCGGGTCGAGCACGTCCTCGCGCACCAGAGACAAAAAGCGTGCTTGGACCGGTTGCCCGGCGATGCTGTGGCGCACGCCACGCAACACGACCTCGACGCTGGGCTCGCCTTCCGGTGCCAGCACCAGGATTCGAGGACTCTCGGGCGCGGCCAGGGCGGAGCTGGCGCAATTCAGGCTCAGGGCGAGCATGGCGCCCGGCCAGAAAGGAAACCGCCCGCGACCCCGGCGCGGGCTGCCGGCGCAGGCGTAATCACAGCCGTCGCCGCGGCGATTGAGCATGTCTGATTCCGGATGATGATCTGCGCGCTGGCAGACCCGCCACGAACGCGCGCCGCCCTGCTCTTGGCCCCTTGCCGATGCGGCGGCGCATCCCCCTCCAACCCGGCTGGCCGTTATCGGCACCGGCGGGGGCCATGATACCGTGCCCCGCCGCCGCCGTGAATGACGGAGGCGGGATCAAGCCTTGAGCACGGTGACCGGGATCTTGCCGATCCGCGCCTGCCACTCGCGCGGCCCAGTGATATGCACAGCGTTTCCGGTGCTGTCGACGGCCACGGTCACCGGCATGTCGCGGACCTCGAATTCGTAGATCGCCTCCATGCCCAGGTCTTCGAAGGCCACCACCCGAGCCGCGCGGATGGCCTTGGAAACGAGATAGGCGGCGCCGCCCACGGCCATCAGGTAGACCGCGCGATGGTCCCGGATCGCCTCGATCGCGGCAGGCCCGCGCTCGGCCTTTCCGACCATGCCCAGGAGGCCGGTTTCCGCCAGCATCTGGCGGGTGAACTTGTCCATCCGCGTGGCCGTGGTTGGTCCGGCCGGACCTACCACTTCGTCACGCACCGGATCGACCGGGCCGACGTAATAGATGAAGCGGTTGCGGAAATCGACCGGGAGCTTCTCGCCCTTGCTCAGCATGTCAGTCATGCGCTTATGCGCCGCGTCGCGCCCGGTGAGCAGCTTGCCGTTCAGGAGCAGTACTTCACCGGGCTTCCAACTCGCCGCCTCCTCGCGGGTAACGGTGTCGAGATTGACGCGCCGACCCTTGGAGGCGTCGTAAGTGAGGCGCGGCCAGTCTTCGAGCGAGGGTGGTTCGAGGTTCGCCGGGCCCGAGCCATCGAGCACGAAATGCACATGCCGGGTGGCGGCGCAATTGGGAATCATCGCCACCGGCAGATTGGCGGCGTGAGCGGGGTATTCGAGGATCTTCACGTCGAGCACGGTGGTGAGTCCGCCCAGGCCCTGCGCGCCGATGCCCAGAGCGTTTACCTTTTCATGGAGTTCGAGACGCAGTTCCTCGAGGCGATTCTTTGGGCCGCGTGCGATCAGCTCGGCCATGTCGATCGGTTCCATCAGCGCTTCCTTGGCCATGAGCATGGCCTTCTCGGCGGTGCCGCCGATGCCGATGCCCAGCATGCCCGGTGGACACCAGCCTGCGCCCATGGTTGGGACGGTCTTGAGCACCCAGTCCACCAGGGAGTCGGAAGGGTTGAGCATGGCGAACTTGGACTTCGCCTCTGAGCCCCCGCCTTTGGCCGCCACGTTCACGTCCACGGTGTCGCCCGGCACCAAGGCGTAACTGATTACCGCCGGAGTGTTGTCCTTGGTGTTCCGGCGCGCGCCGGCGGGGTCGGCCAGCACCGAGGCGCGGAGCTTGTTGTCGGGGTCGAGGTAGGCGCGGCGTACGCCTTCGTTGACCATGTCGTCCACGCTCAAGGCGGCGTCCCAACGCACGTTCATGCCGACCTTGAGGAACACGTTGACGATGCCGGTATCCTGGCAAATCGGCCGATGCCCCTCGGCACACATGCGCGAATTGACCAATATCTGCGTGATTGCGTCCTTGGCGGCGGGCGACTGCTCCCGTTCATAGGCGCGGGTCAGCGCCTTGATGTAGTCCACCGGGTGGTAGAAGGAGATGAACTGCAGCGCGTCGGCGATGCTCTGGATGAAATCGTTCTGGCGAATGGTGCTCATGGTGGAAACTCCAAATGGGGCGGCTCGAATACGCGGGATCGCCGTGAATCAATGCCCGCCTTCGCCACGCGCTGGCATGATGCGCTCGACCGCCGCCATGGCCAGGGCGGAGAAGAGGAACACCGTGTGGATAATGGTCTGCCACATGATCTGGTGCGTGGACAACTGCGGCGCATCGATGAACGTGCGCAAGAGGTGAATCGAGGAAATGGCGATGATCGCGGTGGCAAGCTTCAGCTTCAGCACCGAGGCGTTGACATGGGAGAGCCATTCCGGCTCGTCCGGGTGCCCTTGCAGGTTGAGCCGGGAGACGAAGGTCTCGTAGCCGCCGATGATCACCATGATCAGCAGGTTGGAGATCATCACCACGTCGATCAGTCCGAGCACGATCAGCATGATCTCCTGTTCCTTGAGCGTGGGCGCGTGGCTCACCAAATGCCAGCATTCCCGCGCGAACATGTAAACATAGACCGCCTGGGCCAGAATCAGGCCGACATACAGCGGCAGTTGCAACCAGCGGCTGGTGAAGATGAGCGCGGAAATTGGGCCGAGGCGAGGCCGGGCGACGGGGGTCATAGGCATGCACTGTGGTGGGGGAGACGCGATTCTAGCATTCGACTTCGTGCATTCTTGGCAAAGCCGGGCGTGGGTCTGATCAGGGAAACGCTGACCAGAACCTGGGCACCTGGAAAGGCCGGCGCCCCGTTGGTTGAATTTCCTCGAAACTCGGTTTCTCCGGAAGGGGGAATCGTGACTTGATCAACGCTTGCCAAAACGGAAAGAGAGGTCCCAGCCGATTCAATCGAGCGTTTGTTTTAGCGATCCCCGCACCAGGTTTGGGCTGGCCGGTTTTGCGGGCCGCGGCGCAGATGCTACAATTCAGAGCGAACCAACTCTTATGTCTTATATAAGATATAGGGGCGAGCCCCAGCGCCAGATTTCTTCGTTTTCCTTCGTTCAGGAGACAGGTCATGTCCGATATCGAATCAGTCCTACACGAAAACCGCGTCTTTCCCCCTTCGGAAGCGTTTGTCGCCCACGCCAACGTGCCGGGCATGGCGGCCTATCGCGAATTGTGCGCCAAGGCGGGCAAGGACTACGCCGGCTTCTGGGGCAAGCTCGCGCACGACAATATCCTCTGGAAGAAGCAGTTCACCAAGACGCTCGACGACTCCAACGCGCCTTTCTATAAGTGGTTTGAAGACGGTGAGCTGAACGTCTCCTACAATTGCCTCGATCGTCACCTCGAATCCAAGCCCCACAAGACCGCCTTGATCTTCGAGGCCGACAACGGGCAGGTGACGAAGGTCAGCTATAAGGAGCTGTATCACAAGGTCTGCCAATTCGCCAACGGACTGAAGAAGCTCGGTGTCGAGAAAGGCGACCGGGTGCTGATCTATTTGCCCATGAGCGTCGAAGCCGTGGTGGCGATGCAGGCTTGCGCGCGCATCGGCGCCATTCACTCGGTGGTGTTCGGCGGCTTCTCGGCCAAGAGTGTGCAGGAGCGCATTATTGACGCCCAAGCCAAGCTGGTGGTCACGGCCGACGGGCAATACCGCGGCGGCCGCGAAATCCCGCTGAAGCAGGCGGTGGACGAAGCGCTCAGCCTGGGCGGTTGTGAATCGATCACCAAGGTGGTGGTGTACAAGCGCACCGGCGGCGAAGTGCTCTGGAACGCCAGCCGCGACCTGTGGTGGCATGACCTCACCGCTGGCCTGTCCGACGAGTGCGAGCCCACCTACGTTTCCGCCGAACATCCGCTGTTCATTCTCTACACCTCAGGCTCTACCGGCAAGCCCAAAGGGGTGCAGCATTCCACCGGCGGCTATCTGCTGGGCGCGGTGATGAGCATGAAATGGGTGTTCGACATCAAGTCGCAAGATGTCTTCTGGTGTACCGCCGACGTGGGCTGGGTCACCGGCCATACCTACGTGACCTATGGGCCGCTGGCCATGGGTGCGACCGAAGTGATTTTCGAAGGTGTGCCGACTTATCCCGACGCCGGCCGGTTCTGGAAAATGATTCAAGACCATCACGTCAGCATCTTCTATACGGCACCCACGGCGATTCGCTCGCTGATCAAGGCCGGCGGCGATCTGCCGCACAACTATGACCTCTCCAGCCTGCGCATTCTCGGAACGGTTGGCGAGCCGATCAACCCCGAGGCCTGGATGTGGTACTACAACACCGTGGGCGGTGGCCGCTGCCCCGTAGTGGATACCTGGTGGCAAACCGAGACCGGTGGTCACATGATCTCGCCGCTACCCGGTGCCATGCCCCTGAAGCCCGGTTCCTGCACCCTTCCGCTGCCCGGCATCGACGCGGCCGTGGTCGATGAGGCGGCGCACGAAGTGGAACTGGGCAAGGGTGGCTTCCTGGTGATCCGTAAGCCCTGGCCGGCGATGATCCGCAACATTTGGGGCGATCCCGAGCGCTACAAGAAGTCCTATTACCCCGAGGAATTCAAGGGCTACTACCTGGCGGGCGATGGCGCCAACCGCGACATGGACGGCTATTTCTGGATCGTCGGCCGCATCGACGACGTTTTGAATGTCTCCGGTCACCGCTTGGGCACCATGGAAATCGAATCCGCCCTGGTCGCCAACCCGCTGGTCGCGGAAGCGGCCGTGGTCGGCCGGCCGCACGACGTCAAGGGCGAGGCGGTGGTGGCCTTCGTGGTGCTGAAGCAGTCGCGCCCCACGGGCGACAAGGCCAAGCAGATTTCCAGCCAACTCAAGGCCTGGGTGGCGCAGGAAATCGGCTCGATCGCCAAGCCCGAGGAAATCCGCTTCGGGGACAACCTGCCCAAGACCCGCTCGGGCAAGATCATGCGTCGCCTGCTGCGCTCCCTCGCCAAAGGCGAAGCGATCACCCAGGACGTCACCACGCTGGAAAACCCCGGCATCCTCGACCAGTTGAAGGACGCTAACTGAAGCGGCAAGACGCTGCGCAAATCAGGCTTGGTCATTCCGGCGTAAGCCTGGAGTCCAGGAAGATCATCGCCCTGGACACCGGTCTTCGCCGCTGACAGGAACTTGATCCGTGATTGCGCAGCGGTCGTGCCCGCGCAAATTCTGCTTACACCTGCGACGTAATCGGGAAACATCTTCGCCCTTAAGATGATGAACGCGCAATCAGTGCGCTTCAGCGTCGGAGGTGAACATGTGGGGTACAAAGGCGGGTGGGGTTCGGCTCGCAATCCCGGGCCGAAGCAGACTCGCCGGGCTCCTGTTGGCCGCCTTGGCGCTGTCCTGCATGCCTGGGGCGGTTCTGGCCGGAACCAGCTACCGCGTGGTTTTCGCCAGCAACCTCCAGGCGAGCGGCGGCGGCTGCAACCGCGACGATGCCGCCGGCTGCGACCTCTACAGTGTCAAGTTCGATGGCGCCACGCATCGCAGCTCCGAGCTGACGCGCCTCACCGCGCATGGCGACGCGGCGGAGATGTTTCCCGCGATCTCGCCCGACGGCAACTGGGTGGCTTACGACTACAGCCCCAATGCCAGCCGCAACCAGCACGAACTGCGGCTGATTCATCTCGCCAGCGGCACCGAAACGTCCCTGCTCTCGGGGGCGCGCTTTCCCGAATGGATTGACGCCAGCCATCTGGTGGTCTCCCTGTCCAGCGGCGCCAGCCAGGACATCACCGTGCTGGAACTGACCCTTGCCGGCAACACCGCCAGCGTGCGGGCCAGCGAGGCGCTTTGCAGCCGCAGCCGCTGCCCCGACACGGCCAAAACCGAAGACGCTTACCCATTTCCCGGTGGGAGCCGTTTCGCCTTCCAGTCGATCAAATCCGATCGCTATGTCGCCGGATTGAGCCTCATCAATCGCGACGGCACGAGCTTCCAGATGCCCAACGGCTGGGACGGTTCGGGCCACGCTATCGTCAGCGGCAGCGGCAACGAAGTGATTTATACCGTCGCTTCCAGCGGTGCGCTCAAGGTGCTCGATCTGACCACCAACGCCCGGGCCACGCCGCCTCTCGCCACCGCCGGCAGCGCACTCGCCGGCTACGACCCGCGCTTCGCCGCTGCGATCAGCGTGAGCTGGGGGTATGCTGCCTGGCTCGACGACAGCCGGGCGTTGCTCCTGACCGCCGCCGGGGCCGATTCGGGCGGCAAGCAAACGCTTGCGCGCCTTATCCTGGGTGAGTTCAGCAGCGGTTGGAGCACCGTTAGTCTGACCGACTTGGCCAGTGCGATCGAGACCGCGCAGGGGAAAACCGGGCGCGATTTCTGCACCGCGAGCGCGCGGGCCTTGGACAGCAGCAGTACGACCACGACCGCCGCAGCCAGCCCGCTCCTGGGCATCATGGGGGCAAGCCAGAGCGACCTCGCCATGGTGGCGAGCCTCGGCGCCAACACCGTGGAAGTGCCGCTGCCCGCCAGCAGCGCGGCGCTGACGAGTCTCGCCGGCGCCGCCGCCGGCGCCAATCTCAAACTGGTGCTCAGCGTCGAACGAGACGCCATCCAGACTTCCGCGGGGAAGTTCGACTTGGCCAAACTCTCGGTCCTGATCGATGGCCTGAAGGCCGGCTTGGCCGATGCGCGTGTGGCGGCCCTGCTGCTGGCCGAAGATCTGTGCCAGGTCAACAGCAGCACCCACGCCCGCGACTGGGACGTCGGCGCGAGCGAACTCGCCACCGCGATCAGCACCATCAAGGGCATCGTGCCAACGCTGGCGGTGGCGGTAAGTTTCAACAAGTCGAGCTGCCTCGACAGTTTCGTCGCTGGCGCTGCGCCGGGGAGCAACATCGCCGACATCGCGCTCCTGAACTGCTTCTACTACAAATGGAGCACGACGCCTGGGTTGATCGACAGCTACCAGTATTCCGCCGTCGCCTTCAAACACTTCTCGCCGACTTCGCGGGTCCTGCCGCGCATCGGCGTGATCGAGACCGTGGGAGAAAACGCTTCGAGCTTTCCCACCACCGACTGGCTGCTGGCGCGCAGTCTGGAATTCTTCGCCTTTGGTGGTGCTTTCGACGGCGTGATGTACTACGACTACCGCCAGCAGGAGGCGACCCAAGTGCAGAACATCATCAATGTCCTGGGGGACCCCAACTATGTCGGTTTCTTCCAGAGCGCTTTCGCCAGTGCCCAGGCGATCTATGGCGCCACTGCGGTGGTGAAGTCCTTCATCGAGTATTACGAGCCGACCCTCGACCACTATTTCATCACCGCCGACGCCGACGAACAGGCATTCGTCTCCTCGGGCGGCGCGGGCAACTGGCAGCGCACCGGCGATTTCTTCAAGGAAGGCGGCAGCGCTCCGGTTTGCCGCTTTTATGGCAACAGCGCCATCAATCCGGCCACCGGCGCTATGTACGGTCCGAATTCGCACTTCTACACCGTTGATGCCGGCGAGTGCGCCTATCTGAAGAGTCTCTACAACCCCAATGCGGCAGGCTTGAGGTTCGAGACCAGCGCTTTCTCCAGCACTCCGGCGCTCTCTGGCACTTGCGCCAGCGGCACCGTGCCGGTCTATCGTGCCTACAACAATGGCTACGCACGCGGGATCGATGCCAACCACCGCATCACCGCCAGCGCCACCGCCTACCAGCAGGCGCTCGCCTCCGGATGGATCGGGGAGGGGGTGGTGATGTGCGCGCCGCGGTGACAGCAAGATCAGGCGACGGAATTGCACTTTTGCGGCACGAACAACGGAAAGGCCGCTGGTAGCGCATCGCGGACTCTGAGAGCATTGGATTTGCTAACGACCTCTGGAGTCTTCATGTTTCGGCCAATGTTTCTCCTCGCGGGCTTGCTCCTCTGGACCACTGTCTTCGCCCAGGCGCCGGATGCCGCGGCGCTGGCAGCGCGCCTGGCGCGAATCGACGAACTGCGGCAAACCCGGCCCGAGGACGGACTACTTATCTATTACCGCGCCATGACCCGTGCCGCGCTGGGTGAGCGCCAGGGAGCGCTCGGCGACCTCAGGAGCCTCTTGGGTCGTCGCCTCGGTCTTATTCCGCTGCGTGACGACGGTTTCGTGAAGCTCTGGGAAGATGCCGAATTCCAGAGCCTGCGCCAGCAGCTTGCCGCCGACGAGCCGGTTACGCAGCCTCCGGCCAAAGTTCTGGCGCGCCTGGGCGACCCCAAGCTCATTCCCGAAGGCATCGCCTACGACGCCAGGCGCAAGCGCTTTTTCATCGGCAGCATGGCGCAAAACAAGATCGTGGTGTTGGATCGCGCGGGCAAGTCTCGTGACTGGTCGCGCGCCAGCGACGGATTGGATCAAATTCTCGGGCTTGCCGTCGATGTCCGCCGCGAACTCTTGTGGGCGGTGAGCAGCAACGGGCCGCGAGAGCCGCGACGCAACGTCCTTCTCGCTTGGCGCCTCACGGATGGCCGCCTGGCGCGGCGTGTCGCGGTGCCCGAAGCGGCCCAGCTCAACGACCTCGCCGTGGCGCCCGACGGCACTCTTTGGGTGAGCGACTCGGAAGCGAGTACGCTGTTTCGCCTGCGCCCCAAGACCGACCGGGCGGAGCAGGTGATCGACGCGGGCCGCCTGCGCGGCGCCAATGGCGTGGCACTGGCACCCGATGGCGCCATTTTCGTCACCTTGAGCACCGGCATCGCCAAGGTGAACCCCGAAAAGCGCGAGTTCACCCGCTTGCCCGAGCCCGCCAACGTGGTGAGCGGCGGCATCGACGGCTTGTATTGGCACCAGGGCGACCTCATCGGCGTCCAGAACGGCCCCAACCCCGGCCGGGTGCTGCGCCTCAAGCTCGATCCGCGCGGCGAGCGCATTCTGAGCATGAACGTGCTGCAATCGCACCACCACCCCGAGTTCGACGAGCCCACCACCGGCGCCATCGTCGGCAACAGCATCGTGGTCATCGCCAATTCGCAAATCGCGCGGCGTGAGCCCGACGGCACCTTGATCTCGCCTGAAACCCTGCGCGCGCCGGTGCTGCTGCGCATCGGCTTGTAAGACATCACCTACCCAAAGCGGCCCCAGCCCATCGTCCGCTGCAATGCTGGGCATCGCCCTCCCAAGCGCGGGCTTCCCGGCGAACCGCACCGATCCGCAACGCCTCTGCCCAGCCGGTCAAGAGTTTCATCTTGGCCGACCCAAGCTCAAAGCGCGGAAAGCTGGTCGTGTAACCCCAAGTAACCCCCTACTCATTGGCACCTGTGCCGCTCGAATGCCATGCTGCAACGGCGCCATGGAGGTGCGCCGTCGCAGGGCCCATGCGCCCTCTTGGAGCCACCCGATCGGGACCGGTACGCGGTTGGAAGGGGCTACCAAGTGAGGCGACCTCAGCCATGGGGTCGGCAGGGACTGAGATCGCCAGATCCGCGGCTTGAAAACGATCACCGATGAGGGACGACCATGAAGCGGCACACGCAGTTCTTCCTTGGCGCGGCAGTGGCGCTTCTGCTGGGCCTGGGCACACCCATCGCCACGGCGGGTGAGGTTCCGCCAGCGCTTTTCGACAAAGCGGCGCACGGCGGCACGGTGCGAGTGATTGTGGAGCTTCGGGTCGCCACCGTTCCCGAAGCAAAAATCGCCAGCGATCAAGCGGTCGCCGCGCAAAGAAACGACATTGCCGCCGCGCGCGCGGCCGTTCTAAAGCGCCTCGCAAGCACCGGCCATCGACTCCTGCGCGAGTACACCACCATTCCCTTCGTGGCCCTGGAAGTGGCGCCAGACGCCTTGGCCGCGCTGGCGGCATCGTCCGATGTGGTAGGCGTGGTGGAAGACCTTTTGCTCGGGCCGGCGCTCAACGACAGCGTGCCGCTCATCGGTGCCGATCAGGCCTGGGCGGCCGGCTACGATGGCAGCGGTTTTGTCGTCGCCGTTCTCGACACCGGTATCGAGAGCAGCCACCCGTTTCTGGCCGGAAAGGTGATCGAGGAGGCGTGTTTTTCCGCCAACGCCAACTGTCCGAACGGCCTGACTACCCAGACCGGGGCAGGGGCGGGGGCGCCGTGTACTTATGCGGTATACGGTTGTCGGCATGGTACCGGTGTGGCGGGTATTGCCGCAGGCGCCGGCGTGAGCTTTTCTGGCGTGGCCCGAGGCGCGCGGTTGATGTCTGTGCAAATCTTCTCCCGAGGCACCGGGAGCGTGTGTATTGGGCGAGGTGAGGATCCCTGCGTCTATACTTTCACCTCGGACACGGTCGCTGGCATGGAGCGTGTCTATTTGCTGAGGGCGGTCCATAATTTCGCCGCGGCCAACCTGAGTATCGCCGTCTTGAGCGCGGTCGGCTCGGGTTGGGTCTCCCCATGTGACGGTGCCTTGCCCGCCATGACTGCGGTAACCGAAAACCTGCGCCTCGCGGGTATCGCCACAATCGCAGCTTCAGGTAACAACGGATTCCCGGACGCCTTGACGTGGCCGGCCTGCATCTCCAGCGCCGTGAGCGTGGGTTCCACAACCAAAGCCGACGTCGTGTCGTCTTTCTCGAATTCCGCCGCCTACCTTTCTCTGCTTGCCCCCGGTGAAAGCATCCAAACCTCCATTCCCGGCGGCGGATTCGCATGGGCCGTCGGGGGAACCTCCTGGGCTACCCCGCATGCGGCAGGCGCCTGGGCGATCTTGAAGCAGAAGAAACCCACCGCGACCGTGGACGAAATTCTCAATGCCTTGGTGCGCACCGGCCACCCGGTGCTCGACACCCGCAATGGCATCACCAAACCACGCATTCAGTTGAACCTGGCCTTGTTGGACATGTCGCCTGGCACGCCCATTCCTACCCTCTCCGGGTGGCTTTTGGTCGGCTTGGCGGGCCTGCTGGCAATGGGAGGCCTTGGCGCCTTGCGCAGGCGGTTTGGGCGGGGCGAGGAAACAGGACAGCGTTTCTCTTGACCGACTGGTCACCCCGATCAAGCGGGCCTTGCGACTTTACAAGTATGGCTTGATCCTGATGGAGCATTTTCTTGTGCCGTGGCGCGGAACGATGATCTTGGAACCGTGCGGTGTTCGCCAATCCTGATTCGATTCCGTACTACTGAAGGCTTGGTTTTCGAGCGCGGGCTGGTGTCTTTTACCGACGAGGAGTTCAAAATGACACGTTTTTCCTGGTGGATTCTTGGGATATCTGCGGCGCTTACATTCTCGGGCGCCGGGATCGCTGCGCAGCGGACCTTCGTTTCCGTTCTCGGTAGCGATGCCAATGCTAGCTACAACTGTTCCAATTCCCTGCCTTGCCGGGGGTTCACAGCCGCACTTGGCGTGACCGATGCGGGTGGTGAAATCGTGATCAAAGACTCGGGCGGGTACGGCCCGGTCGTCATCACGAAGTCGGTTTCCATCATCGCCAACGATGGTGTCTATGCCGGGATCAGCGTCTTTTCCGGCACGGGTATCGAAATCGCGACACCGGGCGTAGATGTCCTCCTCAAAGGTCTGACGATCAACGGCCTGGGAGGTTATATCGGCATCTCCATGAGCGATGGCATGCGTCTGACCGTGCTCAACTGTCTGGTTCGGAATTTCAGTCTCGACGGCGGGGTGGGCATTAGCGTGGACGTTGCTGGTCTGGCACGGGTGTTCGACACCGTACTGCTGGAAAACGCGACCGGGGTGGCGATCGGGGCTGGAGCAACGGCCGTGATTTCACGCACGCGTTTTTACGGCAACGCCTTTGGCCTGGAGGTTCTTGCCGGCGCCGCGGATGAGACGACCACGGACGTAAGCGCCTCGGAAGCCGGCCAGAACGGGACCGGTTTCCACGCCCGGGCACTTGCCGGCGGCACCGTGAAACTGAACGTCAAGGACTCCGTTCTCGCCAAGAACAGTGGCATCGGCGGACGCACCACGAGCACTGGCGGGATAGTTCAATCCACCTACACATCGAGCCTGATCAGCGGCAACGGTGGTGGGGGCTTGTACGCCGAGGGAAGTGGCGCAAAGATCGTGGCCATAGGCAATACGCTCACGCAAAATAGTTACGGACTCGTTCAGACCAGTGGAAGCACCGTGGTTTCCACGGGCGACAATGCGGCGAGCGACAACATTTCTGGAGCAAGCTCGGGAACGATCACCTTGCTGGGCAAGATCTGAGGAGTGGAATCGCGATCCTGGGACGGCTCAGCCGATGCCCGGTAACCGCGCGCCACCCTTTTCGACCGACCGTCCGTGCGCGGCCAGCGCGGACCGGTCGGTGCCCGCGGAGCATAGACTCGGCCGCGCGGCCGAACAAGAAAGCGTTCCCCCGCACCTCTTGCCGTCCCCGGTGAGCGCTCAGTGAAGTATGCCGAAGCGGTCGGCCAAGTTTTGCCACGCTGCGGTGGTTCGCAGACGAGCGAAGGTGGGATCGACGGGTGCGCAAATGAAATTGGCGTCGCGTTGCCTTCCCGCGCGCTCCAGCCAGTGGAGCGCGGCGGCTTGGTCGCCGAGCCGGGCATGGACCATGGCCAGTTGGTAGGGCGAGACGTATTTGTCGCTGGAGGACTCTTGCAGGGCGTCGAGCAGCGCTTTCGCTTCGCTGGTTCGATTCAGCATGGCAAGCGCCTGCGCGCGTCCGCACAGGCCGATGGAAAGATCAGGGGCGAACTCCGAGGCCCACTGGTAGTGAGCGAGCGCCTGGCTCGGTTGCTGCAAACACAGGTAGGTGAAGCCGAGCAGGGTTCGCGCCAGCAGATTGCGCGAATCGACATCGGTGATGGCAAGAAACTCGGCTTCCGCGGCTTCGTAGCGGCCCGAGTACAGGGTCAGTAGTGCCAGATGGCAGCGCAGAGACTGATCGAGAGGATCGAGCTCTCGCGCCAGGAGGAACTCACGTTCCGCCTGTTCGTAGCAACGGCGGAACATCAGCGCGTGCGCATAGGATTGATGGGCATAGCGAGCACCCGGCGCCAGGAGTATCGCCCGCCGGTACAAAGGCTCGGCGGCATTCCAGTTGTATTCGAAGCGAAACAGGATGCTTGCCAGGGCCGAGCATGCTTCACTCAGCCGCGGCGCGATTTCCAGGGCACGCATCGCGGCTTTTTTGGCCAAGCTGATCGGCTCCGAGGAGGAGGCCGTCCAGGCGACCACGCCCAAGTGCGCCAGCGCCAAGCCGGAAAGGGCGGCGGCGAATTCGGAATCGATCTCCAGTGCGCGCGTAAAGAGCTCGATCGCCTTGCGGTACCCATCAACCGATTGCTGACGCAAAGCGAATCGCCCGCGGTCGTGGCAGTCCTTGGCCGCTGTGCTGGCGGTCAAGCCCAGCGGCGCTGGCAGGCTCGATGAAGGTAGCGCAGCCGGCGGGGCTTGGGCGAGAAACTGAACGAGCTCGCCGATGAGTTGCTGTTGCATGCCAAAAGGGGCGTCGGCGATCTCCGCGCATCGTCCCGACCAGATCAGGGTACTATCGCGCGTCGCTTCGAGCCGCGCGCTGATCCGCATCCGCCCTGCGTCGCGGGTCATGGTGCCACGAAGAACGGCCCCGACGCCGAGGGCGGCCCCGATCACGCGATTGTCTGCCGCATGGTCCGAGTAGCGCGCGGCCGATGTCCTCGCCACCACCTTAAATTCCGGCATACCCGCGAGGGCCTCAATCACGCCGTCGGCCAGGGCCTGGCAAAAAGGTTCTGCTTGCGCGTCACCGGTTTCATTGCAAAAAGGCAGCACCGCCACGAAACGCTGGTTTCCTGGACGACTGGTGTCTTGCGTGCGCCAGCGTATCCGAGGCTGGTAGCCTCCCAGGGGGATGGAAATTTCCAGATATGCGTCCGCCCCCTCGTCTTGATAGTACTGTGCGAGCCGTTCCCTGATTCGCCTGGCGGTCACGCGCACAATCGGGTCCTTGCGCGGATCGAAGCTTGCAGCGGCTCGCCCGAGGCAATCGATCGCCAGCGTGGTCTCCTTAAGCGGCACGGCGGGATCGCGCAGGGCGCTTTCCACCAGAAAGCGCAGCAGGCGTTGCTGCTGTAGACACTGGCGAAACCGTTGCCCGCCGATGATGCGCTCCAACTCGGCGCTAAGAAGAGCGGGCGGCACGGCGTGTGGTGACGAAACGATCTCGGGTTCAACCGGCACGTTTAGCCTCGGCCCTGATCGTGCAGCGGGGTCGCCGTGCGGCAAGGCCCAGGTGATCGAACTATCCAGTTGTTTGTCGGCATAAAGGTGCCACCTCTCGATCGAACCGGGATCGCCGTTCATGGTGCCCGCAGTCTTCCCTCGCTGTCAACGCGGCGAGAGGCGCGTTGGGACGGAGCAACTCGATTCTAGGTTGGTTAGGCGCTTGTCATCAAAACGCAATCTTTTTGAATCTCGACCCACCTGGGGCGCGTGGCCTTGCCTCTGAGTTCGAACACCCAAGCTCAACCGAAGCGAGGCGGCATCAAAGGTCAGAATGGTCATGGCGGCGAACAGGCATGATCAGGACCGTTTCGCGTGAACCGCAGTTTTAAAATCCTTGGGGCTGGATGTGGAATTGACTGTCCGTAGCCTTGCCGCCCAAAGGGTGACCCATATCCCTCGCTGACGAAGCCAATTGGTACGCCACGCATCGTTTGGCCGGCAAGACCCTGGTTGCGGGCGGCGTTCTGGTTCTGGTGTTTGCGCTCTTGGGTTTGCCTTGGTGGCTGAACGTCATCGCCATGCTGGGAGCGAGCTTGATTCCTGTGGGCGATTCGCTTTGGTACTGCAAGCCGCAGGAGCGTATACACGGCATAAACGAGAACTGAACAAAAACTGAGCCTGGCTCGCAATTGCAGGACGGCGCCGATCGTACCGTCGTACCTGAGCAGCTCAGGCAAACATCAACCTGCCCCGAGGCTCAGGGATTGGGCGCCCCAGGTCCCGCGCCGTCCTCTGCGGTGCCCCGCCTAATCCCACTGCTTCCAAAACGCGTCCGGCGGAAAGGCGTCGTAACAGGGTGCAGGGTCGCTGATCTCGAACCACGGCGCTTTGGACCCGCAGAAGAATTGCGCGCGGGCGATGACCCCGGGGTCGGTGTCGAGGGACCCGGCCGGAACGATGGCGTGGCTGCCCTCTTCTTCCAATGCCGGAAGCTTGCCGCCGCAAACTTGGCAGAAGGCGCGCCTATTGCCGGGGGAAGACTCGTAGCTCGTCACGTAGTCGCCACCGCGGGTCCACGCGAAGCCTTCGCCCGCGGCGTGCAAGAAGCTCCCGAAGGCCGAGCCGGTGAAGCGGCGGCACATCGAGCAATGGCAGTGATTGAGAAAGAACCCTCGCCCGGGCAGACGGTAGGCGACCGCTCCGCAAAGGCAGGAACCCTCGATTGGTCCAGCGGTGGAAGGCGCTGCAGCGGCCGCTGCCGCTGCCCCCACAGGCTCCGGCTCGAAGCCGGGATACACCGCATATTGCGCCAGGCCGTCGGCAAGGGCATACCAGGGCGCCTTGTTGGCCACGAATACATGCCGTTCCGGGCGCGGAGCGAGATCACTTTTCAGCCCGCCCAGGTGCAAAACAACACCCTCTGGCTCGCCCAGGCGCCGCAAAAAAAGCGAGCTGCCGCAGCGGCGACAAAAGCAGCGCTCCCGCCTGGCGGAGGAGCGATACCCGAGGATCGCCCGTTCTCCTTGCAGCACGGCGAAGGAGGCTGCGGGTAGCGCCGCATTGGCCGAAAAAGCCGCGCCATGCGCTTTGCGGCACATCGCGCAATGGCAATACTCGGCGAGCTCGGGCCGCGCGCTCGCGGCATAGCGTACGGCGCCACAAAGGCAGCGACCGCTGATTTCCAAAGGAGGCATCGCGATTCTCCGAGAAGTGACTTGACGCACACCAGGCGCGCAGAAAATCTGCCGCATTTTGCATCACTCTGGCTACAATGGCCCCCTTTTTCGCGCAACCGGAACCCCCCCATGGCCGGCGCCAGCTTGCTTGCCCTGCTCGACGACATCGCCTCGATTCTCGATGATGTGGCGCTGATGACCAAGGTCGCGGCCAAGAAGACCGCTGGCGTCGTGGGCGACGATCTCGCCGTCAATGCCGATCAGGTCAGCGGCGTGCGCGCCGAGCGCGAGCTCCCAGTGGTCTGGGCGGTGGGCGTGGGCTCTTTCAAGAACAAAGTCATCCTGGTGCCGGCGGCTTTGCTCTTGAATGCGGTGGCGCCTTGGGCCGTACTGCCCCTCTTGATGCTGGGGGGCTTTTATCTGTGTTTCGAAGGCATGGAAAAAATCGCCCACCACTGGCTGCATCGGCCTGCCGAAGAAGTGGCCGAGCATCAGCGGGAGCTTGCCGCGGTTGCGGACCCCGAGGTCGATTTGGTCGCTTTCGAGCGCGAGAAAATTCAGGGCGCCATCCGCACCGACTTCGTGCTCTCCGCGGAAATCATCATCATCGCCCTGGGTACGGTGGTCGACAAACCCTTTCTCACCCAGGTGGCTGTACTCTCGGCCATCGGCGTGGCGATGACCTTCGGCGTCTACGGGCTGGTCGCGGCCATCGTCAAGGCCGACGACCTCGGGCTCTACTTGACGCAGAAGCAAAACGTCCTGTCGCGGCAAGTCGGCCGCTTTCTGCTGGCCGCGGCGCCGCGCTTTCTGAAGTCGCTTACGGTGATTGGCACCCTGGCGATGTTCCTGGTGGGGGGCAGCATCCTCGTGCACGGTTTGCCGCCCGTGCATCACCTAATCGAAACGGTGGCTGCCGCAACGAAAGGATCCGCGGCGGCGATCATACCTACTCTGGCCGACCTCCTGGTCGGGTTGCTGGGGGGGGGTGTGGCCGTTGGCGCGGCAAGCGGTGCCGGGTGGCTTTGGCGGCGGGTCCGCCAGTCGGCGCAGAGGTGGCGCTGAGCAACTCAGAATTTGTCCTTCCGGCGAAACCTGGGATTCTGGAAACCCGCCCAATGGCGCACCGGATCCGGGGCAAGATGGGTGGCCATGGGTCGCGCCTGGTGGGCCAGTCGACGCCCAGACGCACAGGGCTTGGACCAATCGGGCGATGTTCGCCCCAGTACCTCAAGTACTTGATATTTTCCGCTTCTACCCCTATTATTAGCACTCGTCGGCGCTGAGTGCTAACCGCGCTCGATCCGGCGCCAACCTCGAATCCAGTTTCCGCGGCGGCCCGCTGCGGGAGCTCTTACGTTCAACCTAGGAGAGAAATCCACCATGAAAATCCGTCCTTTGCACGATCGTGTGATCGTCAAGCGCCTGGAAGAGGAACGCAAGACGGCCTCGGGCATCGTCATTCCCGACACCGCCGCGGAAAAACCCGATCAGGGCGAAGTCCTGGCCGTGGGCAATGGCAAGATCCTCGAAGATGGCAAGGTCCGCCCGCTAGCCGTGAAGGTCGGCGACCGCGTGCTTTTCGGCAAATACTCTGGCCAGAGCGTCAAGGTCGAAGGCGAAGAGCTGCTGGTCATGCGCGAAGAAGACATCATGGGTGTGATCGAGGGCTGAGCCGCCCCGCTTCGCGCAAGCAATCCACCGAATTCAGGAGAATCTAAATGGCAGCAAAAGAAGTCAAGTTCGGCGAATCCGCCCGCAACCGCATGATCGCGGGCGTGAATGTCCTCGCCAATGCAGTTAAGGTCACGCTCGGCCCCAAGGGCCGTAACGTGGTTCTGGAGCGCTCTTTCGGCGCCCCCACCATCACCAAGGACGGCGTGTCCGTGGCCAAAGAAATCGAGCTGAAGGACAAGTTCGAGAACATGGGCGCGCAAATGGTCAAGGAAGTCGCTTCCAAGACCTCCGATGTGGCCGGTGATGGCACCACCACCGCCACCGTGCTGGCCCAGGCCATCATCACCGAGGGCATGAAGTTCGTGGCCGCGGGCATGAACCCGATGGATCTCAAGCGCGGCATCGACAAGGCCGTGATCGGCGTGGTCGAAGAGCTGAAGAAAATCTCTAAGCCCTGCACGACCAGCAAGGAGATTGCCCAGGTGGGCTCGATTTCCGCCAACGCCGACGCTGACGTAGGCAAGATCATCGCCGATGCGATGGACAAGGTCGGCAAGGAAGGCGTGATCACGGTCGAAGACGGCAAGAGCCTGCAAAACGAGCTCGAAGTCGTGGAAGGCATGCAGTTCGACCGCGGCTACCTCTCGCCCTATTTCATCAACAACCCCGACAAGCAAGTGGTGGTCCTCGAGGAGCCCTTCGTGCTGCTGCACGATAAGAAGATCTCCAATATTCGTGACCTCCTGCCGGTACTGGAGCAAGTCGCCAAAGCTGGCCGTCCGCTCCTCATCATCGCCGAAGACATCGAAGGCGAGGCCCTGGCCACCCTGGTGGTCAACAACATCCGTGGCATTCTCAAGACCTGCGCGGTCAAGGCGCCTGGCTTCGGTGATCGTCGCAAAGCCATGCTCGAAGACATCGCCATTCTCACCGGTGGCACGGTCATCGCCGAAGAAGTCGGCCTCAAGCTCGAAAACGCCGGCCTCAAGGATCTGGGCCGCGCCAAGCGCATCGAAGTGGGCAAGGAAGACACCACCATCATCGACGGCGCAGGCGAAAGAAACGCCATTGAAGGCCGGGTCAAGCAGATCCGGGCGCAGATCGAAGAAGCCACCTCCGATTACGATCGCGAGAAGCTGCAAGAGCGCGTCGCCAAGCTCGCTGGCGGTGTCGCCGTGATCCGCGTCGGTGCCGCAACCGAAGTGGAAATGAAAGAGAAAAAGGCCCGTGTCGAAGACGCCCTGCATGCCACCCGCGCCGCGGTGGAAGAGGGTATCGTCGCCGGTGGCGGGGTCGCCCTGCTGCGCGCCCGCGCCATGATGAAGACCCTCAAGGGCGACAATCACGACCAAGACGCCGGCGTGAAGATCGTGCTGCGCGCGCTGGAGCAACCCCTGCGGGAAATCGTCGCCAATGCCGGTGACGAGCCCTCGGTGGTGGTCAACCGCGTGGTCGAAGGCCAAGGTAATTTCGGCTACAACGCGGCGACCGGCGAGTACGGCGATCTGGTGGAAATGGGTGTGCTCGACCCCACCAAGGTTACCCGCTTCGCGCTGCAGAACGCGGCTTCCGTGGCCGGCTTGATGCTCACCACCGACTGCATGGTGGCCGAGCTGCCCAAGGAAGACAGCCCGATGCCCGGCGGCGGCATGGGTGGCATGGGTGGCATGGGCGGTATGGACATGTAATCGCCCGTTCGCGCTGTGCGGTCGAAAGACCCGCGCGCCGCGATCTCGCAGCAAACAAGACCCCGCCTCGGCGGGGTTTTGTTTGGTCCTGCGCGAATCGACCGAACTGAGACGCTGCAAGCAACGCCTCGCTTCGGTGGGATCTGGTATGGGGCACGCACGTATCGCTGGGTCCGTGCCACCCTCGAAAGCCAACGCCGTCAAACCGTCGACATCCGCCGCCGTCGCTACGGCGACGGCCGGTGCCCAGGCGATTGAACCTCCTGCATTCCGGCGCTTGCCGAAACGACGAATCTTGAATTGACCAGTATCTTCTTGGGCGTGATCGGCACTTGCACAACCAGCGCGGGCAAGCACCTCGCGTAGAGTGTGCACTGGCTCGCGCGGAGAGTGTGTGCTCCAGGAGGGGTCAAGATTTTCGGTTTCTGACCGAAAACGGTAGAGGTGCCTCAGGGAGAGTTCCGCTGGCCGTGCCGGATGCAAGTGGCGCAGCGGGGCGGTCCCGACCACCACGACCATTGAAGGGACGCGCGACGAAGCGAAGAAGCGGCAACTGGACATGGACATCAGCGACCTCGACCCCATCGCCGCGACGGCATTCCCGCTCGCGGAGATCATTGAATCAAGCCCCGACTTTATCGGTGTGGCCGATCCCGAGGGGCGCCTGCATTTCCTCAACCGCGCGGCGCGGCGTACCTTGGCCTTGCACGAGCGCAGCAGCCTGGGCGGCTTGTCGCTGGTCGATCTGCATCCGCCGGAGGCCGCCGAGTTCCTGACCGTCACCGCCATTCCCGAGGCGTGCCGGCGGGGTGCCTGGGTGGGCGCCAACTTTCTGCGCATGCCTGATGGCAGTGAGATTCCAGTCAGCCAAACGCTGGTCGCCCATCGACCGGGCAAGGGTGAAGTCGCGCTACTCTCGGTGATCATGCGCCCACTGGGTGGCGACCAGATCGACGCCGCGCGCCTGGTCAAGGAGAACCACGAACTCCAGGCCGTCCTGGAAGAAGCCGGCGCCGGCGTGGCGCTGGTCCGCGCGGGCGTTTTCGCACGAACGAACCACTGCCTGGCGGGTCTGCTCGGCAGGCAATTGCCACAACTGGTCGGCGCGTCGGTGGGCACGGTCTGGCCCGAGGCGGCTACCCTCGATGCCGAGCGGGCCCGCGCCGAGCTGCCGCTCACCCGTCCCGACGGCACCATGATCTGGATCGATGTCTCGGCCCATCGGTTTGGGGCGCGGGCGGAAATCTGGGTCTGCCGTGATGTCACCGATCGTCATCAGCGCGAGGCTGAGCTCCATCGCCTGGCCAATTTCGACGCTCCCACCGGCTTGCAGACCCGGCACGCGTTCCGCCAGACCTTAGCACAGGCAATCGCCCAGGGCGGCAGCGAGGCCATGCTGGCGGTCGCCATCGTTGATCTGCCGCATTTCGAGACCGTGGCCGAAAGCCTGGGTCAGCGCGCCTCGGAACAGTTGCTCAAAACGCTCGGGCAGCGCTTCAGCGCCGCTTGCGGTGCGTGGGATGTGGCGGCGCGCCTGTCCGGCCACCGCTTCGGACTGCTGCTGCGGCCGGTTCCGAATGCCGAGGGTGCGCTGCACCGTCTGCAGGAACTCCAGCAGGCGCTGGCCTTGCCGCTGGAATACGAGAATGTCGAGTTCAATTTCAATCCATCCATCGGCTTGGCCCTATTTCCTGATCACGGCGTGGTCCCCGAGGCCTTGTTGCGCAACGCCAGCAGCGCGCTGCTGCAAACCACCCGCGAGGGCGGCGAAGCGCTCGAACTCTATTCCAGCGCCATCAGTGAGCGCCTGCGAGAACGGCTGGCCCTGCGCTCGGATCTCTCCCACGCGATCGAGAACCAGGAACTATTCCTAGTCTTTCAGCCTCAGGTGGACGCCGGCAATGGCATGATGGTCGGCGTCGAGGCTCTGGTGCGCTGGCTCCATCCACGTCATGGCCTGATTCCGCCGGTGCAGTTCATTCCCCTGGCCGAGGACTCCACCCTGATCATCGACATCGGTGATTGGGTGATGTGCGAGGCCTGTCGCCAAGCCGCCCTCTGGCGTGAGGCGGGCCGGGAAATGAAAGTGGCGGTCAACCTCTCGGCGCGGCAGTTCCGCCAGGAGGACCTGGTCGCCAAGGTCACCGGTGCCCTGCGCCTTTCTGGCCTGCCGGCTCGCCTGCTGGAAATCGAGCTGACGGAATCGATTTTGGTCAGCGATCCGGAAAATGTGGTGCGTACCCTAAGGGAACTGAAATCCCTGGGCGTGCAACTCGCGCTCGACGATTTCGGCACCGGCTATTCGAGTCTTTCCTACCTGATGCGTTTCCCGATCGACTATTTGAAGATCGATCGCAGCTTTGTCTGCAATGTCACCAGCAACGCCGACCACTCGGCGATCGCGCGCGCGATCATCGGCATCGCCCACTCCTTGGGAATGAAAACCATCGCGGAGGGCGTCGAGGAAGAGGCCCAGGCCGCCTTCCTCAAGAACAGCGGCTGCGACGTTTTCCAGGGCTTCTATTTCGCCCAGCCGGTCAGCTCCGAAGTGGTGCAGGACTTGCTGCACCGAGGGGCGCGGCTCGATGCCGGAGCCTTTCGGCCGCGTAACCGGGAACGTACGGTGCTGGTGTTCGGCAATGGCGCGGCGGTTCGCGAGGACGTGCGCGGCAAACTCGGACAGGAGGACTATCACTTGCTGGTGGCGGCCGACACCGCGGAAGCCTTCGACTTGCTGGCACGGTTCGCGGTGGGAGTGGTGATCTGCGATCTGACCGACGCGTGTGGCGAGGCGGTTGATCTGCTGCACACTCTGCGCGAGATGCATCCGCGCACCGTGCGCCTGGCGGTAGCCGATCCCGCCGCCGCCGCCGCGATCAGCCGGGCGATCAATCATGGCGCGGCTTATCGGGTGCTGGCCAGGGACTGCGCCAGCGAAGACCTGTGTCGCGTGGTCCACGAGAGCTTCCTGTTCTACGATCGGGCCACCGCCAATGAGCGGCTGCAAGCTGAGTTGCGCCATGCCAACGACCGCCTTCAGCAATTGAACCACGAGCTGGCGCAACTGCTCGCCGAGCGCACGCAACGGGCGGAGCACGACGAAGTCACCCTTGATGTCACGCGCGAGATGCTCATGGCGGTGCCGTTGCCGATGTTGGGGTACGACGCCGAAGGAACCATTGCCGTGGCCAATTATGAAGCCGAGCGCGTGTTGGCAGGCGGTGCCCTGCTTGTGGGGCAGAGCGTGGTGGATCTTCTCGAGGTTCCGCTTGTGCTCCTGGAGGCGAGCCTGGAGTTGCCCCAGGCATTGGAGATCGAAGGGGGCGAATATCGGGTGCTGCTGCGCCGTATGGGACAGCAGTCGCGTTCCCAAGGTACCATGATGATCCTGGTACCCATGTCGAGCAGTCATGATTCCTGAAGCCGCCACCCAACCGCAAGCCGCCGGTCCCAGCACCTTCGTCCCCGAGCGGGCCGCGCGGATCGACGCGCGCCAAGCCGAACTCTTTCGCCAAGCGCAAGGCCAGCCTTTGCTCGAAGAACTACGCAAGGCGGTGCGCACCCATTTGTTGGGGCGGAACCAGTCGTGATTCACGCCATCATCGGCGCGACGAGGTGCCGGTGAGTCCGCTTGACCTCGAACGCGTGCTGGATCGCGCCAACAAGCTGCCCTCACCCCCAGGTCTGGTGGCCGACCTGTTGGCTTCGCTGGTTGATGAACATGCCAATCTCGATGATCTCGCGCAGCGTATCGGGCGCGATCAAGCGATCGCGGCGAAGGTGCTGCGTTTGGCGAACTCCGCTTTTTTTGGTCTGCAAGGCAGGGTCGCCTCCCTGGTTCAGGCTTCGGTGGTGCTGGGCCAGCGCAATTTGCGGTCCCTGGCGATCGGCGCCGGGGTGATCGCGCCCTTCTCCGGAATCAAGGGCGCTGCCTATGACCTGAGTCAGTTCTGGCGGCATTCCGTAGGCGTGGGCGCCTGTGCCCGCGCCCTGGCCGGCCGAGTTGGAGAAAATGCCGAATTCGCCTTCACCGCCGGCCTGTTGCATGATATCGGGCGACTGGTGCTGGTCGCGGGTTTTCCTCAGGAGTATGGCGAGGTGCTGCGTGTTCGTGCCGCGACGGATGTCTTTCTGATCGATGCCGAAAGGGGCATACTGGGGCTTGATCACGCGGTCGTGGGGGCGGCGCTGGCAAGGCGTTGGAAGTTTCCTGAGCCTATACAGGCGGCGGTCGCCGAACATCACGAACCCGGCGAACAAGCGGCAAGGCTCAGTAGTCTGGTGCATTGTGCCGATGTCCTTGCCATTGCCCTGGATTTTGGCAACGTTGCCGAGGCGTTGGTGCCGCCCTTGTCCGCGGCGGCCTGGAACCGGCTGGAACTGGATTGGAACGAGATGCCTGCACTGCTGAGTGAAATCGATCAACTCTACGCCGGCGCTTCCGAACTGCTGGCGGCTTGATTCATCGATCACCATGAGCCCGGCCTGGACCCAAATTCGCAAGCGCGACCCGGAAAAAGCCCCGCCCAAGGCGGTCGCCGAAGCTCCTGCGCCACCGGAGCCGGCGCCCGAATCGATCAGTTTCGCCTCCATACACCTGGCCATCGGCGACGCTTTGCAAATGCAGCCGGTGGTTGACAATCACCTGCGCTACTACGTCACCCTGATCGGTTATGTGGAAAAGCGCAGCGTGCTGGTTACGGCACCGGTGATCGAAGGGCATGTGCAGCTCATTCGCGAGGGCCAGCCCTTCGTGCTGAGGGCGTTTTCGGGCCGCAATGCCTACGCCTTCGACGCTGGCGTCCTGAAGAGCTGTGGGGCGCCGTTTCCCTATCTGCACCTCAGTTACCCGAAGAGCGTGCAGACTCTGCCCGTGCGTAGCGAACAACGCATCCGCGTGAACCTCATTGGCGCCGTTCCGGAAGTCGATGGTGTGCTACAGAGCGAGCCCCAGGCCTGTCTGGTGGTCGACCTGAGCCTGGGCGGCGCGATGATCACGGCGCCGCAGCGCTTGGTCGAAGTCGGCCACAGGTTCAGTTTATCCATACGCATCGTCGCCAATCAGGCGCCGGTTTATGTGGCGCTACCCTGCATTTTGCGCAACCTGCGCGAAACACCGGCGACGGATGGGCGCGGCTCGGTTTTGCACCACGGTGTGCAGTTCCTGGATATCGACGCCAAGGACCAGTTGCTGCTCGAGAATTTCATCTTCCGCGCCATGTTGTCCGAACTCTGAGTTCGCCGGCGCGCTGTTCCATACGCACCCGGCGGCAAATTTTGCCGCTTGTCGGCCCGCCGACCACCTTCAGCTTTTCCCTCCTCGCGCCGTAACAGTTGGTACCGGCCGGCGCAAGTGCGCTGGCTGGCAGGATCGAGAGTCCCGAATCTCGCGGGAGGGAAAGCGATGAATCAAGCAGGAACGGCCCCTGGCGGGGCGACCATGGGGGTGGAGATGAACGCGGCCAAGGCGACGAAACCCGGCGGTGGTGCATTCAGCGTCATGTGGGTGGTGCTGGGAATCAACGTGGTGGCGCTGCTCCTGGTGGCGGGCGGATGGTTCAGTCTGCCCAGTGGCCCCGCCGATGGCGGCGCGGGGTTCTATTTGGCGATCGCGCTGGCGCTATTGTTACTTTGCGGCGGCATGCTCACCTATGCTGCGATGCAGCGTGGCGGCACCACGGGTGGCAGTCAGGGGGAGATGCTGGACGCGCTCGCCGACGCTAGCAAGAGCGACGCGGATTTGTCCCGCGACGTGCCGCTGGCACCAGGCAAGCGCAACGCCCTGATCGAAGGCTACAACACCTTCCTCACCAAGCTGCGCGCGGTACTCGACGAAGTGCGCAAGATGAGCGTGTCAATCGCCCGCGAAGCCGCCGCCGTGAAGAAGCGCGTCACCGATACCACTGCCAGCGCGGTGCGCCAAGGTCAGCTCACCGAGACAGTCTTCACCGCCAGCGAAGAGGCGACCAAGGCGATCAACCAGATCTCCACCCACACCCACCAGATCTCCGATTCCACCAATGCCAACCTCAATGCGGCGCGCCAGTCGCTGGTTGAGCTGCGCGACGTGCGTTCGCGAATCGAGGGCGTGACCAACAAACTCAACGGCTTCACCGGCACGGTCAATACTCTGACCAAGCGTTCGGTGAGCATTCGGGAAGTGGTGGAGCTAATCAAAGCCCTATCCGAGCAAACCAACATGCTGGCGCTCAACGCCGCAATTGAAGCCGCGCGAGCCGGCGAGGCGGGACGCGGGTTCGCCGTGGTGGCCGACGAAGTGCGCCATCTCGCTGAGCGGGCTCGTACCGCCAGCGACGAAATCAGCACGAACATCGCGGAAATGCTGAAGCTGGTCGACAGCACCCAACAGGAGACCCAGCAGATCGTCGGTGACATCAACGCCACTAATCACGCGGTCGCCAATTCGGCGCAGCGCTTCGAGGGCATGGTGGGGGACTTTGAGCGCACCAGCACGCAACTTCTGGATGTGGCCGCGGCGGTGGAAGAGCTGACCGCCACCAATGCCCAGGTCAACGACAACGTGCATGAAATTCACCGCCTTTCCTCGGCCGTCGCCGAGCAAATGCAGATGTCGCAGAAGTCCACCGAGACGCTCTTCTCCGCCACCGAGCGGATCCAAGATCTGGCCTGCCGCTTCAAGATCGGCTACGGCGCTTTCGAGGATGCACTCAACGCCGTGCGCGGCTATCGCGATCTCATCCAGGGAAAGATCGAAGCCATGGCCGAGCGCGGTGTCGATGTCTTCGACCAGAATTACCGGCCTTTTGGAGATTGTGATCCGCCCAAGTTCAACGTGAGCTACGCCGACACCTTCGAGCGTGAATTGCAGCGCGATTGCGACGAAGCGGTTGGGCGCATCAAAGGCGGCGCGTATTGCGTGCCGGTGGATACGAACGGCTACCTTGCCGTGCATCACGCCAAATTCAGCAAACCGCTCACCGGCAATAAGGAAACCGATCTCTGGGGCAACCGTGCCCGGCGCTTCTTCAAGGCACCGACCGAGATCCGCGCCGCCAAGAACACTCAGCCCTTCCTGCTGCAAACCTACTTGCGGGATACTGGCGAACTGCTGTGCGACATGGCCATGCCCATCCACATCCGGGGCCGGCACTGGGGGAATGTGCGGGCCGGGTTCGACAGCTCGGTGATGCTCTCGTAAGGGAGGCGAGCGTGGCAGGTGTTCGTGGGAGATGGTGGGCAGCGCGGGTAGACGCGGGCTTGCCCGCGAACTATTCGACCGGCCGCCCGAAGTCCCGTTTGAGGCCAAGCCCGCCCTTGGTACATGGCTTGTCACCCCAGGGTGGATCTAGGCCTGTCCGAGCCTAATTGACCAGGGCGCGAATCAATCGCGCCGGTTCAGACCCTTTTGCCAGAGCACATCGCCTTGTCCGGCGACGCGATTGAGCAGGCGCGCCTGGACGAACAAGAGGTCGGAAAGACGGTTGAGGTAGCGCCGCGCCGGTTCGCTCACAGCCTCCGACTGCCCCAGACTTACTACGCGCCGTTCGGCGCGTCGGCAAACGGTGCGGCAAACCTGCGCCAAGGCGGCAGCGCGGCAGCCGCCGGGGAGAATGAACTCCTTGAGCGATCCAAGTTGCGCGTTGGCCGCGTCGAGCAGGCGTTCCAGACGCGCGACATACTGGTCCTGCACCGCGGCGAGACCCGGCACCGCCAGCTCGCCGCCCAAGTCGAACAGATCGTGCTGAACCCCGAGGAGCACCTCGGCGATCTGCGCGGGCAAATCCTCGGCGAGCAAGACACCGATATGCGCGTTCAATTCATCCACCGCGCCGATCGCTTCGATGCGCAAATGATCCTTGGCCACCCGCGTACCGTCGCCCAGGCCGGTGGTGCCCTGGTCGCCGGTGCGGGTGTAGATGCGGGAGAGTCGGTGGCCCATGAAAGGTCAGGAAAACGCTGACTAAAGCCGGCGCACCGGCCAAGGCTGGTGTCCAGTTCCTTGAGTTTTCGTCATTCCGGCCATCGCCGGAATGACGTAACTGATTTGATCAGCGTCTCCTCGAGCCTCGTGGCGTTGACGCTTACTTGATGCCAGCCTTGGCGCGCAGCTCGCGAATGAGCTTGTCGAGCACCTTGCTCTGCGACTGCTGTTGGAGATTCTGCTTCACTTCTTCGAAAGTCGGCACCTTGGCGGCGCGCACATCGTCGAGCTGAATCACGTGCCAGCCGAACTGCGATTGCACCGGCAGGGGCGTGAACTTGCCCTTGGTCAGGCCAACCATGGCGTCGGAGAAGGGCTTCACGAAATTGGCGGGGCTGTTCCAGTCGAGGTCGCCACCTTTGACCTTGGAGCCTTCATCCTTGGAGCGCTCGGCTAGTTTCTCGAATTTCTCGCCCTTCTGAAGCTGGGCGATGATGTCCTTGGCCTCGTCTTCCTTCTCCACCAGGATGTGGCGAACCTTGTATTCCTTGTCGCCGAGTTGCGCCTTGATGCCCTCGTAGTCCTTCTTCAGCTCGTCATCGGAGACCGGGTGGGCCTTCATGTAGTCCTGCACGAAGGCGCGTAGCATCACGTTTTGGGCCGCCAAATCCATCTGCACCTTCATGCCGGCGTCCTTGTCCATGCCTTTCTTCTTGGCTTCGCGCATCATCAACTCACGATGGGTGAGTTCCTCGGTGATGCGGGCACGCACTTGCGGTGTGTCTTGCTGGCCGAACTTGATCGCTTCCTTGAGCATGAAATCGAAATGCGCCTGGGAGTAGATCGCCTTCGGTTCAGCGGCTTTTTCCGCCTTGGGCGCGGCAGCTTTGGCCTTGGTGTCCTGAGCCAGGGCCAGCGGCGTAGTGAGCAGCACAGCGGCGGCAAAGATTGCGGTGGGTCGATTGAATTTCACGAATTTTCCTTCCTGGTGGGTACAAAAAAGTGAAACAACTCAGAGCTCGGTGGGGGTGAGTGCCCGCAGGCTCAAGGCGTGTATGGACCGCGGCAGAAGATCGCCCAGTCGCGCATGGACCAGGCGGTGGCGAGCCAAGGTAGGCAGTCCGACGAAAGCCTCGGACACGACCATAACCCGAAAGTGCCCGCCGCCTGTGCGCGCACCGGCGTGGCCGACGTGCCTGGCCGAGTCATCGACCACCTCCAGACGCAGCGGCTGGAGGTCGGCAAGACGGCTTCGGATTACCTGCGCATCGGTCATGACGGTTCAGAGCTGGCGAAGAAATCGCTCAGGATTCGTCTGGCACATAGCGCGACAACAACACCCCCTGCGCCAGCACAAAAGCCAGGGTCAGCCCGATGCCACCCCAGACTTTGAAGTTGACCCAGACCTCGAGTGGCCAGTTGAAGGCCACATAGAGGTTGAGTACGCCCATGGCGGCGAAGAAGCCGACCCAGGACCAGGTGAGCATGCTCCAGACCGGATCGGGCAGCGCGATTTCTTTTTCGTCGATGAGTTTCTTCAGGAGGTCGCGACGCCAAAAGAGCTTGCCCGCGGCAAGGATGCCGCCAAACACCCAATAGAGCACGGTGGGTTTCCACTTGATGAAGGTGTCGTCGCGCAGCAGCAAGGTGGCGCCGCCGAAGATCAGGATCACGGCCAGGCTCAGCCACTGGCTGGTCCCCACTGGCTGGCCGCGGAACTTGAGCCAGCCGATCTGAATCACCGAGGCGGCAATGGCGACCCCCGTGGCGACATAGATGTCGGCCAGCTTGAAGGCGATGAAAAACAGGATCAGGGGTAAAAAATCAACGAATAGCTTCATGCCGCGAAAAAGAGTGAGTTCGGAATGTCGCCCGAAGGGCGGAACTTAGGAGGCAGGCCGAAACGCGCCGCGGGCTGCGGCACCGGCGCGGCGTTGCCGACCGGGCGCGGGGGACGGGAACTGATTCAACATAACTTTTCATTATCCGCCCGATCGCGCTTCTTGTCCAATCGCGAGCTGGGGCGGCGCTTCAGCCAATCCAGTCGGGTCCAGTCGAAGCCTGGCCCTGGGTCGGTCTTGCGCCCCGGTGCGATGTCGCTGTGGCCCACGACCGCGGCGATCGGGTAGGTCCTGGCAAGCAATCGGGTCAGGCCACCCAGACGGGTGTACTGCGCGTTGGTGTAGCCGCTCTGGTCGGTACCTTCGAGTTCGATGCCGACGGAAAAGTCATTGCAGTGCTCGCGCCCCTGCCACTGTGAGACTCCGGCATGCCAGGCGCGCTTGGTACAGGCAACGAACTGAATCAACTCGCCGTCCCGCCGGATCAAGAAATGTGCCGCGACGCGTAGATGGGCGATGCTCGCGTAGTACGGGTGGGCCCTGGGATCGAGGGTGTTGGTGAACAGTTTGACGATTCCCTCGCCGCCGAATTCGCCCGGTGGCAGGCTGATGTTGTGAAGCACCAGAAGCTCCACCGCCATGCCGCCCGGACGCTCGTCGCAGTTGGGCGAGTCAATCTGGCGCGCTTCGGGCACCAGGCCCTCGGGGCTGAGGCTGAGCCGCTTTCGCGAGGTCACTAGTACCTCGAATACTCTTTGCCCGACGACGGCAAAACCGAGCGCGAGGCTGACGGCCGTGCGGCCTTTGCAGCCTGGGCGAGCGCCGCGCCATAGCGCTCTGCCGCAGCAAGCGCGGGCCTTTGGGGCGGTCTCAATTGATGCCCAGCCGCTCCATGCGGTAGCGCATGGCGCGGAAGGTGATGCCGAGAAGCTTGGCCGCGGCGGTGCGGTTGAAACGCGTCTTCTCCAGCGCTTCGAGTATGGCTTCCTTTTCGACTCGGTCGAGGTATTCCTGCAGCGGCCACCTGGAGCTGGGTGTCGGTGCCTCTAGCCCGGATTCGCTGGGTGCGGGCGACAGATGCAGGTCTTCGACGGTGATCAGTCGCGGCTGCGCGGCCAGCGCCAGCGCGCGTTCAAGCACGTTTTCAAGCTCGCGCACATTGCCCGGGAAGGCGTAATGCTTGAGCGCTTCGAGCGCGTCCGGCTCGAAATCGGCCGCGGCGTCGCCGCCCAGGCGTCGCAGGACCGCGCGGGCGATCTCCGGAATGTCCTCGGCCATTTCGCGCAGGCTGGGCATGGCCAGTTGAATCACGTTCAGGCGATAGTAGAGGTCCTGGCGGAATTTTCCAGCTTCCACCAGGGCCTCGAGTTGCTGATGCGTGGCGCTGATGATGCGCACATCGACCGGTTCTTCCTGGGTAGCGCCGACTTTGCGCACACGCTTTTCCTGAATCGCCCGCAGCAGCTTCACCTGCATGTTGATCGGCAGGTCGGCGACTTCGTCGAGGAAGAGGGTGCCGCCGGTCGCGGCCTGAAAGAACCCCGCGCGATCGCTGTCGGCCCCAGTGAAGGCGCCCTTCTTGTAGCCGAAAAACTCCGATTCCATGAGGGTTTCGGGAATGGCCCCGCAGTTCACCGGCACGAAGGGGTGGCCGACGCGCGGGCCCTTGTCGTGGATCAGCCGAGCCGCCAACTCCTTGCCGCTGCCCGATTCGCCGGTGATGTACACCGGAGCCTGGCTGCGCGCGAGTTTCTCGATCAGGCGGCGGGCTTCGCGGATCGCCGGGGATTGGCCGAGCAGCGCCTGCTCCTGCGGTTCCTCCACCGGGGTCTGGGTCTGTGGCAGTTTGAGCGCGGTCTTCACCAGAGCGCGCAGTTGTTCCAGGCCCACGGGCTTGGCCAGGTAGTCGAAGGCACCCGCCTTGAGCGCGGCGACCGCATTGGCGGTGTTGCCGTGGGCGGTGATCACCGCCACGGGGACGTCGAGCCCCTGCTGAGCGATGTGCTCCACGATGCGCAGGCCTTCGCCATCGGGCAGGCGCATGTCGGTGAGACACAGATCGAAGTGCGCCGCCTTCAGCGCTTCCAGCGCCGAGCCCACGGACTGCGCGCGGGTAACCTCGAGCCCCATGCGCAGGAGCGTGAGCTCCAGTAGTTCCAGGATGTCCGGCTCGTCATCGACCAGCAGGACGTGTCGGCTGCGTGCTTTGGTGACCATGCGGCCTCATTTGCTTTCGCCCGACTGGGCTAGGATTCGAAACAGCGCTCCCGGGCCGTTGCGGTCCACCAGCTCCAGCGACGCGGTGTTGGCTTCGGCGAGCTGGCGGGCGACGTACAAGCCCAACCCGGTACCGCCGGGACGGGTGGTGAAGAACGGCTCGAAGAGCTGGCCGCGATTGGCCGCCGGCACGCCCTCACCATCGTCCTGAACCTCCAATATTACATGACCGGCGCTGTAGCCGGGCCGCGCCGCCACGCGAATGCTGCCTTCGCGTTGTCGGCCGTGCTGCCAGGCGTTGCGCAGGAGGTTCCAAAGAATCTGGTTGAGATGTCCGCGATCGAAGCGGATGCGCGGCCCGCCCAGCACTGAGACCAGCACCCCACCTGGCGTGATGCCCTCGACCTGAGTGAGCTCCTCGATCAGGGCGCTGAGAAAGGGTTCGAGGTCGAAACTTTCGGTCTGAATGCGGTCGCGCCGATTGAGTTCCAGCACATCGCTGACGATACGGTTGATGCGTGTGGCGTTGGTGTGGATGATGCCCAGCAGCCGACTTTCGGTTTCCGGCAATCCGGGGTTCTCTTGCAGCAGTTCGGTCGCGTGGTTGATGGCCGACAGCGGATTGCGCACCTCATGCGCGATGTTGGCGGTAAGCCGCCCCAGCGCCGCCAGTTTCAGTTGCTGCGCTTGTGCCTGGGCCCGGCCCAGGTCTTCGAGGAACACGATGGCGCCGGCGGCGCGGTCCGCGCCAACGGGCATGAGGCGCACCCGCAGAAGCCTTTGCGTGCCTTGTACCGCGAGCGGTTTCTCCTCTTTCCAGCCGTATTGCCGCCAATCCGCCCAGTAGCTCGCCAGGGCGGGGGAAAAACGACTCAGCGGCACGCCGTCGCGGGTCTTGCCATAAATACCTAGCAGCCGTTCCGCCTGGGCGTTGTGGCCGCGCACCAGCGATTCGCCGTCGACCACCAGGACGCCATCTTGCATGTCCTGGATGATTAGTTGATTGACTTGTTCGAGGCTTGCCAGGTCGACACCGCGCTTGGCCGCAAGCTGTTCGCTGGCCTGGTTGTATCGCCCGAGCAAGATGCCCAGCACCGAAGTTGCGAAGAAGCCCAGGCCGATCAAGCCAGTCTGGAAAATCGAGGCCGAATCGCTGCGGGTCTGGAGAATGTGCAGGAAATCGCCGGTCAGAAGCACCACGCTGGGCACCGCGGCGAAGAGCAGCGCCAGGCGGTCGCGCACCAGCCAGCCGTAGCCGGCGAGCGTGGGGTAGAGCACGATGCCCAGCGAGTGGGAGATGCCACCCGCACTCTGCGACAGGAGCGCGATCAGCACTGAATCAAGCGCGATGAGGCCGGCCAAGGTACGTGGCGCGATCTCCTGGCGGTCGCGCAGGCGCCAGTAGATGCCGATGCCCAGCGCCAGGTAGGCCACCGCGATGGTCGCAAACACGGCGAAATCTTTGACCGGGAACATGCCCAGGTCCGCCGCCGCGGCGATGATCAGGAACAGCCCACCGCAACCCAGTCGATAGAGATTCAGGAGCGCTAGGATGCGTTGCGCGCGATCCTGAGATTCGCCCGAGAGCGTGGTTTCACGCAGGACGATGGTGGTCATGCCCGAAACCGCGGGTTGCGGAAAACTTCAATGGGGGGCGCCGCCGCATCCCGGATCGCGGCAATAGTGCCGGCCCGAGACCAGTTGGCTTTCGCTGCGCGGCAGGTACACGCCGCAGCGCTCGCAGCGCACCATCTTTTCGTCCACGGGCGGGGCGGCCTCTGGCGTACGCGGTCGGCTGGTTCCCTGACGCGCGTGATAGAGTCGAACGGCGAATAGCACCAGGAAGATGCCGATGATGAGGAGAAGAAGTTTGCCCATGTTTGCGCGCAGTGCCAAGTCTGGCGCCAGTTTACAGCACTTTGCCCGGATTCATGATTCCTTGCGGGTCAAGGGCGCGCTTGATGCGTGCCATGAGTTCCAGTTCCAGAGCGCTCTTGTAGCGGCGGATTTCCTCGCGCTTGAGCTGCCCTAACCCATGTTCCGCGCTGATGCTGCCGGACAGTGCGGCCACGAGGTCATGCACCAGCCGGTTGGCCTGGGGGGTGGCGTCGATCAAGGCGGCATTATCGGCCCGCCGGGGCATGGCGAGGTTGTAATGCAAGTTGCCGTCGCCCAGGTGCCCGAAAGCCACCACGCGCACCCCGGGAAAAGCCGAAGCCACGGCTTCCCCGGCGCGGTCAAGAAATTCCGGCAGGCGTGAAACCGGCAGCGACACATCGTGCTTAATGCTGAAACCCTCGCGCTTCTGCGCTTCGGAAATCGCTTCGCGCAAGCGCCAGAAGCTTGCCGCCTGCGCCTGCGATTGAGCAATCAAGGCATCAAGGGCGTCGCCAGCGGTCACGCTCTCGCCCAAAGCAGCTTCGAGCAGCTCGGGCAAACCGCCAGCGGCGAGGCTGTCCTGCACCTCGACCAGTACATACCAGGGGAATCCGGGCAGTGGGTCGCGGGTCTCGGGAAGGTGCTCCAGCACCAGCTCCACGCATACTCGGGCCACCAGCTCGAAGGCGCTCAAGCGCTCGCCCAGGGCATCGCGCAGGCGCATCAGCAGGTGCACCGCCGCGCCCGCATCGGCGACCGCCACCCAGGCCGTGGCGCTGGCTTTCGGGCGCGGCTGCAATTGCAGCACGGCGGCGGTGATAATGCCCAGAGTCCCTTCGGCGCCGATGAACAAATGCTTCAAGTCATAGCCGGTGTTGTCCTTGCGCAGGGCGCGCAGACCGTGCCAGATGCGCCCATCCGGCAGGACCACCTCTAGGCCCAGCACCTGCTGTCGGGCATTGCCATAACGTAAGACCGCGGTGCCCCCGGCGTTGGTGGAAAGGTTGCCGCCGATCTGTGCGCTGCCTTCCGCCGCCAGCGAAAGCGCAAACCGCAGCCCGGCCTCGGCCGCCGCTTCCTGCACGGCAAAAAGGGTCATGCCGGCTTCCACGGTGAGCGTCGCATTGGCCACATCGATTTCGCGCAAACGATTGAGCCGCGCCAGGCTCAGCACCACCTCGGGGCGCGTGCCCTGCGGCGTGGCGCCACCGCACAAACCGGTATTGCCGCCCTGGGGAACGATGGCCACTTGAGCCGCGGCGCAGCGGGCCACCACCGCGGCGACTTCTTCGCGTGTCCCTGGGCGCAGCACCGCCAGTGCCCGGCCGTGATACCGCCCGCGCCAATCCTCGTAATACGATGCGGTGTCGGCCGGATCGACCAACACCTGGCCTTCGCCGACGATGGTGGCGAGGCCGTGCAACAAGCTGTGGTCCGCAGTTTCCATTGAGGCATAATAGCGGAAAACCCCCCGAGGATGCCGCCATGAGCCAGCAGTTCACCCCCGAAGAAGCCTTCGACTTCTTGCAGAAAATGTGGAACCCGCTGGCCTTCGGCATGGCCAGTGTCGGTGCCCCCGCCGGGCTGCCCGGCATGCCCGGACTTGGTGGTCCGGCGGGCATACTGGCCACACTCGACCCGGCGGAGATCGAGCGCAAGATCCAAGAGCTTAAAGTGGTCGAGAACTGGCTGGCGATGAACGTCACGCTGCTGCAAACCACCATCAAGACCCTCGAGTTGCAAAAGGTCTCCCTCGAGGCCCTGCGCGCGGCGCACGCCCCGGCGGCGGCAAGCAAAGCAGGCAAAGCCAAGAAGGCTTGAGCGAGAGTTCGGGAAGAATTTTTCGATCTCGCCGCTGGCGTGTTAACATCGCCCGAGCCTCAGGTGTCCCCAAGGCATTCGCCGCAAGGATGAAACGGGAAACCGGTGCGTCGCGCCCAAAATGTGCGCGCGGCAATTCCGGTGCTGCCCCCGCAACGGTAAGCGAATAAGATCACGGCCTTTTGCCACTGTGCGTGCGCATGGGAAGGCGCCGCGATCCGAGGATCGATAAGCCTCGTTCGCCAGCCCGGAGACCGGCCTGTAGCCTGGTGTCGGCATTGCGGCGGGCGGTGCGTGAGCGGGTTTTTCGCTCCTTTAGGCGGTTCGCGTCCCCCTTCCTCAGCCGGCTTGTTCGGCCCATGCACGGGTGCGCGCGTGGGTTCACGGCGCATGGCCGGAAAGACCTGCGCCAAGGTGGAGGAAGAGACTGATGTTCACGATCGAGCGGCGCCAGTTCTGGGCGCTGGGTGCCATCCTGGCTTTGCTGATGGTGGTGACGCGCAGTCACCACTTCGCGACCCTGCATTTTCTGCCTGATGCCAGTTGGGCGGTGTTTTTCCTGGCCGGTTTTTTTCTTTCTCGAGTGCGCGTGTTTTTCATCCTCCTGGCGCTCGCCGCCGGCGCCGACGCGTATGCCATCGGCGTCGGGGGTGTGGCGGACTTTTGTGTCAGCGTGGCCTATCCCTTTCTGATTCCCGCCTATGGCGCGTTGTGGTTGGGAGGTCGCTGGCTCGCTCAGGCGGGTCGCTTCGAGCCGCGCTTTCTGGCGCAGGCCATGTTCGCCGCGGTGCTTGCCGCCTTCATCTGCGAACTGATTTCGAGCGGCAGCTTCTATTTTTGGTCAGGGGTCGTCACCGCACCCGGATGGGATGGGTTTGTCGACGCACTGTGGCGCTACTTCCCCCGTTCGCTGGGCAACTTCGCGCTGTACTTGGGGCTTGCCGCCGTGCTCTGCGGAATCGCCATGCTGCGGCGGGAGCGCGCGTGGATCACCACGGCAATGCGTCGTCGCTGAGCCTTGGCGAACAAGCCCACGGCCGACCCGATCACTTCACCAGTGCTCAGCCGCGATGGGCACCTTGATTCTGGGCGGCGTGCGTTCGGGCAAGAGCCGCCTGGCCGAGGCCTGCGCGCGAGCCAGTGGCCTGGCGGTGACCTATATCGCCACCGCCCGGCCACTGGACGAAGAGATGCGACAACGCATCGCCGCGCATCGCGCGATGCGTCCCGCGTCCTGGCTGACCGTGGAAGAACCCCTGGCGCTCGCCCAAGCTCTGGGCGCCCACGCCCACCCGGGCGCGCTGCTGCTGGTCGAATGCTTGACCCTGTGGCTCACCAACCTTTTGCTCGCCGGCGAAGCGCGGGCCAGCGCCGAACGTGCCGCCCTGCTCGAAATGTTGTCGCAATTGCCGTGCGAGTATGTGCTGGTCGGCAACGAAACCGGGCTGGGTGTGGTGCCCGAGGCGGAACTGGCACGCCGCTATTGTGATATGGCGGGCGAGATGCATCAGGCGCTCGCACAGATCTGCGACCGGGTCGTGCTCACCGTGGCCGGCCTGCCCCACTTCCTGAAAGGAGAACCATGGTCCAAGCCTGGCTGAATTCCCCCCCGCGCCGCATCGATCACCGTGCCGCGGAGGCCGCGCGCCTGCGGCAGGCGCAGCTCACCAAACCGCCCGGCGCGTTGGGAGAGCTGGAACGCATCGCTATTCGCCTGGCCGGACTGCAAGGGCGCGAACGCCCGCAAGCAGGCAATGCCTGGATCAGCGTTTTCGCTGGTGATCACGGCGTCGCCGCCGAAGGCGTTTCGGCGTTTCCGCAGGCGGTCACGGCCGAGATGATCAAGAATTTCGCCCGCGGTGGGGCCGCCATCAGCGTGCTGGCGCGGCACCTCGCAGCGAGCATGGAAATCATCGATTTGGGCACCGCGGGCGGCCTCGATGGTGTGCCTGGGGTTCGCCACGCCGCGCTCGGACGAGGCACCGCAAATCTGGCGCGCGAGCCGGCGATGAGTGACGAGCAGCTCGCCGGTGCCTTGCTCGAAGGCCGCGCCGCGGCCTTGCGCGCGCTCGGTCGCGGGGCCGAGGTGTTCATCGGCGGCGAGATGGGCATCGGCAATACCACTGCCGCCGCCGCGCTGGCCTGCGCCCTGCTCAACGATACGCCAGCGAACCTGGCCGGACCCGGCACTGGCCTCGATGCCGAAGGAGTCGCCCACAAGCGCGCGGTGGTCGAGCGTGCCCTGAGCCTCCACGCCGACCATCTGCGCGAGCCACGGGAAGCGTTGCGCCGCCTGGGCGGATTCGAAATCGCCGCGCTGGCCGGAGCCTATGTTGCCTGCGCCCAGGAGGGTCTACCGGTTCTGGTCGATGGGTTCATCGCCACCGCCGCGGCGCTGGCCGCCGAAAGGCTCTGTCCCGGCGCAGCGGAGTACTTCTTCTTGGCGCATGCCTCCGCCGAACCTGGCCACGCCCGGCTGGTGCAGGCCTTCAAGATGCGACCCTTGCTGGCGCTGGAACTGCGCCTGGGCGAGGGCAGCGGTGCCGCCGTAGCGCTGCCGCTACTGCGCCTGGCCTGCGCTTTGCACGGTGGCATGGCGACGTTTGCCGAAGCCGCGGTGTCCGCCAGGCTCTGAACCCAGAAATCCTCGGCGGAGCACTACCCGGTGATGCGAAAGCCAAGCGGCAAAGCGCTGCGCGGAACCCGGCCGAGGTTTGCAGGTTGAGCCTGGAACTCGAACTGCTGCGCCACGGCGACACCGGCGCCAGCGGGTTTCGTGGCCGCGGCGACGATGCCCTCAGCCCCTTGGGCCTGGCGCAAATGCACGAGGCCGTGCGGCGGGGCGCCGATTGGGAGTTCGTGGTGTGCTCCCCGCTGCGCCGCTGCGCGGTCTTCGCCGAGAACCTCGCGCGTGCCCGCCGACTGCCTCTTCATGTCGAAGCGCGTCTGGCCGAAATCGACTTCGGCGCCTGGGAGGGCAAGACCAACGAGGCGCTGCTGGAGAGCGACCGCGAGGCCTTGTTGGCTTTCTGGCAAGATCCCTGGCGCCACCCACCCACCGGCGGCGAATCGCTGCCCGATTTCGCGCGGCGGGTACGCGCCGCCCTCGCCGATCTCTTGCGCCTCAAGCCCACGGGGCGCGGCCTGGTGGTAACGCACGGCGGCGTGATCCGCCTTTGCCTGGCCCAAGCACGAGGGCTGGCGCGGTCGCGGCTGACTGAAATCGCGGTTGCCCACGGCAGCCGCTTTGGTCTGCGCGCGGAGCTTGATGCTCGCGGCGCACTGCGTCTCGCGGAAGTGATTCACGGGAGCTTCCAGAATCGTCGCGATTAGCACTACGGCCCCGACGAGAATCCGCTGCGGGCGCACCGGTGCCGCGGTAGGCCGACGCCCGATCTCAGCCTATTGCCCACGAGCAAGCGTTACTCAGCCCCTCGAGGGGAAAGGCGCTCGCCAGCGCAGGTGAGGGGGCGCACTGGTCGTTTCACTTTGCCAAAGCGAAGCTCGGCATTCCGCGAGTGCGCCGAACCCCCACACCGCCGTCCCGCCCGAAACTCCCGCCAAGAGCCCTCACTCGCCCTTCACACAAAACGCCACGCCCTCATCCACCCAGCCGCGCGCGACCAGGCTGGGGATCTCGGAGTGCTTGGTGACCAAGCGGTGGCTGGAGTCGATGCCGCGGGCGAAGCCGTTGTTGTAGGCCCGATAAACCGGCCGGGTACCGGTGCGGCAGGTGCCACTTGCCGCGTCGAGCGCCTCGGCCTGGAACACCAGAGCCTCGAAGTTCAAGCGCCGCTCGGTGGCCGGGGTGATCTTTTGCAAGCGGTGCAGTTGGTCGCATTCCAAGGCGCTCGCGGAAAAGAAATGACTGTTCGGCCCGGGGCTGAAGGAACCGTAGAAGCGGCACACATCCTTGGCGATGGGGTTGCCCAGCGGCGTCCAGGCGGTGAAGGTGTAGCCGGTGCGCGTCCAGCCCGGACCCGCCCAGCCCGCGTCCACGGCCGCCGCCTCGGCGGCGTCGGCGGTGATGAAGTAGTGGTCCAAGGCCGCGTGCTGAAACTCGACCACCTCGACCTCGCCGCGCTGCGCCGCCGGGGGCACCGCGGAGTGCGCACCGTCGCAGGCCAAGTCATCACAAAGGTACCAGCCGGCGGCGCTGCCGGTGAGCAAAAGGCCGTTGACGAAATAGACACGATGAGCCAGCGCGTACAGCCCGCGGCCGAACTCGGACCAACTCAGGCCACCATCGCGCGAGGCGATCACGCCGGCGGCGGTGCCGGCCAGAAGCAGCGTCACCGCCCCCTCGTAGGCCACCGCCACGGTGTTGACCGCTACGGCAGTGGCGTGCAACAGAGTCCAGCTCACGCCCCGATCGTGGCTCACCACTACGCCCTGATCCGAGGCACCATAAACCGTGCCGCCGCCAAGGGCGATGGCGCGGGGGTCGGTGGCGATGTGGAAGAGCGAAGCCCCCAGCGCTGCCAGCGAGATGCCATCATCGATGCGCTGCCAGGACGCACCGTCGTCTTGAGTCCCATAGAGACCAAACGGACCCGAGCCGACGGCTCGGGCAGGAACCCACAAGCCGTTTCCGAAGGGATCGCCGAATGCCCAGGAGTAGGGCTCAAGGCCCATAGCGGACTTGAAAGTCCAGTTCAGACCCTCGTCAAGCGTCTTGAAGGTCACCAGGTCGGGCGCCTTGACGATATGAATGAGGCTGCCGGTGCGAACCGGGGGCATGACCAGGTGCATTTGGAAAAGGTCCGCGTCGGGCGAAGTGGAAAAACTGGTTTCGGCCAGACCAACCCCGTCCGGCTGGAGCACCTTGGCGCCGTAGGGATCGACAACGAGCACGGTTCCGTCAGTCCGCGCCAAACTGGCGCTAAGGCCGGCAGAGCCGTTCCAGCCGGGAACGCTTGCCCCTTGCTTTCCGACGATCAAGGTATTCGCTTTGGAAACCGGGTTGTTTCCGGCGGTGATCGGGGGACTCCCGTTGTACCCGTGCAGCCCAAGACTCAAGCTGACACCCTCCCCGAACGGAATCGGCGGGATGCTTGCCGGGGAAACGACAAAGTTGGGGTTCATGTTGACGGAGCCGGAAGCGATCGAGCAAACCTC
>JACPUX010000008.1 GCA_016192065.1 Betaproteobacteria bacterium
AACAGCCTGCTGATCGTGACCTGGGATGAGGACGACGGCCCGGAGGACAACCGCATCGCGACGGTCTTCGTCGGCGCGATGGTCAAGCCCGGCAGGTCTGCGCAGCGCATCAACCATTACACCCTGCTGCGCACCATCACCGGGATGTATGGCTTGCCCCCTCTGGGGCTGAGTGCGCAGGAAAGGCCGATCGCCGGTATCTGGCGCGCGCCGGGCGGGATGCATTAGGCAAAATGGAGTGTGCTAGAGTTGAGCGCACAAGGTAGTCGAATTTGACGGGGAAATGAGAAGCCCATGAGCTCCTGGGGATGTCCGCACGAACACGAAGGCAAATGCCAGAAGGTGAATGACCTGCCCTGCAGTCCGGGCATGAAGGGCTGCGTGCTGTTCGGCCGTTTCGTCTGGGCGGATCAGAGCAAGAACCGTCCCGCCGGGGGATGGGGCGGCGGTGAGCCGCAGTCGCAAGAAGACCATCCTCCCCAGGCGCCATCCGAAAAAGACTGATGGCCTTTCCTGCAACCGGCTGTCCTCCTTGAAACCTGTTCACACTCCTCCTCACGGCGTCGACCTGATCTACCAAGACGAATCCCTCATCGTGGCGAACAAGCCCGCCGGGCTGCTTGCCGTGCCGGGGCGCGGGGCGGACAAGCAGGACTGCCTCGCGAGCCGCGTGCAGGCCGGGTTTCCCGATGCGCTCATCGTGCACCGCCTGGACATGGCGACCTCCGGCCTGCTGCTGTTCGCGCGCGGCGCGGAGATGCAGCGCCGTTTGTCGCATCTGTTCCGCGAGCGCGAAGTGCAAAAACGCTACGTGGCGGTGGTATCCGGCAGGCTGGAATTGCCGTCCGGCGAGATCGACCTGCCGCTGATTGGCGACTGGCCGAACCGTCCGAAACAGAAGGTGGATTTTGCGAGCGGCAAGCCCTCGCTCACACGCTACCGCCTACTGGCGCATGATAAAAACGCTGGCACTACTCGCGTGGAACTCGAACCCGTCACCGGCCGCACCCACCAGTTGCGCGTGCACCTCGCGGCTATCGGGCATCCCATCCTGGGCGATGCGCTGTACGGAGGGGAGGGCAGGGCGGGGAGGCTGCTGCTGCATGCCAGCGCATTGAGTTTTGCCCATCCGCTGAGCGGTGAGCCATTGGCTCTGGCGAGTGAGCCGCCGTTCTAGCTAGAGATTCAGCCGCCGGTACTGCACCGCCTCGGCGATATGTCTGGTTTCAATCCCGTCCACTCCTTCCAGATCGGCAATGCTGCGCGCGACCTTGAGCACGCGGTGGTAGGCGCGTGCGGAGAGGTTGAGGCGGCTGATCGCCTGTTGCAGCAAGGCGGCGCCCTGCGCATCGGGGATGCATAACGCGTCGATCTCGGTCACCGAGAGTTGTGCGTTGGCCTTGTCCTGGCGCGCGAGCTGGCGCTGCCTTGCGATTTCCACGCGCGCCTGCAAGTCGGCGCTGGCCTCGCCGTCCGCCTTGTTGAGCAAATCTTCCTGTGGCACGGCGGGCACCTCGATCTGGATGTCGATGCGGTCCAGCAGCGGGCCGGAAATTTTGTTGCGGTAGCGCGCGACCTGGTCGGGTGTGCAGCGGCACTTGCCGTTGTAGTGGCCGAGGTAGCCGCACGGGCAGGGGTTCATCGCGGCGATGAGCTGGAACTGCGCGGGGAAATCGGCGCGGCGCGCGGCGCGCGAGATGGTGATGCGCCCGGATTCCAGCGGCTCGCGCAGCACTTCCAGCACGCTGCGCTCGAACTCCGGCAGCTCGTCGAGAAACAGCACGC
>JACPUX010000004.1 GCA_016192065.1 Betaproteobacteria bacterium
CCAAGGCCAAATTGAAACTCGCAGCCACCGAGCACATGCTCAAACTCGAACAGTCACCCGAGCGGGTCAAGAGCTTCTTCCAAGATCCGCGCGTCAAATATGCCGCTTGAAACTTCAAACTTCATCTGGCCGGATCAATAGTTCAAGATCGCGCCACGACGCAGCAATCTCCCCGCTCGCCACGGTGGAAGGTGCGGAATGGGACGGCGCCTGTCAAGCCAGAACGCGGCCGCTGCCCTGCCCATTATGGTAGCGTCCAACCGGCACCGGCCCAGGCGGCCACGACTTGCCGCGGCGGCGCGATGCGTGTGCGCACCGCTGATGGCAGGCGCCGCGCCAAGGCCAGCAGAGCCCGGTCGTGGGTGATCAACCACTGCGCACCGACGGCCGCCGCCAATTCCAGGAACTTCTGGTCATCGCCGTCGCGGCAGACCGGTAAACCACTGGGTAGCGGAGCTGGCAGGCACAGCCGCGTACTCGCCGCGTAGGCCAGCGCCACGTCCTGCTGACGTACTGGGCTGAGCTTGAGCGTCGGATAAGCGAGCACCCGCAGAAATTCCGCGGCGCAAAGCGGCGTGGTGAGTACCTGCGCCTCGCCCGCGGCGATTCTCGCGGCGATGGGCGCAAAGCGCGGGTCGGCGAAAACCAGCCAGTCGAGCGCAACGTTGGTATCCAGAACCAGCTTGTGCGCGTTCAACCCGCGGTGCCCAGCCACTGATCCCGCCGGACGATCGCCTCGGGCGGTGCCGCGTCCTCGAGTTCGATCCAGCAGGTATCAAAAGGGGCCGGCAGCAGTGGCAGCTCGAAGCGAAGCAGCTCGTCACGCCGGAAAGCGAACACCGGCACGCTGTCGGCGCCGCGCGCGCCCTGCAAGAGGTTGTCGAGATTGGCGCTGGTGGCACGCAAGCCAGCGACAGCGATGATCTGGTCGCCGGCGGCAAGGCCGGCGCGTTGCGCCGCACCCTCGTCGAAAACGTGCGCGAGCCTGGCTTCATTTCCCGGCGCCAGCTTGGCGCCCAGCGCCACCTTGCCCAAGCCGTTCTTGCCGGGCCGCCCGCCCTTGTCGCCAGCGCCCTCAGTGGCGCGCAGGTTGAAGCGCAGGGCGAACTCGGCGCATGCCTGGGCAAGCGGCAACTCGGCGGTACCATAGACGAAATCGTCGAAGAAGGCTCCGAGATCGAGACCGGAGATTTCTTCCGCCAAATGCTGCACGCCATCTTCCGGGACGCCCACGCCGGTCAGGCCATGGCGCTGCCAGAGCGCGCGCATCAGGTGGTCGAGCGAGACCCGGCTTTCGCGCCGCAGGTGCAAATCGAGCAAAAGCCCCAAGAGCGCGCCCTTGGCGTAATAGCTGACCACCGCGTTGGGGGCGTTCTCATCCTGGCGGTAATACTTGATCCAGGCGTCGAAACTGGAGTCTGCAACACTCTGTTTGGTCCGGCCACTGCCGCGCAAGACGTTGGTGACGGTGCGTCCGAGCAACTCGAGGTAGCTGTCGGCGTCGATCAGGCCGCAGCGCAACAGAGCGAGGTCGTCGTAGTAGGAAGTGAAACCTTCGAACACCCACAGCAGCCTGGTGTAGCTCTCGCGGCTCAGGTCGTAGGGAACAAAGGCGGCGGGCTTGATGCGCTTGACGTTCCAGGTATGGAAGTACTCATGGCTGGCGAGTCCGAGAAAGCCGCGGTAGTCCTCGCTCATGCGTTCCATGCGCGGATGCGGCAAATCGTCGCGCGAACAAATCAGGCTGGTGCTGGAACGATGTTCGAGCCCACCGTAACCTTCGCCCACCGCCATCACTTGAAATAGATAGTGGTCCATGGGCGCGGGGGTACCAAAAAAAGCGATCTGCCAGGCGCAGATGCGCTGTAGATCCCCAGTGAGCCGCGGCAGATCGGTGTTGTGCCGGCCGGTGATGGCCACATCGTGCGGCACGCCCTGGGCTTCGAACCGGGTAAGGGTAAAGGTGCCCAGTTCCACCGGATGGTCGATCAAGGCGTCGTAGTTCTCCGCTCTGTAGCGCCCGAACCCGAACTCTGGCGCATCCAGCCGCGGCATGCTGGTGGCCACGCGCCAGCCGGCGTATTCCTCCCCTTCGGGCGGCGCGATCTCGACCTCGCAGGGAGACTGCTCGAATCCTTCCGGGCACAGAAAGACGCTGCTGCCAGTAAAGAACCCGTGGCTCTGGTCGAGGTGCGCGGCGCGCACCGACAAATCCCAGGCATAGACCTCGTAGATGATCGCTAGCGGACCCGGGGCGGGGCCGCAACGCCAAGCATCTTTGGCGATCTTTTCCACTGCGACTGGCGTAGCGTCAACTCGGGCGGCCAGACGCACGACATTACGGGCGAATTCGCGGATCAGATAGCTGCCAGGAATCCAGGTGGGCAATCGAAGCACTTGGCCCTCGGGCGCGGGTTGCGCCAGCGTGCAAGTCACCGTGAACAGGTGGGCTTGCGGATGCGTCGGAACGATGCGATAAATGAGGGGCGCATTCATGCGGAGCGTCTGCCGGGCGCGTAGGGCTCCCGGACCCGAGGAATTCCTTGAGGCTCGCATTGTAGCAGGGCCGCGCGCATCGGCCGGCCATGCGCGAGACAGGGTCTGTACCGGCCCGGCGGGCGGGTGCGACGAGGGGCAAATACTCGGATCGCGGCGTTCGCGCCAGATCAACACCAAGGAAAGGCATCATGGAAAGACAAAACATCGCCACCGGCACACCCTGGGAACCCATCGTTGGCTATTCCCGCGCCGTGCGCATCGGCAATATGATCTGGGTCTCCGGCACCACCGCCACCGATCCGCAAGGACAGATCGTCGGTCCCGGGGACGCCTATGCCCAGACCGTGCAGACCCTGAAGAACATCGAGACCGCGCTCGCCCGCGCCGGCGCCCGGCTCGCCGACGTGGTGCGCACGCGCATGTACGTGGTCAACATCGATCATTGGCAGGCCATCGGCCGGGCGCATGGCGAGTTCTTTCGCGACATCCGCCCCGCCACCGCCATGGTGGAAGTGAGCCGGCTGATCGACCCGGCGATGCTGGTGGAAATCGAAGCGGAGGCCCTGTTGCTCCCTGCCGAAGGCGCCTAGATTTAGGCCATAGCCGTGTCGCGCGCGCACGAAAGCGATCGAGCGTCCTGTGCCCCGCCCCCAGAATCCAGGCGAAGTGCCGCCGCGCACACGATTGAAAACGACGCCCGGAGCCCCGCGCAGGGCCTGGCAAAACCTGCTTGACGCTAGGGGCGAAGCCACGTATAGTCCGCCAACTTTTTCGCCGGGCATCCCCCGTCGGGAAATTCCGGAATATTGGAGGAGGGTGGAGCACCAAGAGCCAGGACGCCGGCGGAACCCGAAGCGTTTCGTCCGGCAGTCGGCCTCCCCCACCGCGCGAAACCCGCCAGCTCCCCTGGCCGTCCCGCCCGCTCCTCCCCCAATTGTGCCCCGCCGCCGCGCGTGTTAGTTTTTGCGCCTGCGCGGTGATTCCTCCCTCCCCCACTGGTCTGCCATCATGCCCTCTTTCGATGTCGTTTCCGAAGTCAACCAAGTCGAAGTTCACAACGCGGTCGATCAGACCAACAAGGAAGTCAGCACGCGTTTCGATTTCAAGGGTTCGGACGCCCGGGTGGAGTTGGCCGAGAAGGTGCTTACCGTATTCGCCGACGATGAGTTCAAGCTCGACCAGGTGCAGCAGATTCTCACGGCAAAACTCGCCAAACGCGGAGTGGATGTCCGCTGCCTGGAGCAAGGCAAGATCGAGAAAATCACCGGCAACAAGGTCAAGCAGGCGGTCACCGTGAAGGTGGGCGTGGAACAGGAGCTGGCCAAGAAGATCCAGCGCCTGATCAAAGACAGCAAGATGAAGGTGCAGGCGAGCATCCAGGGCGACACGGTCCGAGTATCCGGCGCCAAGCGCGATGATCTGCAAGACGCCATCACCTTGGTGAAAAAATCCATCACCGATTTCCCGCTGCAGTTCAACAACTTCCGCGAGTGAACGATTCAGGGATATCTCCCCGGAAGGCGCCGATGCGCGCCCTTGAACTTCTAGCCCCCGCGCGCGACGCCGAGATCGGCATCGAAGCGGTAAAGCACGGCGCCGATGCGGTATACATCGGCGGCCCAGCCTTCGGGGCGCGCGCTTCAGCCGGCAACGAGCTTGCCGAAATCGAGCGCCTCGCGCAATTCGCGCATCGCTTTCACGCCCAGGTCTTCGTCGCCCTCAACACCATTCTGCGCGACGAAGAGCTCGAGCCCGCGCGCCGACTCGCCTGGCAGGTCTTCGAGGCGGGCGCCGACGCGCTGATCATTCAGGATTTGGGCTTGCTGGAGCTCGATCTGCCACCCCTGGCGCTCCACGCCAGCACCCAGATGGACAACCGCAGCGTCGCGAAAGTGCGCTTCCTGGAGGCAGTGGGTTTTTCGCAGATCGTCCTGGCGCGCGAACTGAGTTTGGCGCAGATCCGCGAAATTGCCAGTCAGACCGGAGCCATGCTGGAGTTCTTCGTGCATGGCGCCCTGTGCGTGAGTTACAGCGGCCAGTGTTACCTCAGTTATGCGCAAACCGGCCGCAGCGCCAACCGCGGCGAGTGTTCCCAGGCCTGCCGTCTACCCTATGACCTCAGCGACGGCGACGGGCGGATGCTTGCCGCCGGCCAGCATTTGTTGTCGATGAAAGACAATGACCAGAGATCGAATCTCCAAGCCCTGATTGATGCGGGCATCAGCTCCTTCAAGATCGAGGGGCGCTTGAAGGACGTGGGCTACGTCAAGAATGTCACTGCCTGGTACCGCCAGGAACTGGACCGCATCCTCGATGCTCGCCCGGAGTTTCTGCGGGGCTCGTCCGGACGCTGTACCTACGGCTTCGTGCCACAGCCTGAGAAGACCTTCAATCGCGGTGCTACGGACTACTTCGTCAACGGCCGCCAGCCCGACATCGTCGCACTCGACACCCCCAAGTTCGCCGGCGAGCCGGTCGGCAAGGTGCTGCGCCTGAATCGTGAAGCGATCGAGATCGAAGCCACGGCACAAATCGGCAAGGGTGACGGCTTGTGCTATTTCGACGCCCACGGCGAGCTGGCCGGAATCCACATCAACCGTGTCGAGGGCAGCGGGCGGCGGCAGCGGCTCTTTCCCGCGCACTGCCCCCAGGATCTCGTTCCCGGCACCGAACTGCTGCGCAATCGCGACTGGGCATTTCTGAGGCTACTGGAAAAGCCTTCCGCCGCGCGGCGCATCGAGCTCGATCTACGCCTGGTGCCCAGTGGCTCGGGTCTCGCCCTCGAACTGCTTGACCAGGACGGCTATGCTGCCCGTGTTGAATACCACGGTGAACTAACCTCGGCACGCGACCAGGAACAAGCCGCCCGGCACTGGCACGAACAACTCGGGAAGCTCGGCAATACCGAGTTCCGGGCGCGCGCGGTGACCCTTGAGCTCTCGCCCCTACCGTTCCTGCCAGCGGCGGCCGGCAATGCCCTACGCCGAGACGCCGTCGCCGCGCTGATCGCCGCGCGCGCCGCCGCCTACCAGCGCCCCGGACGCGCCGCGCCTGCAGTTCCGCCCCCGCTCTACCCGGAACGGGAGCTGAGCTATCTCGGCAACGTGTACAACGCCCAGGCGCGAGCCTTTTACGCCAGACACGGCGTCGAGCTGATCGCCGACGCCTTTGAAGCGAATCGCGAAAAAGGCGCGGTCTCCTTGATGATCACCAAGCACTGCCTGCGCTTCACCTTCAACCTTTGCCCCAAGGAGGTCAAAGGCCTGCGGCCCGACCCCATGACCTTGCAGCACGGCAAGGAGCGCCTCACCCTCAGCTTCGACTGCCGGCGTTGCGAGATGCACGTGGTGGGGAAGCTCTCGACCAAGCGCGTCGACGCACTTTAGCCGCGCCACCTCCGCAGAGTCCGGCGCTCAACCCGCTCGACGTCGGCGCAGACCGGCCAAATTACGCGATCCCCAAACTCCGGCGTAGCTGCTCCCGGAGACCCCAGGTCCGGGGTTTCCGCCAAAACGTTCGCGCTGGCGACCAAGCACCTGCCCGAGGGATTTCCGGAGAGGCATCCTGCCGCTTCCGCGTCCGTTCGGCATCTGACTTACTGCGGCAAGGATCTGACCGGATCAAGGCGCCCTCAATTCGGCGAGGCCAGAAAGCGCCTCCCCCATCCGCAACAATGCGTCCTCTGCGGCGCGTTTCCCCGATAGCGAAAAGTCGCGCTTGAATTCGCTGAACTCGGCGCGCCCCTCTCCAACCACCGACGGCTTGACGACCAAGGCGCCATTGGCGTCCATGACCTCGCAAGCTAAATGGACGGAGAATTTGGTCGGTGGCCAAGTGAATGGGCTGGGAGAGGAAGAGTTGGTCGTGATCTGCGGCACGACAACGTACGCAACCGGTTTGGCGGCCGGCGCCTCGCTCGCTTTCGGCGAACTCAACACGGTAACGTCCCGAGCCTGTCCGGAATTTTGTGTGCGAGGCATATCATGAAGCCTGAAAGGAGCATGTATGCCAAGCAAGACGAGCAAGAAGAAGGCGGCGGTGGAGCTGCCACGTATCCCCAAAGAGGTCATTGACCAGCTGGTGAGCGGG